>JANRJF010000354.1:0-24526 GCA_033764095.1 Deltaproteobacteria bacterium | reverse complement strand
TCCAGGGTAGGTTACCTACGTGTTACTCACCCGTTCGCCGCTGTACTCACTCCCCGAAGGGAATTTTCCCGCTCGACTTGCATGTGTTAGGCACGCCGCCAGCGTTCGTTCTGAGCCAGGATCAAACTCTCCAGTTTAAATCGACAATGGCGCACCGAAATGCGCCATCGAAGCACGACTGGAAAAGTAACAGTCGTGCCCGAAAGAGATCCTCGCACGCGTCACCGATCACCGGACGAACCGTCCAGTGCTCGGATCCACTTACCTACTCCCTAGATTTCAAAGACCGGCGCCACGAAAGGGGCGAGATCCCGTGTTGTACGGGAGTGCCTCGCGCGTGTCAAGCGGGTCGCCACACTTCTGGCTATAAAATCTTCCCGGGACGGTAGTCCGCGGCGGTCGGTGCGGTCAGCAACAGCGCATCGACCTCTCCTACGAAGTGGTCGACCTGCGCCAACGCGGACCCGACGAAGCGCTCGTCGAGCCGCAGCGCATCGCGCAAAGCCTTGTCCGACAGGCCCACGCGCGGATCGGCGTGCAGACGCGCCAAGAGCTCCGGGGGTTGCCCGGCACGCAGCGCGCGCGCCGCCTCAACGGCGTGCTGCTTGATCGCCTCGTGCGCGGATTCCCGCCCGGCACCGCCCTTCACCGCCTCCATCAGGACGGTGGTAGTGGCGAGAAACGGGGCGAGTCGCTCGCGTTCTGCGCCGACGACGCCCTCGAAAACCTCCATCTCCAGCAAGATGGTCGCGAAGGTCTCGAGCAATCCGTCGATGGCAAACATGGCTCCCGGCAGGGCAACCCGACGTACGACCGAGCAGGATACGTCGCCCTCGTTCCACTGGTCGCCAGCCAACTCGACCGTCATCGCCAGATGCCCCGCCAGCACCGCCCGCAATCCATTGACGCGTTCGCTGCTGCGCGAGTTCATCTTGTGCGGCATCGCCGACGACCCCACCTGCCCCTCCTGGAAGCCCTCGGCCGCCAGGTCGTGCCCCGCCATCAGGCGGATGGTGGTCGCCATGCTGCTGGGACCCGCCGCGAGCTGGTAGAGGGCTGCCACGACCTCGAAATCCATACTGCGTGGATACACTTGCCCGACCCCGTCCAGCACCGCCGCAAAGCCCAGATGCGTGGCAATCTGCCGCTCCAAGCTGTCGACTTTACTGCGATCGCCGTCGAACAGCGTGATGAGGTCGAGCTGCGTCCCAACCGGCCCCTTGAGCCCCCGGAGGGCGTAGCGCCCAAGCAACCCGTCGAGTGCCCGACAGGCAACCAGCATCTCGGTGCCGAACATCGCCAGTCGCTTACCCACCGTGGTGGCCTGCGCCGGAACGTTGTGTGTCCGACCGCTCAGCACCAGATCGCGGTACTGCGCCGCCCGTTTGCCCAGCAGGGAGAGACAGCCGACGTATTTCCAGCGGATCAGCTGCAGCGAGCGCAGTACCTGCAGCTGCTCGACGTTCTCGGTGAGATCGCGGCTGGTCAGCCCCTTGTGCACGTGCTGAAAGCCCGCCAGCGCACAGAACTCGTCGATGCGCGCCTTGACGTCGTGGCGCGTCACCCGCTCGCGCGCCCGGATGCTGGCGAGATCGACCTGTTCCTTGACCCGCTCATAGGCGTCGATCGCCTCGGCCGGGATGTCGAGGCCGTGCGCGCGCTGCGCACGCATCACCGCAATCCAATACTCGCGCTCGAGTACCACTCGCGCGCGCGGTGACCAGATCGCCGTCATCGCCGCGCTCGCGTAGCGATCAGCCAGAACGTCCGGAATGCGATCGTCGTGCGACTCGGCCATGGCGAAGGCGAGTATCGCGGGGCATGCCCGCCGGTTCAAGCCGCTGCGACATGCGCCGTTGCGTCTCCACACCCCCTCTTCTATTCTCCGCGCCGGTTGCGGGTGCCGTACCGATGATGGCGGGCAGCGGGGAAGGCGTGGACGTTCATGCGGAGCTGCACGTCCTGCGCCGTCGACTCAACGGCCTGCGCGCACAGCAGAGCGTCGCGCTCGCCCTGACCGGTATCACCCTGTGCGCCGCTTTGCTGATGGCGGTCGCGCTGCGCGCCGCACCGATCTGGTTTGCGATTGCGAGCTGGGGCGGCGTCCTACTCCTACTCGGCCTGCTGGCCTACCTGCCGTGGCGCGCCTATCGCGCCTGGCTTTCACTCGACGACACCGCACACCTCGCCGATCGTCAGAGCGGTCTCGACGGACGCCTGAGCACGCTGCTCGCCGACCCCGTCCCCACCTCGCGCCTGCGCCCGATCCTCATCGAACAGGTGCGGCTGGCTCGTCCACGCTGGCAGGCTGAGACGCTCGCCCCGCGCCGCGTCGCCCCGGCCCTGCTCCTCATCCCCGCCAGCCTGACGGTATTCAGTATCGCCGCCTTCCTCGTCCGCCCGGCAGCGCGCGCGACGCATGCTTTGCAGCCGTGGCAGTCGCGCCCCCCCACGCTGGGAGGCGGCGCGGATCGCGAATCTCGCATCGCCCTCGCCTCCGCCGACACGGACGGCGGCGACGGCAGCAGCGAAAAAGCCCTGACGACCGCGACCGCGCAGCACGGCAAGGGCGGCGCCCAGGGCGATGGCGATCGCGACGGCGGCCGACTCGACCAACAGGGCGATGCCGCCGGAGACGCCGCCGGCGCGGCGCACGACGCCAGCGGTAGCGATAGACTACGCGAGGCGATTCGCCAGGCGATGGGGGCCGACAGCGAGGGCGCCGCACCGCACGACGCGCGCGGCAAGAGACAGGGTGGGACCGGCGGCGATTCCGCCGCGGCGCAGAACCAGCAGGATCAGCCGCCCGGCAGCGGATCAAATCCGGACGCACCGGGCACGCACACCGCCGACGCCAAGCCGAACACCGCAGCATCCCAACCCCACCCCGACGAGCTGGCCAAGGTCGCCGACGCACGCAGCGGCGACGGCGGCACGAAAGGGGCCGGCCTCGGCGGCGCCGCCGGCAACCTGTTCACCGAAGCGCCGCGCGCCGCCGCCGCCGGCGGTGCGGAAGCGAAGCCGATGCCGATCAAGCTCGGCGCCTTCGCCGCGGCGGCGCCACAACGCGCCGAGCCACAGCGCCGCAACGGGCCGGTCAGCCAGGTCGCGATGACCAGCGCCGGCCGCGCTGCAGCGCCCGATCTGGCGCTCGCGCAGGCGCCGGACGCGGCGCTGCAGAAGCTCGACCTCGCCCCAGAGCATGAGTCGATCGTGCGCCGCATCTTCACCCGCGAATGAGCGACCAACCCACCACGCCGCCCGACGACGCCGCCGACACCGACGGCGCCACTCCGACCATCGCGCCGGGGACGCGCGTCGTGCCGCGCACGACACGCAGCGCCGCGGCGCGCCCCGAGACCCGGGCGGCTGCGCCGCCATCCAGCGCCGAAGCCCTGGTCGGCGATTTTGCCGATACGTTCAACCGTATCCGCAACGAGATCGCCAAGGTCATCGTCGGGCAGGGCGAGGTGATCGAGGAGATCCTGATCGCGCTCTTTGCCGGCGGTCACGTGCTCATCGAAGGCGTACCCGGCACCGGCAAGACGCTGCTGGTCCGCACACTCGCGCAGGCGATCAACCTCAGCTTCAACCGCATCCAGTTCACGGTCGACCTCATGCCGGCCGACATCACTGGCACTCGCATGCTGCTCGAACAGGAAGGGCAGCGCGAGCTGGTGTTCGCCAAGGGGCCGATTTTCGCGCACGTGCTGCTCGCCGACGAGATCAACCGCGCCACGCCGAAGACGCAGTCGGCGCTGCTCGAAGCGATGGCCGAGCGGCAGGTGACGGTCGCCGGCGCGACCCACAAACTGCCGCCGCCGTTCTTCGTGCTCGCGACGCTCAACCCGATCGAGATGGAGGGCACCTACCCCCTCCCCGAAGCACAGCTCGACCGCTTCCTGTTCAAGGTCGTGCTGCCCTATCCGAGCGCGGCGGAGATGCAGCGCATCATCGGCTCGACGACGTCGAACGCGGCTGCGCAAGCGACCGCGGTGTTTCCACCGCGCAAGGCCGCGGCCCGCCTGGAGGAGCTGAAGGCGCTGGTGCGCGAGGTGCTGGTGGCGCCGCACATCGAGGAATACGCCGCGACGCTGGTGCGGGCGACGATTCCGCGCGGCTCGAAGTTCGCCCCCGGCGGCCCGCTGGCGCTGGCCGCCGACGAGCACATCGGCCGCTACGTCGCCTTCGGCTCGAGCCCGCGCGGTGGCCAGGCGCTGCTGCTCGGCGCCAAGGTGCGGGCGCTACTCGCTGGACGCGCGCACCTCACCTACGAGGATGTCGATCGCGTCGCCGTGTCGGCGCTGAACCACCGCCTGGTGCTCAACTTCGCGGCGCGCGCCGACGACATCGACCCGCGCGCGCTGATCCAACGGCTCCTCGATGCCGCCAAGCGCCTTCACCGCTGACGTCGCGGCCGCCGTCCGTCTCGCCAGCGCCCCTCCGCTCCTGCGCCTGCTCGACCGCCTGCGCTTCACCGGCCAGTCGAGCGTCAGCCAGCGCCCCGGCACGACGCCGGTGGCGCGCGCGACCCAGGCGAGCGGCCTCGAGCTCGCCGCGCACAAGCCGTACACCCCAGGCGACGATCTCCGCCACGTCGACTGGAACGCGCTCGCACGCCTCGACCAGCGAGTGGTGAAGACCTTCCGCGCCGAACGCGAGGCGCCGCTGCACCTGCTGCTCGACACCAGCGCCTCGATGGGCGCGCCGACCGCCGACGCCAAGCTCGCCTTCGGCGCCGCGCTCGCCGCCTGCTGCGCGTACATCGCGCTGCGCCACGGTAACCCGGTGCGCGCCGCCGCCTTGACCGCCGGTAACGACGGCAGCCGCCTCTCCCCGCTGCTGCGCCACCCGCACCGCCTCCCCGAGCTGTACGGGTTCCTCGCGCCGCTCAGCGCCGCCGGCACGACACGCCTGCGCGAAGGCGTCGATGCCTACCTGCGCTCGACGCAGCTGCCCGGACTGGTGATCGTCATCTCCGACTTTCTGGTCGACCCGTCACATGCCGAGCGCGCCTTCGACCAACTGCGCGGTCGCGGCCACGACGTCGTGGCGCTGCGGCCCCTCGGTGCGCTGGAGCGCGACGCCGCCCACCTGCCGCGCCGCGTGCGATTGCGCGACGCGGAATCCGGTCTGCAGCGCGACGTCGAGCTGAGCGCCGCGCACCGCGCCCGCTATGCCGCGGCGATGGCCGCCCACGTCGCGCACCTGCGCGACTGGTGCGCCGGGCGCGGCATCGCGTTCGCCGCCGTCGACCCGGCCGCGGGCCTCTCCGACTGCCTGCTGCACGCACTGCCACGCGCCGGGGTGCTGCAGTGACGCTGCACTTCCTCAACCCGCAGGCCTGGTGGCTCGCTGGACTGCTGGCGGTGCTGATCGCGCTGTATCTCTGGGATCGCACCCGCCGCGACGTCGACGTGCCGTCGCTGCTGCTCTGGCAGGAGATACCCGTCGCCACCGCGCGCGCCACGCGGCTGCGCCCCGATTGGCTCCTGCTCCTGCAATGCCTTCTGCTGCTCGCCCTGATCGCGGCGCTCGCCGACCCGGTGCTCGACGAACGGCAGGATGGCCGGGCTGCCGGGCGCAGTGTCTTCGTGCTCGACGGATCGGCCAGCATGCAGGCGCGCGAGGGGCGCGCCACCCGCTTCGAACAGGCGCGGCAGACGCTGCGCGAACGCCTCGCCGCGCTGCCGGCCGACGACGAGGTGATGCTCATCCTCGCCGGACCGCAACCGAGCGTCGTCGTCGCGCCGACCACCGACCACGCCGCGGCGCTACGTCAGCTTGCCGCGGTGGAGCCGGTCGACACGCGCGCCAACCTCGACGCCGCCCTCGCCGTGGCACGCCGCGCCGCCGCGCGCGGCGATCGCGCCACCCGGGTCGAGCTGTACAGCGACACGCCACGCGAACTGCTCGCCGCCGACTGGCGCGACACGGTCTCGGTGTTCCCGGTGGGCGAGACCGACGACAACCTCGCCATCGAGGGTGTGCAGGTCTTCCAGGGCCGCTTCGAGGATCCGCGCGAGGCGCACGCCTATGTCGCCGTTCGCAACTTCGCGCGCCGCGAGGCGCACGGCGTGCTGACCCTGGCGCTCGACGATGCCGTGCTGGAGCGCCGTGGCTTCTCGCTCGCCCCGCGCAGCGTCGGCGGCTTCCCGGTCCGCAACCTGCCCGGTCCCGGCGTGTTGCGCGCCTCGCTCGAGGTGGACGACGCGCTCGCGGCCGACAATCGCGCCCATGCGCTGGTTCGCCCACTGCGCCCGCTGCATCTGCGCGTGGTCAGCGATGACGCCGGACTGCGGGCGGCGCTCACCCGGGTCGCACGCGCCGTCCCCAATCTGGACATCGAGTTCGTCGCCCCCGCCGCCTACCGCGATGCCGGCGGCGCCGACGTGGTGCTCTTCCATCGCATCACGCCGCCACTGCCCGCCGATGCGGCCAGTCTCTACGTCGCGCCAGCACGCGATGCCGGGCCGTTCCCCAGCCGCGCCGCGGCGCAGGCAGTGTCGGTGGTCGACGGCGACGACGCACACCCCACCCTGCGCGGCCTGCGGCTCGACCTGCCGCTGCCCGACACCTCCGCGCGCCGACTGACAGCGCCGCCGTGGGCGACCACGACACTGGCCGGGCGCGCCGAGGGCAGCGCCCTGCCGCTGCTGCTCACCGGCGAGCAGAACGGACACCGTCACGCCGCCATCGCGCTCGATCTCGGCGGCGACCAACTGCTCGGCACCGAGCACGTCGACCTGCTGGTGCTGCTGCTCAACCTGTTCGACTGGCTGGCCCCGACCGCCGACGGCACGCGCGTCGTGCCGACCGGCAGCGTCGAGGTCATCGACGCACTGCCGCCACTGCCACGCCACATCGCCGATCCACGCGGCGGCGAGGTCGACCAACCAGCCGACGCTCCAGCGCTGGTCGACGCGCGCTTTGCCGGTGAGTACCGCGTCTCCGCCGACGGCACGCAGGTGCGCGTCTTTGCCGACCTGAGCGACGCCGAGGAATCGGATATCGGCCGCCCCGCCGCGTCGCCGTTCCTCGCCCCGGCGTCGCCGGCTCGCGCCGACCAGAACGCGCCGCGCGGACACGGACTGGGCGCCGGGCTGGCCGGCATCGCCATGCTCCTGCTGCCGCTCGAGTGGATGGCGGCGCGGCGGCGGACGTGATGGACCACCCGTCCTTCGCCTACGTTCTCGCCGACCCCGCCGCGCTCGGCATCGGCGTACGTCAGCCGGTGGTGCTGCTGTGGCTGCTGCTGACGCCACTCTTCTTCTACTTCCCGCATCGCGCCGGCCGGCTGGTCGCCGGACTGCGCAGCGCCGCCTTCGTCGCGGCCGTCCTGGCGTTTGCCGGGCTCGAGCTCACCACCTCGATGCCCAGCCAGCGCCGCACCGTCGTCGCCGCGCTCGACGTCTCGCCCAGCATCGACGATGGCGGCCGCGAGTGGGCGCGGCGCTACGTCGACACGTTGCAGGCGCAGCTCGCGCCGACCGACGAGCTGGCGGTGATCACCTTCGGCGGCGACGTGCACCTGCTGCGCCCGCCCGGCGCACCGGCGCCGCTCGGCGCCACACCGGCTGGGTCGGCGGCCGCGGTCACCGACCTCGGCGCCGCGATCGACAGCGCCATGGGACTGCTGCCGGCCGACGGCGAACGGCGCATCGTGCTGCTCACCGACGGCAACCAGACGCGCGGCGACAGCCGCCGCCGGCTCGCCTGGCTGCGCACCGCCGGCGTGCGCGTCGACGCCGCCGTGCCGCCACACGCCAACGCGCCCGACGTGCGCGTCGTGCGGATCCTGGCGCCGGTGCTGATCGGCAGCGAGCGCGTCACGCCGGTGCGGGTGATCGCCGACAACGGCGGCGACCTGCGCACCGCCGTGCTCAACCTCTATCTCGACGACGCGATGGCCGACAGCGCCGCGGTGGAGCTGCCGCCGGGTCGCAGCGCGCTGACGCTGCCCACCCAGTTGGTCGGCGAGGGCGGCCGGCGACTGCGCGCCGAGCTGGTGCTGCGCGACGATCCACAGCCGGCCAACAACCAAGGCGAGGTCGGCGTCACGGTGCGCGGCCCGAGCCGCGCGCTGCTGCTGACGTCGCGCAAGCAGTCGCCGGTCGCGCGCGCGCTGACGCGCAAGGGCGTGCGCGTCGACGTGCAGCCGCCGTCGACGCTGCACGGCATCGAGACGCTGCGCCCGTACCACCTGGTGGTGCTGGAGGACGTCACCGCCGCCGAGCTCGGCTCCGGCGCGCTCGCCGCGCTGGAGCGCTGGGTGCGCGACCACGGCGGTGGCCTGGTCGTCGCCGGCGGCGGCAACACCTTCGGCGACAGCGGATTCGCCAACACCCCGCTCAAGCGGCTGCTGCCGGTGACGCTCGAACCGCGTCGCCCGGCGCCCAACACGCGCGAACCGCTCGCCATCTTCCTGGTCGTCGACCGCTCCAACAGCATGGCCTACAACAGCCGCATCGGCACCCGGCGCGACGGCGAGAAGATGCGCTACGCCAAGGAGGCGGCGCTGGCGGTGGTGCGCCAGTTGAAGGACCAGGACGCCGTCGGACTGGTGGTGTTCGACTCGCAGCCGCACGAGGTGGCGCCGCTCAAACCGCTGCGCGAGAACCGCCGCGAGCTCGAGACCCTGATCCCGCGCCTGGTCGAGAACGGCGGCACCGACTTCTACGACGCGCTGGAGATGGCGCGCCGCCAGTTGGCGAGCTCACGCGTGACCCGCCGCCACGTCATGCTGATCACCGATGGCGACACCAACCGCGCCGGGGTGGATGAGTACCGCTCGCTGACCAGCGCGCTGGCCGCCGACCACATCACCGTCACCACGGTGCGCATCGGCGACAACACGGTGAACCTCAAGCTGCTGCAGGACATCTCGCGCCAGACCGGCGGTGAGTTCCACTACGTCGAGAACGCCGCCGCGCTGCCCGACCTGATGCTGCGCGAAACGACCCGCGCGCTGACGCCACAGGGGCCGAGCACCGAAACCTACTTCCCGCACCTCGCCGAGGATTCGCCGCTGCTGCACGGCATCGGCGGCGACGCGCTGCCGCCGCTCAGCGGCTACGCCTTCGCCAAGCCGAAGCCGGAAGCAGACGTGCTGCTGCGCGTCACCCGCATGGATCGCGGCGACCCGCTGCTCGCGGTGTGGCACGTCGGGTTGGGCCGGGTCGCGGCGTTCACCGCCAGCCCGGGCGACGACGCCGAGGCCTGGGTCGGCTGGCCGGAGTTCAGCAAGTTCTGGTCGCAGGTGGCGCACTGGGCGGCGCGCGAACAGGGCGACGACGACGTCGCGGTCGAGGCGCAACGCGACGCCGGGGTCACCACGCTCAACGTGCGCAGCTTCGGCCCGACCGCCGACGACGCGACCCTGAGCGCCCGCCTGACGCTGAAGGATGGCACCACGCGCGACGTGCCGCTGGTGCCGCGCCAGCCGCGCCTGTTCAGCGCCAGCCTGCTCGACGTGCCGCCCGGCCGCTATCCGGTCACGGTCACCAAGCGCGGCGCCGGCGGCGACGTCGCGCAGACGGCGCAAACGGTGACCATCCCGGCGACCGATTCCGCCGCCGACGCCGAGTTCGCGCGCACCGCGCCCGATCGCGGCCTGCTCGCGCAACTCACCGGCGCCACCGGCGGCACCCTCGACGCGGCCCCGGCGGCGCTGACCGCCCGCGTCATCGGCGAGCGGCGCGTCGGCTATCCGCTCGACGCCTTGCTGTTGCCGCTGGCGATGCTGCTCTTCCTCGCCGACACCGTGCTGCGCCTGCGCCAGCACGGCTGAGCCGGGCTCAGACGACAATCCGGTAGGTGACCTCGCCCACCGCCACCACCACCTGGCTGTCGCGCCCGACCACCGTCACCTGGTTGAGGAAGATCTCGTTGTTGCGCCGCAGCGTGCGCGCGTGTGCCACCACCGCCGCCCCCGGCACGCGCCCGTGATAGCTGACGTGGATGCCGACGGTGGACGCCTTGAAGCGCATGTCGAGCCCGACCACCGACCAGGCCGACAGCGCACCGCTCGAGTCGATCAACGCCGCCAGCGCGCCCTCGTGAATGGCGCCGTCGGCGTCGCGCTTGTCGGGAGTGCACGGCATGGCGAGGCGCGCCGCGCCGCCGTGCGCCATCTCGACGCCGATGCCGAGCCGCGCCATGAACGGCGAGGTGACGAAGAGCCGGGCGCCCTTGATCATGTCGGTGGCGCTCAGGGCGGGTGGCGGCGGAGTCACCAGCTGCCGCTCACCGGCCTGCGGCGCCGCGGCGGGATCGACGCCGCGGTAGGTGGAGAGGCCGATGGCAATGCGCTTGCCGGCGTCGGTGCGCACGTCGACCAGGCTGTAGACCAGTTCCTTGCCGCGCCGCAGCACCTCGGCACTGGCGATGATGTCCTCGCCGATCGCCGCCGCCAGGTAGTCGACGGCGAGGTCGAGGGTGCCGACCTCGAAACCCGCCGCGCCGCCGAGCGCCGCCCACGCCGCAAGCGCGCCGGCGGCGTCGATGGTCGAGGCGATGGCGCCGCCGTGCAGCGCCTGCCCGGGGTTGGCGTTGTCGTCGCGGTAGGGCACGCGCAGACGCGCGCCCTCCGCGCTGACCGATTCCACCTGCAGGCCGAGGCTGGCGTGATACGGAACGGCGGCGAAACGTTGGGTGAGATCCATCGCCTATCGACTCCGATAGCGGTCGGGCGCCAGCGGCCACGGCCGCGCCAGCTCGAACTGGCGACCGAGCCGCAGCAGCACCGCTTCCTGGAAGCGCGGCGCGACGAACTGGATGGCGGCGGGCAGGCCCGCGTCGGTGAATCCGGCCGGTAACGACAGCGCCGGGTGTCCGCTGAGGTTGAACGGATGCGTGAACGGGAAGACGTCGTGAATGCGCACCGGCCGGCCGGCGATCTCGGTCGGATGCACCACACCGATCGGAAAGGCCTCCAGCGGCAGCGTCGGCATCATCAGCACGTCGAAGCGCGCAAAGGCCCGCGCCGTCCAGCGCACCAGCTCGGTGCGCCGTGCGTAGGCATAGGCGAGATCGTCGGCGGCACGCTCGCGGGCGCGCAGGAAGCCCTCGCGCAGCATCGGGTCGAGCTTGTCGGGCGTCGCCAGCCCGTCGCCGTGCTTGAGGTACTCGTTGACGATGCTGGTCAGGCTCCACGCCTTGCCGACGAACGGCATCGGCTCGTTGAACACCTCGACGGCGTGGCCGAGCGCCTGCACGACGCGCGCCGCCGCATCGACCTCGCGCGCCACGTCCGGCTGCACGAAGTGGCCGAGGTCGGGACACCAGGCAATGCGCAGCCGGCGCGGCGGCTGGTCGACCGTCGCCTCGTACGATTCGCCCGGCAGCGGTAGCGCGCTGGGATCCTCCTCGTCGGGGCCGAAGGTGACGTCGGCGAGACGCGCCGCGTCGCGCACGGTGAGGGTCAGCGGCCCCCAGACACCGGTGTCGTCGAAGGTGAGGGTGCGATCGGGACGCGCCGGGACACGCCGGAAGGTCGGCTTGAGCCCGACGCAGCCGGTGAACGCGGCCGGATGGCGAATCGAACCGCCCCCGTCCGACGCGGTGGCGAGCGGCACCAGGCCGGCGACCAGCGCCGCCGCTGCGCCGCCGCTCGAGCCACCCGGCGTGCGCTCCAGATTCCATGGGTTGCGCGTCGCGCCGAAGACCGGGTTGCTGCTCTGCATGTACGAGCCGAACTCCGGCGTGTTCGTCTTGCCGAGGATGATCGCACCGGCGGCGCGCAGGCGCGCGACGTTGATCGAGTCCTGCACCGGCACGTGCTCGGCGAACAGCGGCGAGCCGTAGGTGGTGCGCATGCCACCGACGTCCTCGAGGTCCTTGGCGGCGAACGGCACGCCGGCCAGCGGGCCGACCTCGTCGCCGCGCGCCAGGCGCTGCTCGACGGCGTGTGCCTCGACCAGCGCGCGCTCGGCGTCGAGTGTGACGATGGCGTTGAGCTCGCCGTTGAAGCGCTCGATGCGCGCCAGGTAGGCGCGCAGTACCTCGCTCGGCGACAGCTGCTTGGCCTGGATCTGTGCAGCCAGGGCAACCAACGAGACGTGCGGATCAAATGCCATGCCGCTCTCCACGGCCGACCGTGGCCGCCTCCTGGCGCGACGCAGCGCGGATGGATGCGGCCGCGGCGGGGCGCGCTACTACGACGACGCGTCGGCCAGCCATTGTGCAATGCGCTGCGCGACCACCAGCACCGGCATGTTGGTGTTGGCGCGCGGGATGATCGGGATCAGCGACGCGTCGGCGACGTAGGCGTTGTCGAGCCCGTGCACGCGGCCGCGCGCATCGCACACCGCGTCGGCATCGCTCGCCGGGCCCATCCGAGAGGTGCCGACCGGGTGGTAGTAGTGCTGGATCCAATCGCGGCAGAGGGTCGCCAGGGCGGCGCGATCGGCCTGCGCCGCGCCCGGCAACGTCTCGTCTCCGAGCAACCCGGCGAGCGGCGCGGCCGCCGCCCAGGCGCGGCCGAGCTCGATGCCATCGAGCAGGACGCGCAGGTCGTCGCCGCCCGGATCGGTGAGCAGGCCGTGGTCGATGTCGAGCCCGGCGGCCGGGTCGGCGCTGCGCAGGCGCACCTGGCCACGGGAGCGCGGCGTCATGCAGGCGATCGGCATCCACCACAGCCAGCCGCCGCCGTCGCGCGTCGGGCCGCCGGTGGGAAAGATGTGCAGGTCGAACCCGCGCGCACAGCGGCGCGAGCGCGCCTTGGCAATGGTCTGCTCTTCCGGCATCCAGCGACGCGCGGCGAACTCGCGCATGCGGCGCTCCAGCTCCGGCGTGCCGGCGAACACCAGGCCGGTGGCCGGGTGATCGTGCAGGTTGCGTCCGACGCCGCGCCGCTCGACGACGGTGGCGATCTCGAGCGCCCGCAGTGCCGCCGGATCGCCGACGCCGGAGCGCAGCAGCACCGCCGGCGAGCCGTAGGCGCCACCGCACAGCACGACGCGTCCGCAGCGCACGGCACGCGGCGCGCCGTCGCGCCGCACGGCGACGCCATCCACACGCCCGCCGCGGATGAGCAGCCGATCGACCAGCGTCTCGCCGCAGATGGTGAGCGCGCCGCGCCCGCGCTGCGGGTCGAGGTAGGCGAAGGCGGCGTTCCAGCGCACGCCATCGACGATGTTGACCGGACTGAGGCCGATGCCGACGTCCTCGTCGAGGTCGTTCAGATCGGTCACCACCGGCAGACCGGCGCGCGGCGCCGCCTGCAGACAGGCGGCCTGGAACGGCGTCACCTCCGCGGCACTCGGACGCCGGACGCGCAGCCGTTCGGCGCCAGCGACGAAGAGCGGGAGCAGCTCGTCGGTCGACCAGCCTGGATTGCCGCTCGCCACCCAGCCGTCGTAGTCGAGCCGGCTGCCCCAGATCTCCGCACACCCGTTGTGTGCCGAGCAGCCGCCGACGACGCGCGCGCGCTCGAACGGCAGCCGCCGGTGCGGCCAGGTCTCGCCGCTGTCGTAGCCCCAGTCGTGCGTGGTCGGCAGGGCGCGCGCATCGAGCAGCTCGGCCGGCCAGCCGCCGCTGTCGGCGGCGCCGTAGTCCGGCCCGGCCTCCAGCAGCAGCACCGACTGGTCGCCGCGCGCGGCGAGCAGTCCCGCCACCGCCGCGCCGGCGGTGCCGGCGCCGATCACGACGGTGTCGGCGAACGGCGGCAGCGCGTGGACGAGCCCCCGACTCGGCATCGCCGGCTTCTACTCGACCGGCGCCGCGAAAGTCGATGGGCGAGCGGCTCAGCCGACGGCGCGGCGCCGCACCCGCGCCGCAAAACGGCTCGCGGCGCTCGCCGCGCTGGTCGCCGTGGCCGTCTGCGCCCGCCGCAGTTTCTTCTCCTGGTGGACCAGCTCCGCGGCAAGCGCGCGGAAGCGCTTGCGCAACTCGGCGCTGCCGCTCTCGCGCGCCAAGCACTCCAGGCGACGCGCGGTTTCGTGCAACTTGAACGCCGCCATCTGGATCAGCTCTCGGTCCTGCATCGTGCCACCCCGGATTTGAACGCAGAGGCACCACCGCAAGGGCCGTGCCGGGACCTGGTCGGGCCCCGACCTGGCTCAGTCACGATGCGACTGTGCAGTCCACTTCACAGGTCCTCGGCGCGAAGTGCGCAGTGGACTGCGCACCCAGGGCGCCCGCCGGCGAGGCGCTCAGCGCGGCAGCTCGAGGCAGGAGGGGTAGGAGGCGTCGGCGATGCCGTCGGCGTCGGTGTCGGTCTCGACGCCGCCGTCGGCGCGGATGGTGACCTGGACCGTGCCGGCCGGCAGGCCGAGCGCCAGCACCCCGCTGGTGAAGCAGGAGCGCTCCGGGTGGAAGTCGAGCGGCGACAGGGTCCGCAAGCGGACCTCGCCGCCCAGGCAACTCGACTCGACCAGGCCGTCCAATTGGAGGGTGCGATTCGGCACGTCGACGCCGACCACCATGTCGTGCAGCGTCGTTGCCAGGCGTAGCGATCGGGCGCCGTAGTCGTCGGCAATCGTCAGGCCGCCGTTGCTGGTGGTCCGCAACTGGTTCAGGTCGCAGCGACCGACGAAATCGACGAACTCGCTCAGGTTGCCGAGCTGGTCGAAGTCCAAGCGCAGGGAATGCCCCGCCGGCACCGCGTGCACGGTCATCGTGCGGTTGATGGTCGCCTCGCCGCCTTTGATCGAGCACGGCGGCGTGCCGATGATGAGTCGCAGCAGCTTGATCTGGGTGTCGAGCTCGGTGCTGAGCAGCGCCATCCCGGCCTCGTCTTGCAGGACCATGGTCCCGCCAAAGTCGAAGGTGATGTTGCTCGGGAACAGCACATCGGGACACATACCGGGGCCCTTCGCGGTCGATTCGCCATCGAGCTGCAGCGGCCCCTCGCTGGTGTTGAGGCGACATGCTTCGGCGCGCATGTGGTTGATGCGTATGCCCGTGCCCGAGTCCTCGCACGGACTGTCGACCGTGCCGCCGAGATCACACACCGGGTGCTCGTCGAGCCCGTTCAAGCCGGCGGCGACTACTCCCGACAGGCGCGGCAGCTGTGCCAGGCCGCGCGCCAGTAGCAGCGCGGCAGTGGCCGGATCGGCAGTCGGGCAACCGTTGAGCGCCGACTCCACCGCCACGATGGCGTCGTTGACTTCGACGTCGCCGCTCTGGTCGACGTCGGCCGACGGACACGCGTCGAGCGCCGTCGTCCCGAGGGCGATTCCGACGACCTTCACCAGATCGTCGATCGACACCGCGCAGTCACCGCCGCAATCGCCGCCACACGCCGCGGCAGGGACGGGTCGCAACGGCAGGGCCAGGACACCCATCAACACACCAACGGCCAGCGATCTACGATTCAGCACCGGAGCCTCCAGGGATAATCCTGCGTCGCGATGAAGAGCGGGAGTGACGCGCCGCGCGCCGGCGCCCGGCGAGCAGCAGAACCAGCATGGCAGCAGCCCACAGCGCGCCGCGTGGCTGCCGACCGGGCCCGACCGCGCAGCCGTCGTCGTCGCTGCCGGCGCGCACGGACGTCGGCGGCGGCGAAGTCTGTGCCAGCGTGGGCGTCGTGGTCGGCGCGACCGTGCGGGTCGGTGTCGGATCAGCCAGCGTCGCATCGCACGCGTCGCCGACGCCGTTGGCGTTGTCGTCGCGCTGGTCGACATTGGCGCGCTGCGGGCAGTTGTCGAACGGATCGGCCAGGCCGTCGCCATCCGCATCGCCAGCAGCGGCCACCAGCGGCCGCGGCGCGCAGCGCGTCTCGGCCGGGCAGTCGCCGTCGGCGCGGCAGGATCCGTGCGTACGCTGGCAGACGCGGCGCGACGGATTGCCATGGGACTCGCCGCACGACTCGCCCACACCGCAGTCGTCGCAGTCACGGTCGAGATCCTCGAGGCACACTCCGGCGCCGAGGAACACCTCGCCGCTGCCGGCGTCGAGCGGATCGTTGCCACCGTTGGCCGATTGCTCGGCGGCGCGGCAGACGGCACCGAGCGGACACTGCTGGTCGAGCTCGCACGGCCCCAGCCGCTCCCAGCAACTGCCCTGCTGCGGGCCGGTCGGCACGCAGAACTGCGAGGCCGGACAGGCGTTCGGCACGTCGACGATACAGGCGCTCTGACGATTGACGACACAAGCGCCGGGCGGCGTGTAGCACACCGCATTGCCGCGCCGCTCGTCGTTCCCCGTGCAATCCGCCGCGGTCACGCACGCGTCGCCGTTGTCGGAGCAGATGCCAGCGCTGAGCGCGCCAATCAGTCGCGTGGCGCCGGGCGACGCCGCGCCGCCCGCATCGCCGAGGCGCAGCGCCGCCTGCAGGGCGCGCTGGCGCAGGTTGAAGGTCTGCAGGACGACATCGTCGCTGGAGCCGTTGCCGCTGAGGTCCTGGTCGGCCTGCGCCCGCTCCAGGGTCAGGAAGCGCACGGTGTCGTCGCTCACCCGATATGGCTGGCGCGCGTCGCAGGCGGCGAAGCGGCACGGCGTCGCGGCCTGTCCGGTGGAAATCAGCTCGCGCGTCGCCAGGTCGAGTACCCACAGCACCGCGTCGTCGCGATCGCCATCGTCGTTCATATCGGCGCGCTGCGCCGCCTCGTCGCTGCGCAGCGCCAGCAGGCGGCGCCCGAGCACGAAGTCTTCGGTGGCGAGATGGGTGTTGAACAGCTCGCCGTCGAGCCCGCTGCCGCCGTCGGCCGGCGCGGCAAACCAGACCTGGAGGACGCGGTCGTCGGTGTCGCCGTCGGCGTTAAGGTCTTCGCTTTGCGCGCGCTCATCGGTGAGGAAGGCGACCACATCGCCGTCCACCGCGATCTGGTCGGCGGCCTGGCCGAGGTTGACCCACGCCTGCGGATCGCGCCGCTCGGCGACCTGCACGACCATGTCGTCGAGATCGCGGTCGCCGTTCAATTGACCGCGCCCGTCGCCGCCTTCCGGCACCCGCGCCGCGATCAGCCGCGCGCCGAGCGCCACGTCCACGGCGGCGCGGCCGAGCGAACGGACCCCAGCATCGTCGCGGGCGCAGAAGAGCTGCACGACGTCGTCGTCGCGATCGCCGTCGCCGTTGAGCACCGCGCCCGCCGCCGCCTCTGGGGTGAGAAAGGCCGCGCAACGCTCGTACAGCGCCACCTGCGTCGCGGCGGCGATCGGTTGCGGCTGCGGCGTCGCCACGCTGGTATCGAGCAGCTCCAGCATCGCGCCCGGATCGCCGTCCGGCACGGCGGGCTCGGCAACAAAGACGTCCGGGCAGTTGCGCATCCCCCGACCGCCGCTGGTCGCACAGCCGAGATTGGTGTCGCCGGCGACCAGATTGCTCGCGGCGCTCTCGAAGGCGACGACCTGACCGTCCGCCGAAATCGCCGGAGCGATTGACTCGCTGTCGGCGGCAGCGCCGTCCGGCGCCAGGCTGACGCGGCGGGTGAAGCCGGTGACGCGGTCGTGGAGGTAGACGTCGCTGCACGGTCCGTCGAGCTGGCCATCGAGGTCGTTGTCGCAGCGCGCCTTTTGGTCGCCCGGCACCAGGGTGCTGGCGTTGCTATTGAAGGTGATGATGCGGCCGTCGGCCGAGATTGCGACACGACCGGCGGAGTGCGCATCGCCCGGCCGGCCGTCGGAAGCGACGCTGACGCGCTCGACGGCGCGATTGCGGCGGTCGTAGACGAATACGTCGGCCACGCCGTTGCTGTCACCCGGCACCAGGTTGTTGGCGTAGCTGAGGAACGCGACGTAGCGCCCGTCCGCCGAGATGGCGGGCGACAGCGAGTGGCTGTTGCCCTGCTCGCCGCTGGTCGCGGCGCTGACCAGGTCGATCGAGTAGTCGCGGTGGTCGGCGACCAGCACATCGGCGCAGGTCGGCCGCGTGTTGTTCGGATTGAAGCAGTAGTTGTTGATGTCGAGCTTCGGCAGGTTCTGTTCGAAGCTGCCGAACGCCGCGAAACGGCCGTCGGGCGTGATCGCCGGCGTCGTCCGCTGTTGGTCGTTGCCGCGCAGCAGCTCGTCCGGCCCGCGCGTGTTCGCCACCCACTCGCGCGTCAGGTCATCGAAGACGCCGGTGCGCTCCGGGTCGCGGTCGCGCACCCGCACCTGCCAGTTCTTGCTGGTCTGCGCCTGCTGCAGATTGCCGGCGCTGGAGACGTAGGCGACGAAACGCGCGTCGGGGCTCAACACCGGCGACTCGGACTCGCGATCGCCGAGCTCGCCGTTGATGGCGCTGATCGCATGGCTGGCGGTGCCGCCGGCCTCGTCGAGCACACCGTTGTCGTCGGCGTCGCGCTCGACGACGAAGATCTGGGGAACGCCGGCCGCATCCTCCACCGCCACCGCGACGGTGCCGCCGTCGCCGGACAGGCTCGGACGCAGCGAGGGTTGGCCGGCGGGCAGCGACTCGGACTCCACCCGCACCGCCGTCGTCGCGCCGTTGGGGCGATCGTGAATATAGGAGGTGATACCCGCCGGGGCGTCGGCGGCGAGATTGGTGGCGTCGCTCTCGAAGGCGACGTGCCGGCCGTCGGCGGAGATCGCCGGTCTGCCCGAGGCGCCGTTCGCCTGGGTGCCCGTCGACGCCAGGCTGACGCGCTGCAGGCGCAGCGGCACGTCATCTGCCGCGCGATGGCGATACCAGAGCAGGCCGTCGCGCAGCGCCAGTGCGCGCCCATCGATCAGCGGCGCGGCGTCGGCGGTGAGGTTCCGATCGGCGAGCAGGTCCTGCGCCGCCGCCCCGTCGCCGCGGTAGAGACGCAGGATGGTGTCGAACTCATCGCCGTCGCCGTTGAGGTCGCCGGTGCCCTGCAACGGCTCGGCCTCCAGAAAAGCGGTGAGCGATCCCTCGGCGGCGACGGCGGGATAGCTGAACGGCAGATCGCGCAGGCGAGTCACCGCGCGACCTTCGCTGTCGCGCACGCCGATGCGCTGGCGCTGGCCGGTGTGGCGGTCGGAGATCAGGATCACATCGTCGCGCAGGTCGCCGTCGTCGTTCAGGTCGATGCCGTCGATCGCCTCCGGCACGACCGTGATGAACAGGTCGGGCGAGTCGACCAATCCATCCAGCGATACCGGCTGCCCGGCGCTGAACCGGTAGCTGACGCAACGCCCGTTGGCGCAGTCGGCGTCCGTCGCACACTCGCCCAGCGCGTCCTGGCAGAGCCCGGGACCGAAGCGCGGCACGACGACCGGCCCGACGCCGTCGCGCTGCTGGTCGCGATACTCGAACAGCGACGTCCCACATTCACCCTGCGGGCAGTCGGCGTCGCCGCCGCACTGCGCGCCGTCGGCGTGCCCGCCGCGACACGTGGCGCTAGCGCAGGTCCCGGACGGACAAGCGGCGTCGCTGTCGCACGGCTGCCCGGCGGCGGCGCCGGCGGAGCACTGTCGCCAACTCGGGCTGCGGCGGGCGATGCGCAGCACCGTCTCCGGCGCGTCGGCGGTGCCGAACAACACCAGGCGCTCGGCATCGGTGACGTCAACCTGCGGCTCGAACTTCGGCGACAGCAGGCCACCGGCCGGCGAATAGGCGTGCAGGAAGGCGCCCTCCGGCACGTGCAGCCGCGCGCCGGCGCCGCTGAACGCCGGCACCGCAGCCACCACGCGCAGCAGGCGCGCCACCGGTAGCGCCTGCTGCGGCAGCACGCCGCGCCAGTCCATCGGCATCAACAGGTTGCCGGCTGCGTCGACGGTGAAGCGCACCTCGCTCGACAGGCCGCTGCAGGTGCGCTGGGGATCGACGCACAGCGCCTGGAAGTCGTTCGACGGCGGCAGCGCAGTGAACGAGGGGAAGGTGTCGTGCAGCGCGCCGTGACACTCGCCGTCGGTGGCGTAGAGCGCGTCGACGCAGGCGATGAGCCCGTCCGGTTGGTCGGCGCACGGCGTGCGCGCCAGCCCACACGGCAACGGCTGATCGGCACGGGTGATGATCACCGCCGCCGGACCGGCCAGCGTGCGGTCCACGTCGGCAGCGGCGGGCGTGCGGTCGTCGTCGGCATCGTCGAGCAGCGCGTCGGTGTCCGGGAAGCGGAGCTGCAGGTTGCGCGCACCGTCGAAGTCGCGCAGCGCAACCGCGCCGGCCAGCGGCGCGCATGTGACCCGGTCGATCTCCGGCCGCGCCGCGCAGGCGGCGATCTCGTCGCGCCGCGCGGCGCAGTCCGCCGCCAGGACGACCAGGTTGGCCGGCCCGTTCGGCGGCCGGAAGGCAACGGTCACGAGGTGCGCGGCCGGATCGGCGGCGAACTCGGGCGCCGCCGGGTCGCACGGTCCGCGGCGGATGGTCAGCCAATCGCCCGGCCGCGCGAACGGCCGGTCGACGGTGCCGACCGCGGCGCGGAAGCGGTTGACCGTGCCGGGAATCTGGTTGCAGCTGGCCGCCGCCGGCGGCGCACCGCGAGCAATCGCGAGCACCGCCAACGCCACCCAGGGGATTACCCGGCGGCAGCGGGCCAGTCGGCAGTCGGGGCTCACGTGGATCAGCTATTTCACAGTGAGTCGCGCGGCCACCATTGCGGGAAAACCCTAACCCACGGCGCCGGGCTCAGCGGCCGATGCCGTACTTGTTGAGCTTGTCGATCAGCGCGCGGCGCGAGACGCCGAGCTCCTCGGCGGTGCGCGTCTGGTTGTTGTGGTTGCGCTGCAGCGCCTCGCGGATGCACTGCGCCTCGCAGCGCTCCACCGCGCCACGCAGGCCGTCCGCCGCGACCGGCGCCGGCGCCAGGCCGGCGAGCTTCTCCGGCAGCAGATCCGGGGTGAGGAAGCTGCCCGGCTCGCCGAGCGTCCAGGCGCGCTCGACGATCTTCTCCAGCTCGCGCACGTTGCCGGGGAAATCGTAGGCGCCGAGCTGCGCCAGCGCGTCGGCGGTGAACCCGGGGCTGGCCCTGCCGCTGCGGGCGGCGAGGCGCTCGACGAAGTGCGCGGCCAGCAGCGGCACGTCCTCGCGGCGCTCGCGCAGCGGCGGCGTCTGCACGGTGATGACGCTGAGGCGGAAGAACAGGTCCTTGCGGAAGCGCCCCTCGGCGACATCGCGCTCGAGGTCGTGGTGGGTGGCGGCGAGGATGCGGACGTCGACCGGGATCGGCGTGTTGTCGCCGACGCGGCGCACCTCGCCCTGGTCGAGTACGCGCAGCAGCCGCGTCTGCAGATCGGGCGGGCAGTCGCCTATCTCGTCGAGGAACAGCGTACCGCCGTTGGCCACCTCGAACAGGCCCTGGCGATCCTCCGTCGCGCCGGTGAAGGCGCCCTTGCGGTGGCCGAACAACTCGCTGCTCAGCAGCTCGGGCGACAGCGCACCGCAGTTCTCGCTGACGAAGGGCCGATCGGCGCGCGGCCCGTTGTAGTGGATGGCGCGCGCCACCAACTCCTTGCCGGTGCCGGTCTCGCCGGTGATCAGCACGGTCGCGTCGGACTGCACGACGCGCTCGATCAGGCCGAGCAGCTTCTGCATCGCGGCGCTGCTGCCGACCAGCTCGTCGAAGCGGTAGCGCCCCTTCGCCTCGCGCTTGAGCTGGGCGTTCTCGACCCGCAGGCGGGCGTTGGCAGCCCGCAGCTCCGCCTGCAGGCGCTGATTCTCGCTCGCCAGCGCGTGCACCTCGAGGCCCTGGCGGACGGTGGCGAGCAACTCGTCGCGATTCCACGGCTTGGTCAGGTAGCGGTAGACGCGCCCGGCGTTGATCGCCTGGATCAGCGACTCGATGTCGGTGAAGCCGGTGAGAATGATGCGCACCAGCTGCGGGTAGGGCTCCACCGTGCGCTGGATGAACTCGGTGCCGGTCATGCCCGGCATGCGCTGGTCGATGATCGCCACCGCGATCTCCGGGTGCGCCGCCAGCAGGCGCAGCGCCGACTCGCCGTCGGTGGCGGTGTGCACCTCGTAATCCATGCCGAGCGTGATGCGCAGCAGGTTCACGCTCGCCGGTTCGTCGTCGAGGACCAGGACCGCGGGGCTCATACGAGGAGAAACTCAAAAGGCAAAAGCAAAAGGCAAAAGGCAAAAGTAAAGACAAGCACTCCAGCCCTCACTTTTGCCGTCTGATTTTCGCCTTTGCCTTTCCCGCCCAGGCGCGGAGGTCAGTACGGCAGGCGCACGACGAATTCGGTGCCCTGCTCGGGCTGCGCCAAAGAGAGCGTGCCGCCGTGGCGCTCGATCGCCTCGCGCGCGATCGCCAGGCCGAGGCCGACGCCGGCGGCCTTGCTGGTGACGAAGGGGGCGAAGACGTCGCCGCGCAACTCGGCGGGAATGCCGGGGCCGTTGTCGGCGACGCGGATCTCGACGCGCGCCGGCGCGGCGAGCAGCCGGGCGCGCACAGCGAGGCGAGGCGCACGTTGTCCTGCCACCGCCTCGCAGGCGTTGGCGAGCAGGTTGGCGAACGCCTGGCCGAGCGCCTGTGCGTCACCGTCCAGCGCCGGCAGCGCCGGCAGATCCCATTCCACCGCTGGCGCATTCGGGTGGGCGCGCGCGACCAGGCGGGCGGCGCCGTGCAGCACCGCGGTGAGGTCGAGCGGCGCCGCCACCGGCTCGGCGTTGCCGCGTCGCGCGTAGGTGCGCAGTTGCTCGACGACGTAGCCGACCCGCTGCACGCCCTCGTCGCAGATCGCCAGCAGGGTGCGGGCGTTGTCCACCGCGTAGTCGACGCGCGCCGTGCGGAACGCCTCGGCGAGCGCCGGGTGGCGGTCCAGGTAGGGCCGCGTCGCCTCGACGTAGCGCAGCAGGGTGTCGAACTGGCGGTCCAGGTTGCCGAGGCTGCCGGCGATCAGGCTGACCGGCGCGTTCAGCTCGTGCGCGACGCGCGCGATGTGCTCGCCGAGCTGGCCGAGCCGCTGGTGATGCGCAAGGGGCTCGCGACCGGACGCTTCAAGCGCCTCGCCGGCGCTGGAGAGGGACATCGCCGCCGGCTGCCGCAAGCGGCGCGCCAAGCCGCCGCCGCCGCCAGCCGTGGCGGATCCGCCGAACCGGTGTGCGGAACCCTGCACAGTGCGCGGCCGGCTGCGCGGCGCCCTGCACACCACCCCACGGCGCCAGCCGGAGGCGCGGCGCGGGCTGGATCAGCGCTCCGACGCCGTGCTAGGCGCGGCGGGGACGGGAACTGCGACGTGCAGGCAAGCCGCGCGCTGGCGACTGCGCCCACCGACGCCCGCGGCCGCGCCGCGCTGATCGCCACCCTGCGCGCCTACCGCTGGCCGCTGGCGGTGGCGCTGCTCGCGACGCCGCTGGTGGTGTCGGCGTTGATCGTCAGCCTGCGCTGGCTCGACACCCCCTTCCCCGGCTTCTTCGTCATGCGCAACGGCGTCGTACCGACGGTCGGCGCGGTCGACTGGCCGCCGCGCGGTGCCGACGTCTTCCACGCCCAGGTGATCGCGGTCGACGGCGTGGCGGTCCGCGACAGTGCCGCGATCTACGCCGCCGTGGCGGCGCGCCCGATCGGCACGCCGATCACCTACACGCTGCGCGCCGGCGAGCGCATCCACGACGAGACGCTCGTATCGATGCGCTTCGGGCTGGCCGACTACCTGCAGACCTGCGGCGTGCTGCTGCTCTTCGGCTGCGCCTGGCTCGGCTTCGCCATCGCCGTCGGCGTGCTGCAACCGCACACCCGCCAGGCGCAGGTCTACCTGCTGCAGGGGCTGATCGCCGGCCTCTACCCGATCACCGGCATCTTCCTGCACCGCGCCGACCATGCGTGGCTGACCGGCCTCTACTTCCTGCTGGAAGGGCTCTTCCCGGCCACCTGGATCCATCTCGCCTTCGTCTTCCCGGTCGAACGGCGCCTCGCCGGGCGGCGCGCCCTGCTGCTGCTGCCCTATGCGCTCGGCGCGGCGCTCGCCGCGGCGGTACTGGTCGGCCTGTCGCGCCAGCCGCCCAACCTGCTGCCGCTGCGGCTCACCTATCTCTACGCCATCGGCGGCGGGCTCTTCTTCCTCGCCGCGCTGCTCAGCGCGCTGCGCAGCACCGACCTGCGCGACCGCCTGCGCGCGCGCGCCGTGCTGCCCGGCGCCATCCTCGCCGGCACGCTGGCGCTGTTCGCGTTCGGCGACAGCCTGGTCGCCGGCCACGAGCTGCCGGTGCAGTTCGGCCTGCTCCTGACCCCCGCCTTCTCCGCCTCGGTCGCCTACGCGATCGCCAAGCACGACCTGTTCGACATCGACCGTGTCATCCGCAGCAGCGCCACCTACGCGGCGCTCACCGTGGTCGTCACCAGCGCCTACGCCGGCGTGCTCGCCGCCTTCTCGCGCCTGGCGCCGGCCGGCACCGATCGGCAGCGCGCCGTCCTCGGCGTGCTCACCGTCGTCGCGCTCGCCTTCGCCTTCGACCCGCTGCGCCGGCTGGTGCAGCGGCTGGTCGACCGCGCCTTCTTCCGCTCCGCGATCGACGCGCGCGCCACGCTGCGCCGGCTGAGCGAGCTGCTGGCGACGCTGCTCGATCTGCGCGCCGTCGCCGCGCAGGTGACCCAAGTGCTGGCCGACGCACTGCAGTTGCAGCACGTGTCGCTGAGCGTGCTGCCGCAGGACGGCGACGACGGCGCCGCCTGGCGGCGCGCCGCCGACGGCGCGCTGACCACCGCCGGCGGCGGTGCCGGCGCGGCGCTCCTCCCGC
>JANRJF010000353.1:0-29653 GCA_033764095.1 Deltaproteobacteria bacterium | reverse complement strand
CGGCGATGTTCACGCCGGTGTCTTTGCGCCCGATAGTGCTCGGACCGATGAGTCCGAGGTACTCGATTGGCCGCTCGCGTCCCAGGCGGACTCCCTCGCCACCGTGCACGCCCAGCATGATCAGAGCAGGAACGACGATCGATGCCGGATGCGCCTCGGTCCACGGCTCCCACAGCCGCACAAGTTCTCTCCACACACCCGGCATCGCCGCACTGGGGAACGGCGGCGCGGCGAATTCAGGACGCGGCGGTGGCTGAACTTCAACAAACTCCGTGTCGTGCACGTCTACCGCGGTTGCAGCTCCGTCCAGTCCCGGGGGCAAGATGAAATCGAGGTCGCCCTTGCGACCGTCGGTGTCGAGCATGGCGCTCATCACGCACACCCTCCACGTTCGCAGGCGAGCGCGAGCGTGCGAGCGCGGTAATCCTTGCGCCGCGCCCACTTGTCGCGGAACAGCCCGCTCTGCCGAAATAGGTGATCGACCCGCTCTGCGTCGCCGTCGCACCAGAACGACAGGAGCGAGCAAAGCGCAAGGTCGGCCTCGCTCTGCGAACCGTACCGTCCGCGCCAGTTTCCGGACCACAGGCGCTCGAACAGGGCGCCGTTCTTCGCCGATCGGGCTTTGCTTATGATCGTGGCGTCCGATGCGGTCAAAAGGCGGCGGAGGCGCGATCCCAGCGCCGGGCGGAGTGGCCAGAGCCGATCGCACAAGGTGTTCAAGAGGCGTTGGCCGTCGCGGATTGCCGTCACGTCACCACCCCTGTCAGTGTGAAGAAGCGGGCCGTGCCGTAGACTTCGACCGCGGTGCCGTCCGCCCCCTTCCTACTGCCGTTGCGGCGTGGCTTGCCGCGCACCACGATCTTCACGCCGGTGCCCGACGGGCTAACCTCGGCGTAGGAGTCGAAGGCGTCGACGATGGACTGCGCCCACGGCGCCAGCCTGCCGGATCGGGGATCGCGGGCACCGTCGAGGTCGACGCCGGCAAACGGGTTCAACGTCACGTGGAATACAAACCCTACGCCCCAGCCCTCATGCTCGGCGCGCCGTACCGCCGCGTCGAACGGCGCCCAGGTCGACGGATCGGTGCTGCTCGCATTCCGCCCGGTACCTGCTTGCTTGGGCACCTTCCGCGGCTTCGGGTCGCCGGCGCGATCCTCGAAGCGCCAGCACACCCAGTGAGGGAACATCGTCAGTTCGAGGGTGCCCAGCGCGGCGGCGTCGAAGGTCATGCCCGGTCCGGTACCGAGTAGGTACATTCACGCGGCTTCGCCGCGGCGGGCGTCGACCCGCCTCTGGAGCCATTCCTGAATCTCGGCTTCCAACCAGCCCACAGCGCGTCCGCCCAGGCTAATGGACCTGGGGAAGGTGCCTTGGGCGATGCGAAGATAGATCGTGCTTCGCGACAACCCGGTGGTCGCCTTGACGGCTGGAAGTCGTAGTATCGCGTGCGTCGTCATCGCCTCTCCCTGAACCATTCAGGATCGAATGAGACGCAATTACCGCGGCGACTGCGAGGGTCAATTCACGCGGCTGGGTCGACGCTCAAGAAAGCGGCGTGGTGGCGGACAACTTTTTTCCACCGCCACGAAATCCCCCGCGACCCTGCGAATTTAGGGCGGGGCACACAACCCCCTTCGCACCGCGAACCTGGGAGCAGCCCTTTTTTTCTCGCAGTGCCCTGTGCTCCCCTCTGGCCTCTGGCGTCGGCCCTGCGGCGGATTTCGTTATCGGCGAGCCATCAGACCGTTCGGCGCTTTTCTGGTGTTCCTTGGCATCGCCTCCACTGGTGCCGCCTTCGCAGCGCGTGCCCTGGCGGTCAACCGTTTCGTCTTGGCGCCGGTTGGCACATCGCGGCGTACAATCTGCTCAGTCGATTCGAATATCAGCCCCGCGGAAACACCGCCCAACAGCGCTGGTCGAACCACCGTCCGCAACAGGGTGTCTGCAGGCCTCCTGCATTCTCCCGCCAGAATCTTTGCCACCAAACTCAACAGACGCCTGTCGATCGGTCCGTCAGGCCGTTTCCGACGGGGCAGCTGGCGGCTCCCAGAAGCGGAGACATAGCCCAGCGCCTCGCCGACTCGTTTGACCAGATCAGGTGTCAGCTTGGGCCGGCGCCTGTCTGAGGGTTGCTGTCCGTTTGTGTATTCGCCCGCAAACAACCTGAGTGCCAACACCGGGGCCTTGTCGCGGTCGCGGATGCTCTTCCTTATGCTCCAGGCATTCGAGCGCAAGTCGAACCCCAGCCAGTCCCAGGCGAGGGCGATAACATTGAGGTACTGGTAGATGCGCGTCGCGTCGTGCACCAGTTCGTAACGGCTCTTGGCTCCGTGCGCCCTGGTGATTTTCCTCGCGTTGGGGTCGTAAACGAACCGCCTCGCCTCCCCCACGCGGAAAAAGTACGCCCGGAACCGCTTCGACCAGCCCTGCTGGACCTTGGCGACGGCTGCGGCGACCCGCTTGTCTGCCAATACGAATCGTGTCGAAATCACGCAGCGGTATTGGCCGGGCAGCGCCGCCGGATGCACTAGGGCGACTTCAAGCCAGACATCGTCGTCAGGTGCGCCCTCTCGGAGCTGTTGGTCGAACACAACCCGATCTAGCTCGACCATTACCCCTCCCCTTTTCGGCGACGGGGATCCCGCCGTCATGCACTTCTAAAAAGCGGAACCACGTCCATCGAGGCTCGCAGAGCATCCAAGTAGTCCGCCCAAGCCTGCATCATCGTCCGCCGCTCCGGTAAATGTTCGGCGAAGTTATAGGCCGCACTCACCGCGTTGCGCTCGGCGTGCGCAAGCTGTCGCTCAATGACCTGATGGTTCCAACCCTGCTCGTGCAGGAGGGTGGACGCCATGCTGCGGAACCCGTGGCCGGTCATCTCATCCTTGCCGTAACCCATGCGCCGCAGCGCGGCGAGCACGGCGTTGTTGCTCATGGGCCGATGGGCCGAACGAGCGCCTGGAAAGACGTAACGCGGCGCATCGGGCCTGCCGGGGATCACGCGATTCGTCAACGGCTCGAGCTCGCGGAGAATCTCGACTGCCTGACGGGACAGCGGCACGATGTGCTGCTCCCGCATTTTCATGCGCTCGGCCGGGACACGCCATTCGGCCTTATCGAGGTCGAACTCAGCCCACTCGGCCTGGCGCAATTCGCCCGGCCGCACGAACACCAGCGGCGAGAGTCGCAACGCACACTTCGTGATGAAGAAGCCTTCGTAGCTCTCAATCGCCCGCAGCAGTTCACCAATGCGGCGAGGCTCCCGGATGGAGGCGTGGTGTTTTTCCTTCGGCGGCGGCAGGGCGCCCCGGAGGTCGCCTGTCGGATCGCGCTCGGCGCGGCCAGTCGCCACCGCGTACCGGAACACCTGCCCACAGTTCTGCATAGCCCGGTGCGCCGTTTCCTGCGCGCCACGACTTTCGATTCGCCGCAGCACTGCAAGCAGTTCGGGCGCCTTCATCTCGGCGATCGGACGCTCCCCCAGCCACGGGAAGATGTCCTTTTCGAGCCGGCGCAGAATCCGATCGCCATGGCTCCCGACCCAGCCCGGTGAGAACTTGGCGTGCCATTCGCGGGCAATGGCTTCGAAGCTCTCGGCACCTGCCTGCGCGAGCTTCTCTGCCTTGCGCGCTTGGCCGGGATCGATTCCGGCAGCGAGTTGCTGCCTCGCGGCGAGGTGCTTTCCGCGGGCGGCTTTCAGGCTCACGTCTGGGTAAACGCCTAACGACAGCCGCTTCTCCTTACTGCCGAAGCGATACTTCCAGCGCCACCACTTGCCGCCCGTTGGGCTTACCTCGAGATACAGCCCGCCACCGTCGAACAACTTGTACGGCTTGAGCTTCGGCTTGGACTTCCGGATCCCGACGTCTGTCAGCGGCATGTGGGGGCAACTCCCTCTCGTGGTCCCCCAGTTGCCCCCAGAGTTGCCCCACAATCGGGGGCAGCTCCCCTCGGAAGGCGTCGGACCATGCCGGACACCATACACGAAAAAACCCACTGCTGTCAGTGGGTTTTCGGACTTCCTTGGCTCAGCTCGGAACTGTTGAAAGTGGAGGCGGGGGGAATTGAACCCCCGTCCGAAGGTGATTCACGTCAGCGTCTACGTGCGTAGCCTGGTGATTTGATCTCGCCGTCTTGGCTCCCACCGGCAGGATCCGCAACGGCCAGCTCGTGGGTTTTCGTCGCCAGCCTACGAGCGTCGGCTGGCGCTTATCCCGAGTTTATTATGCCTGGGTCCGGTCCTACGGGAGCGTACCGGTCAGACACCGACTGCCCTTAAGCAGCCAGAGCGTACGAATCGTCTGCGTTTAGTTTTCGCAGGCTGGGTTTTGGCGGGCCCCAACTACCCGTTGCACGCAACTGCCGCTTCACGACCTCCGTCGAACCCAATTCGCCCCCGTGATGAGACGTGAGGCGACAGTAACGATGGGGGGAGAGCGGATCAACCCTGATCCCCCTCCCGACCTCCCCCGCTGCGCGGGGGAGGAGGTAGCGCGCGGTCCGCCGCTGCGCGGGGGAGGAGATCGCGCGGTCCCCCGCCGCTCCGCGCGGGGGAGGAGATCGCGCGGTCGCCGCGGTGCGGGAGGAGGAGATGGTGCCGTCGCTGCGGCGCGGCGAGGAGACGGTAGGAGGTCTCCGCTTGCGAGCGGGAAGCCACCCTGGCCCTCCCCCGCTCGCGCGGGGGAGGGAAGCGGCCGCACACCACGGGGAGGGGTGTGCGGCCCGCGCGGGGAGGCCGCGCGGGGTGGAGACTAGGCGAACGCCGGGGCCGGCAGGATCGCGTCGAGATCCTCGGCGACGGCGGCGCGGGTGTCGCGCGGCGAGAGGCCGAGCTCGTAGGCCGGCACCGCGTCGCTGAGCGTCGCCAGGCTCTCCTCGCGGGCCAGCACCAGCGAGGTCGGATCGATGAGCTCGAGCACCGACGAGAAGGCCCAGTAGCGGCGCAGGTCGTTGACGATGAGATTGCTGGCGCTCAGGCGGCCGCGCGCGGTGGCGGGCGAGAGCGGGCGCAGATAGTGCGAGCTGGAGCGCTGCGGGAAGAGCAGCAGGCGCGCCACGCCGCCGCCGCTGTTGCGCTCGGCCGGCCAGTGGAAGCCGTTGCGCGACAGGCAATAGCGATGCGGAATGCTGCGCAGGTGCACGGCCGCCTCGCCGAGCCAGCGCTGACTCCAGGTGTCGAGCAGCAGCGGCTCGGGCACCGCGCACATGGTGGCGCCGCGGTGCAGCAGGAAGGTGTCCGACAAGAGGCGCGCGTTGGAAGCGCCGGCGAGGCCGGTGACCAGCGTCGACTTCCCCACCCCGCTGGGGCCGGCGAGCACGACGACGTTGCCCTGCATCTCGACGCCGGCGGCGTGGATGGGATGCAGATCGCGGGTCCGCTCCAGCACCCAGAAGCACGGGTAGTAGAGCAGGTAGTAGAGCAGCGTAGTGAAGCGCCGCTGCCGCAGGCGCGCCAGGTGGCGGCGGCGCAGGCCGCGCTTCAACCAGTTCTGGTACGGGTTCTGGCTCAGGTAGACGAAGAAGTCGCCGTGCACGCGCAGGCGCCGGCCGTCCCAGGCGAAGCGCAGGAAGAGCGACGGCAGCTCGTCGATGCGGAACCAGGCGATGCGCGTCGCGTTGCGATAGACGTCGCGGTCGACGCGCTCCATGTCGGCGAGCTCGGGATAGGCGGCGAGCCGATCGAGCGGCGGGATGTCCTCGTGCCAGGCGAGGCTGGCCTCGACCACCGGCGCCTGCCCGCCGGCAACGCGCAGCGGCGCAAGATGCGCCGCCGCGTAAGCCATGAACTCCGGGTGCGCGCTGGCCAGCGTCGCCGGCAGGGTGGAGAGCACGACGTCGATGCGCCCGTCGGGCGCCGGGGCCGGCGTCACGACCGCACCTCCGCCAGCACCATCCAGGTCGACGGCGAGCCGCCCGGGACGCGCTCGACCAGGCCGATCAGCCGCCGCGCGGCGCCGGCCAGGCCGACGTGGCGCAGGCGGTTCATCGTGCGCTGCAGGCGGAAGTGGCGCGCGATGCCGTCGACGCGGCGGACGCGGAAGCCGGCGCCCTCCAGCTCGCCGACCAGCTCCGGCAGGTCGTAGAGCACGTCGTAGATGCGGTAGCGCTCGACCCCCTGCGCCTCGCGGTGCGGCTGGCTGACGGCGCGGTTCTGCGCGTCGAGCACCAGGGCGCCGCCGCCGCGCAGCACGCGGCGGATCTCGGCGTACAGCCGCTGCCGGTCGACCAGTTGAAAGTGGCGAATGAGCTTGAGGGTGAAGACGAAGTCGAAGCGGCCGTCGGCGAACGGCAGGCGGAACGCGTCGCCCTGCAGGAAGCGACAGCCGGGCTGGCGCTGGCGCAGCCGCTGGCGCGCAAGCGCCAGCATCGCCGGACTGGCGTCGAGCACGGTGAGGTGCGGCTGCGGGTCGATGTCGGCGGTGAGGCGCGCCGGCCCGGGCGCGATCTCCAACGTCTCGCCCGGCCGGCACTCGCGCAGCGCGGCATTGAGGAAGCCGACCTGCGCCCGATGCAGGAAGCCGTTGAACGGCTGCGCCGTGCGCCGCGCCAGGTAGGCGCGCACCACCTCGGGGTCGCGATAGTAGCTCTGCAGATCGGCGGATTGGTCGAGTGGCTTCATGACGGTCTCCCCGCATCCGGCGCCGGCGGCGGCACCGCGCTGTCCATGTCCGGCAGGTCGAGGCCGGCGGCGGCGATCACCTCGTCCTCGGCCAGCCGCGCCGCCTCCTGCTGCTGCAGCTCGCGCAGCCGGATGTCCTTCAACGAGCCGAACGCATCGAGCAGCTCGAGGATGCCGCCGCTGCCCTCGCGGTAGGCGTCCTCGGCCATGCGGCGCAGCTCGGGCACGCGCTGCGCGACGTCGGACTCCAGCGTCGCCAGCGTCGCGCGCCGCTCGCGCAGCACCGCCGCGGCGCGCTCGATCTCGGCGCGCGCCTCGGCTTCCTCGGCCTGCAGGGCCAGCGTCTCGGCGTTGGCTTCGGCGGTGGCGCGGGCCACCGCGCCCTGGTTGCGATCGAACAGCGGCAGTGGCAGCGACAGACCGAAGTACGCCGAGGTGCTGTACACGTCGTTGGTCACCAGCGCGCCGGCGGCCAGCGCCGGGATCGGCAGCGCCTCGCGCCGCGCCTGGGTGATACCGCCGTACGCAGCGGCCTGCTGGCGCTGCGCGGCGACCAACGCCGGCCGCCGGCGCTGCGCCGTCTCCCACAATTGGTCGACCTCGGTCGGCACGTCGCCCGGTTTCAGGCTGCCGCTGGCGCGCGGCTGCCAGCCCGGCGCCCCGAGCAGCGCCGCGAGCTGGCCGGCGGCGTCGGTGATGTCGGTGTGCAGGTTGGCGACCTCGACCTGCAACGTGCGCGTCTGCACCTCGATGCGCATGACGTCGTAGCGGCTGCGATCGCCGGCGGCGGCGCGGCCGCGCACGATGGTCTGCACGCGCGTCAACTCCGCCAGGCTGTCCTCCAGCACGCCCAGCTCGTCCTGCCGCGCCAGCAGCGTGGTGAACGCCTGCCGCACCTTGAGGCGCAGCTCGGACAACGCGCTGGCGACGCGCGCCTGCTCGGCGGCGGTGCGCAGATCGGCCGCCTCGGTGCGCACGCCGCGCTGGCCGAAGATCAACAACGGCTGCTCCAGCACCACCTGGTTGGCGCTGGCCGCCCCGGTGTTGGTGCCGTCGACCAGCTGCAGCCCGCTGTAGCTGAGCGTCGGATTGGGCAGCGTCTGCGCCGTCACCCGATCGGCGGCGACCACCGCGACGCTGGCGCGCTCGGCGGCGGCGCGCGGGCTGCGCGTCTCCAGCAGCGACAGCACGTCGTCGAGCGTCACCGTCGCCGGCAGGTTGGCGGCCGCAAGGCTCGGCGCCGCGGCGACCGGTCCGCCGACGACCAGCAGGCTCAACAGGCCCACTATCCCCGCCCACCTCATGAGAAGATTCCCTCCGGCGCCATCTCGTCTTCCAGCGGCGCAGCCGCGGCGCTGCGCGCGATCAGGGCATAGAGCGACGGCAACGCGCAGAGCGTCACCGGCACGGCGGTGAGCAGCCCGCCGATGATCACCACCGCGAACGGCCGCTGCGTCTCGCTGCCGACGCCGCTGGAGATCGCCGCCGGCATCAGGCCGAGCATCGCCAGCAGCGCGGTGAGCAGCACGGCGCGAAAGCGGCTGGCGGCGCCGGCGACGATCGCCGGCAGCAGCTCCTCGCCGTTGCGGCGCCGCTCGTCGACCGCGCTGACCACCAACAGCGAGGCGAGACACACCTGCCCGAGCAGCGCGATGAAGCCGACCGCGGCGCTGACCGAGAGTGGGATGCCGGTGGCCGCCAGCGCGAAGACGCCGCCGGTCATCGCGAACGGCGCACTCAGCAAGACCACGCCGGCGCTGCGCACCGAGCCCAGCGCGCTGTAGAGCAGGGCGAAGACGGCGACGAACGAGATCGGCACGATCACCGCCAGGCGCCCGAGCGCGCGCTGCTGATTCTCGAACTCGCCGCCCCACACCAGGAAGCTGCCGTCCGGCACCTGCACCTGCTCGCGCACCACGCGCATGGCGTCCCTGATCACCGAGCCCATGTCACGCCCCTCGACGTTGAACTTGAGCGCCAGCATGCGGCTGTTGGCCTCGCGGTTGATGCTGGCGCGGCCGATGGTGCGCTCGATGTGCGCCATGTCGCGCAGCGGCACGCGCGCGCCGTCGACCGTCGGCACGGTGATGTCGCCGATCTGGACCTCGTCCTCGCGCTCGGCGAGCGGGAAGATCACCCGCACCGGCACCGGCCGCTCGTTCTCCCACAGCTCGGTGGCGACGCGGCCGCCGAGCGCCGTCTCGACCACGTCCTGCGCGGCGCTGACGCTGATGCCGGCGCGCGCCAGCGCCGGGCGGTCGAGCACCACCTGCAACTGCGGCACGTTGGAGTCGCGGTAGAGGCCGAGGTCGACGACCCCCGGCACGTTCTGCAGCACGCGCACCGACTGCTCCAGCGTCTCGCGCATCTGGTCGAGGTCGGTGCCGAATACCTTGAGCACGATCTTGCCGCGCACGCCGCTCACCGCCTCTTCGACGTTGTCCTTGATCGGCTGCGAGAAGTTGAAGTTGACGCCGGGGATCTGGGTGAGCGAGGCGCGCATCTCCTCGACCAGCGCGTCCTTGTCGACGCCGCGCCGCCAGCGTTCCTTCGGCGCCAGGCGCACGAAGGTCTCGCTCATGTTGACGCCCTCGTTGTCGGTGCCGTCCTCGGGCCGCCCGTGCTCGCTCATCGTCTCCAGCACTTCCGGGAAGACGAGGATGCGGCGGCGCACCTCCTGCAGCACCTCGATGCCCTTCTCCAGCGAGATGCTGGGCGGCATCTCGACGAAGATGACGAAGTCGCCCTCGTCGAGCTCGGGCAGGAACTCGCTGCCGATGCGCGCGCCGACCAGCGCCGCCAGCCCGACCAGCAGGGCGATGCCGCCGAACACCACGGCGCGGCGCTGCAGCAGCCAGCCGATGTGGTGGGCGTAGAAGGCGCGCAGCCGGGTGAGGAAGGCGGGCTCCTGGATCTGCGTGTCCCTGAGGCGCAGGAAGGTCGCGCACAACGCTGGCACGACGGTCAGCGAGAAGATCAGCGCGCCGAGCAGCGCGAAGCTGTAGGTGAGCGACAGCGGCCGGAAGATGCGGCCCTCGACGCGCTCCAGCGTGAACACCGGGATCAGCGCCGCGATGATGATCGCCATGGCGAAGAAGATCGGCCGCGCCACGTCGAGGGCGGAGTGGAAGATCACCTGCATGAGCTCCCACGGGCGCTGCGGGCGCTTCTCCGCGGCGCCGTGCAGGACGCTCTCGACCAGCACCACGGCGCCGTCGACCAGAATGCCGAAGTCGATGGCGCCCATCGAGATGAGATTCGCCGGCAGGCCGATGGCGCGCAGCCCGATGAACGCGCTGAGCAGCGCCAGCGGGATGACCGACGCGACGATCAGCGAGCAGCGCAGGCTGCGCAGGAAGAGCCAGACGACGCCGACGACCAGCAGAAAGCCGTGCAGCAGGTTCTCGTGCACGGTCGACAGCGTGTGCTCGACCAGCGTGCTGCGGTCGTAGAAGGGCACGATGCGCATGCCGCGCGGCAGGATGGTGTCGTTCAGCTCCTGCACCTTGGCGTGCACCGCGTCGAGCACGGCGCTGGGGTTCTCGCCGCGGCGCAGCAGCACGAAGCCCTCGGTGACGTTCGGCTCCAGGTTGTAGCCGACGCTGCCGCGGCGCGGCGTGTGCGAGACGACCACGGTGGCGACGTCGCCGATGGTCACCGGTGTCCCCTGCTCGGTCTTCAGCACGATCGCCTGCACGTCCTGCGCGCTGCGCAGATAGCCGACGCCGCGCACCACCAGCTCCTGATCGCCGTGGCGCAGGAAACCGCCGCCGACGTTGCGGTTGGAGCGCTCCAGCGCCTCGGTCACGTCGGCCAGCGCCAGGTCGTGCGCCGCCAGGCGCGACGGATCGACCTGCACGTGGATCTCCTTCAGGAAGCCGCCGAACGAGACCACGTCGGCGACGCCCGGCACCTGGCGCAGCACGCGGCCGATCGTCCACTCCAGCTCGGAGCGGGTCTCGGTCTGGTTGTGGCGGTCGCTGACGACGCGGAACTGGTAGATCTCGCCGAGCGGCGTCGCCTCGGGCGAGAGGCTCACCTCGATGCCCTCCGGCAGCCCGGCCGAGGCGAGGCGCTCGCTGACCAGCGTGCGCGCCTTGAACGGATCGGCGCGGTCGTCGAAGGTCAGCCCGATCAGCGTCAGCCCGAACAGGCTCTCGCTGCGCATCTGGATCATCTCGGGCGTGCCGTTGAGGGCGCGCTCGAGCGGCACCGTCACCTGGCGCTCCATCTCTTCGGGGGCCAGGCCGGGGGCCTGCGCGATCACCGTGACCTGCAGGTTGGTGACGTCGGGAAACGCCTCGATTGGCGTCGCCAGGTAGGACATGACGCCGTAGGCGGCGATGCCGAGGGTGACGGCCAGCACCGGCAGGCGGCGGCTGATGCAGAACTGCAGGATGGGACGCAACACGGCGCGTATGGGGGGCGCGAGGGTGGACGGCCGGTCAGATCAACTGATCGGCGGCGCCGTCGAGGAACAGCGCACCGTGCACGACGACCTTGTCGTCGGCCGTCAGGCCGGAGAAGACGTGCACCTTGCCGTCGACCGGACGGCCGACGGTCACCGTGCGGCGGGCGTAGGTGAGCGGCGCCTGCTCGACGTAGACGACCGAGTCCTTGCCTTTGATCAGGACGGCCTCGCTGGGCAGCGTCGGGCCGCCGACCGCGGCGCCGTCGAGCCGCAGGCGCCCGTACATGCCGGGTCGCAGCACGCCGGCGTCGGCGTCGAGCGCGACGCGCACTGGCGCGGTGCGCAGCCCGCTGGTGACCACCGCGCCGATCGAGACGACGCGGCCGGACAGCGCTCCCTGCATCGAGGGGAACTCGACCGCGGCGCGGGCGCCGTCGTGCACCGCCGGCAGGTCGCGCTCGAAGACGTCGCCGACGATCCACAGCTGGTTCGTGTCGCCGACCTCCACCAGCGCGTCACCGCCCGGCTGCACCGCCATGCCGTCGGTCGCCCGCCGGCTGATCACCTCGCCGCCGATCGGCGCGCGCAGCACGACGGTGGTGCCGGATTGGTCGCCGACCGAGGCGGCGGCCGCCTCGGCACGCGCCAACTCCGCCTCCAGCTCCGCCACCTGGGTTTCGGCGGCGAGCGTGTCACGTTCGGTGCCGACGCCCTGCTCCAGCATGCGGCGCTCGCGGTCGCGCGCCAGGCGCGCCTCGCGCAGCGACACGCGCGCGGTCTTCACCGCGGCGCGCACCGCCGCCGCTTCCGGACAGTCGAGCGTCACCAGCGGTTCGCCGGCGCGCACCGTGTCGCCGGTGCGCACGTGTACTTGCGTCACGCGGCCGGCGAGCGGCGCGCCGACCTCGGCCAGCGCGCCGTCCTGGAAGGCGACGTGCGCCGGCAGGGTGAGCACCGCCTCGCCCGATTCGACCCGCACCGGCTGCACGGCAATGAACGGCAGCGACGCCTCGGGGATCTTCACCACCCCGTCGGGCAGCGGCTCCTCGGGCACCCGGTCGGCCGCCGGGGCGGCGGGCGGACCCGAACAACCGATGGCGGGAAGCAGCAGGACGGCTCCAAGCGGCAGCAGCACCCAGGCGGCGGAGATCGGACGACGCATGCCGGCCGGTTCAGCAACCCGCACGCCAGGCTCGCCTGCCATCCTCGATGCCGCGCCTTTTCTCGCAAGCCGCGGAGCCGAGGCGTGCCGATTTGAAACAGATGTGCACTTCTGCCACACACTGGAGGCCGACACCGTGCGCATCTCGACCAAGCTCACCCTCGGCCTCGGCCTGGTCAGCAGCCTGATCCTCGGCACCTACGGGTTCTGGCAGTACGCCCAGGAGCGCCGCGATCTGACCAACACCGCCGAGCGCGACTTCCGCACCCTGGCGGTGGCGGTGCAGGTGGCGATGGAGAACTCGCTGCGCGATCGGCAGACCGCCGACATCCGCGAGATCCTCGACTCGCTGGAGACCGGCGAACCGGAGATCGACGTCTTCGTCGTCGACCGCGATGGCACCCTGACCCATTCCTCCAGCCAGGCGCCGTCGGCCGACGCCGACGCGCTGGTCGCCGAGCTCGGCGCGGCGGCGCGGCGAGTGGAGGCCAATGCGCAGCCGATCGTGCGCTTCGAGGGACCGAACGGGGTGGGCCGGCTGGTCGGCATCTACCCGCTGTGGCGCGACGCCGAGCACGCGCTCGGCGCGATCGCCATCGTGCGGCCGCTCGCCGCGCTGAACGACGACCTGCGGCGGACGCTGCGCTCGGCGATCACCTCCAGCCTGACTCTGATCGCGGGCATCACCTTCGTCGGCTGGCTGCTGTTGCTGGTCTACGTGCGCCGGCCGCTGGCCAGCGTCAACGCGGCGATGCTGGCGGTGCGCAAGGGCGACCTGAGCGCGACCGTGCCGTCGCGGCGCAACGACGAGCTCGGCCGCATGATGGCCGAGTTCAACGCCATGGTGCGCGAGCTCGACCAGGCACGCCAGCAGCTGCTCGCCGCCGCCGAATCGCGCGAGCTGCTCGAGCAGGCGCTGCTGCACGCCGACAAGCTGATCACCGTCGGCCAGCTGTCGGCCGGGCTGGCGCACGAGATCGGCTCGCCGCTGCAGATCCTCAGCGGCCGGGCGCGCGCGCTGGCGGCGCGCGCCGACCTGCCCGCCGACGTGCTGCGCACGGCGCGCATCCTCGACGAGCAGACGGCGCGCATCGCCGGCATCGTCGAGCAGCTGCTCAGCTTCGCGCGCCGCAAGGCGCCGCACATGGCCGACATCGAGCTCGGTCCACCGATCGGCGTCATCGTCGACCTGCTGGAGGGCGAGGCGCGGCGGCGCGGCGTGCGCCTGGAGTACCGCTGCCCGGCGGCGCTGCCGCGCGTCACCGCCGACGCCGACCAGATCCAGCAGATCGCCATGAACCTGCTGAGCAACGCGCTGCGCGCCACGCCGCGCGACGGGCGGGTGCGCGTCTCCCTCACCGAGTCCTCCTTCACCACGGCGGACGGCCTCTACGAGCAGCCGTCGGTGGCGCTGCTGGTCGAGGACGGTGGCGACGGCATCCCGGCGGAGCTGCGCGGCCGCATCTTCGAGCCGTTCTTCACCACCTGGTCCGACGCCGGCGGCACCGGCCTCGGGCTGGCGGTGGTGAAGGCGATCGTCGACGACCACGGCGGCAGCATCGTGCTCGGCGCCGACGCCGCCGCCGGCACGCGCATCGTGGTGCACCTGCCGAGCAGCGGGCGGGCGCGCGTCCGCGGAGTGGTGGCGTGAGCGCGCCGCAGCGACTGCTGGTGCTCGACGACGACCCGGGCGTCGTCGACTACCTGTGCGAGATGCTCGCCGAGCGCGGCTTCGCGGTGACCGGGACCAGCTCGCCGCGCGACGCGCTGGCCAGGCTGGAGGCGGCGGAGTTCGACCTGGTCATCACCGACGTCGAGATGCCGGAGATGCGCGGCACCGAGCTGCTGGAGGCGATTCTCGCCCGCAACCCGGCGCAGCTGGTGCTGCTCATCACCGCTTTCGGCAGCATCGAGCTGGCGGTGGCGAGCGTGCGCGCCGGCGCCTGCGACTTCGTCGCCAAGCCGTTCAAGATCGAAGCGCTGGTGTTCGCCATCGAGCGCGCCTTCCGCGACCGCCAGATGCGGCGCGAGATCGTGCGGCTGCGGACGGCGCAGCCGCAGCTCGAGGGCTCCGGCCAGCTGGTGGCGCGCAGCGCCGCGATGCGCCGCGTGCTGGAGCACGCGCGGCGCGCCGCGCGCGCCGACAGCACGGTACTGCTCACCGGCGAGACCGGCACCGGCAAGAGCGCCGTGGCGCGCTACATCCACGAGATGAGCGCGCGCGCGTCGCAGCCCTTCTTCCAGCTCAACTGCGCCTCGCTGCCGGCGCCGCTGGTCGAGAGCGAGCTGTTCGGCGTGCGCCGCGGCGCCTTCACCGACGCGCACGAGGACCGGCCCGGCGCCTTCGCCGCCGCCGCCGGCGGGACGCTGTTCCTCGACGAGATCGGCGAGCTGCCGCTGGAGGTGCAGGCGAAGCTGCTGCATGCCCTGGAGAACGGCCGCGTCCGACGGCTCGGCGACGCCGCCGAGACGCCAATCAACGCGCGCATCGTCGCCGCCACCAACCGTCCGCTGGAGACGCTGCTGCGCGAGCGCCAGTTCCGCCCCGACCTCTACTACCGGCTCAACGTCATCCGCATCGACGTGCCGCCGCTGCGCGAGCGGCGCGACGACATCGGACCGCTGGTCGACCTGCTGCTGGCGCGCGCCTGCGAGCGGCAGACGCGCTTGGTGGTCGGCGTCTCCGCCGCGGCGCTGCGGCGCCTGATCGGCTACGGCTGGCCGGGCAACGTGCGCGAGCTGGCCAACGTCCTGGAGCGCGCCGTCGCGCTCGGCACGCACGACACGCTGCTGGCCGAGGACCTCGACCTGCCGCAGGACGGCAACGGCATGGCGCTGTTTCTCGCCGACCGCGCCGACGGCCACATGCCGTTACGCGAGGTGGAACGGTCCTACGCCCGCCACGTCGTGCAGGCGCAGGGCGGCAACAAGGCCGCCGCGGCGCGCATCCTCGGCATCAACCGGCGGACGCTCTACCGCATCCTCGAGGGCTGAGCCGTCGGTCAGTGCAGCTGCTCGATGAGCGTGCTCTTCATGTCGGTCATGAAGGTCGACATCGACTGCAGCGCCGCCACCGGCCAGGGACCGTCCTGCGCGAGCACCGAGAGCGCCATGATCACCGCGCACTTCAGCACCTCTTCGGCGTTGGAGTGGTCGATGGCGCTCTCCAGCACGGTGCCGTGCACCTCGACTTCCAGATTAAAGCGACCCGATGCGTCGGAAATGCTGCGACGGCTCATGTATCCCCCTCGCCAGTGATCGAGGAGTAACATCCTGATTCCATTATGTTCAGCTAGGACTTTCCCTTGAGGTCATAGGGTTTTCCCTAAGCGCGACCGACCGCCCGGACAGGCGCCGTTGGCGCCCCGCGCAACGATGTTGGCGCCTTTCCAACCGATCAGGGTGAGGGCGCCGCGTCCCGCGGCGCCGCAAGTACCTGGAGGGACTGATGCGCAACCGTCTGATCGCCGACCAGGTCGGCCTCTTCACCTGCGAGTTGGAGGTCAGCGGCCCGGTGCTCGACCGGGCGCTGGAGCACCCCGCCGCCGACGAGCTGCTGCACGGCGCCCTGATCGCTGTCCTGGCCGCGCTGGCGCACGGCGACGGCTGGCCCGGCCGCGCCCGCGACGCACTCACCGCCTTCATGCTGGAGATGCGGGCGGAGATGATCGAGAGCCAGCGGTGCTGATCTCGTAGGGGCGCACTGGCGCGGTGGTGCTCGCGACCGACACGATCGCGAACGCGGGCGCGGCAAGCCGCGCCCTTAGGCCGGAACGCGGCGACCGTGCCGTCGAGGCGTTACAGGTTCACGCTCACTTCGAGGCCCAGCACCAGCGCGTCGGCGATGTCGCCGGTGCCGCCGGGGCGGATGATGTACTGGACGTCGGGCTCGAGCTGGAACCAGGGGGTGACCTGGTAGACGTAGGCCCATTCCAGCACCATCTCGAAATCTTGCGCCGGCTCGCCGATGGCGCGCTGGCTGTCGCGTAGGGCGCTGGAGAAGTCGCCGTAGAGGATGCCGAAGATCAGCGCGTCGTCCTCGCGATGCGGCAGCGGCGCGTGCAGCACCAGGCCGGCGTCGAAGCAGAACGGAAACTCGTTGATCGCCTGATCCGGCGCGCCGACCAGGGCGAGGAACGGGACCAGCGCGGTGTGCGCGGTCGGGGTCGCCACCGCGTGCCAGACGGCCTGGTCGAGCAGCGCGTAGACCGCGCCGCTGCCGTGCTCGACGTCGCGCGGCAGATCGGAGCCCGGCGGTGCGCCGAAACGGCGGAAGCGACCGGTGTGGTAGTAGCCCCCGAGCCGATAGTGACCGCGCAACGGTTCGGTCGCGGTGCCGAGGTCGGCGTGGTAGCCGGCCTCGGCGATCATCAGCGCGCCGTCGTCGAAGCGCACCGAGAGCGAATCGTTCATGCCGGCATTGGTGATGACGCTGCCGTTGTACACGCCCATCTCGAGATCGAACTGGGGGATCGGCTTCCAGCGCGCGCGGCCGCCGAGCGCGCTGTCCGGATAGAGCGAGAACGGCACGTTGAACCCGATCGACGCGGGGTTGGCGTTGATGCCGCTGTTGACGAACAGCCAGTACAGCGGCGAGGTGGCGAAGACGTCGCCGGTGGTCAGGTAGCCGAGGTGCACGTCGAGCGTCTCGTCGAACAGGTACTGCTGCCAGGCGAGGTTGACGATGCGGGTATGCGGCTCGCAGCAGGTCTGCGCGACGTTGAACACATTGCCGATGTCGAGGTCGGAGAGGCTGTGCCCGGCGCGCGAGGAGATCGAGAAGTGGAAGCGCGAGCCCGGCAGGTGCGCCAGCCGCTGCAGGTCGAGCAGCAGGTCGAGGCCGATGTCGTGCGTGTAGCGCACCTTGTGGTTCATGCCACCGACCGGATTGCCGAGGATGTCGGTGATGTAGGTGGCGGCGAACTGCACGCCGGCCTCGCTCAGGTGTGAGCGCCAGCCGCCCCAGTTGCCGGTCAGGTACTCGCCCTTCAGCCAGCTGCCGACGCCGGTGGTGGTCGGCGCCTCGTTGTCGACCAGCACGTTGGCGAAGTCGCGCAAGGCCGGCGGCACGACGTCGGAGCGATCGGCCGCATCCTCCGGCTCCTGGGCTCCGCCGGCCGACGCCAGGCAGAGCGCCACGATCAACGCTCCGACGCGCACCACACCCCACGCTCCCGCGTGCTCGTTGACACCCCGCGCCGCTTCGGTCAACGAGGGCGGGTGGCGTGGTGGCGTGGATGACCATCCTCGAGCTCTCGGCATTGGTCTTCGCCGGCTCGATCGTCGCCGGCCTGCTCGGCGCGCTCACCGGTCTGGGCGGCGGCATCGTCGTCATCCCGATGCTGACACTGCTGTTCCACATCGACATCCGCTACGCCGCCGGCGCGGCGCTGATCTCGGTGATCGCGACCTCGTCCGGCGCCGCCTCGTCGTACGTCAAAGAGGGGTACAGCAACCTGCGCGTCGGCATGGTGCTGGAGGTGGCGACGACCATCGGCGCGGTGCTCGGCGCCTGGCTCACCGGCCACGTCAGCACCGGCGCGATCGCCGTCGTCTTCGGCGTCGTGCTGTTAATCTCGGCCGCGCTGTCGTTTCGCGGCCACAGCGACCCGACGGGCGACGATCCGCCTGATCCGCTCGCCACCCGGCTGCGGCTCGACAGCGACTATCCGACCCCACAGGGCCGCGTCGCCTACCACGTCCACGGCGTGCCGCCCGCCTTCGGCCTGATGTTCCTCGCCGGCGGGCTGTCCGGCCTGCTCGGCATCGGCTCGGGGGCAGTGAAGGTGCTGGCGCTCGATCGCGCCATGCGGCTGCCGTTCAAGGTCTCGACCACGACCAGCAACTTCATGATTGGCGTCACCGCCGCCGCCAGCGCCGGCGTCTACCTCAACCACGGCTACATCGATCCCGGCCTCGCCATGCCGGTGATGCTCGGCGTGCTGATCGGCGCGCTGGCCGGCGCGCGCATCCTGACCCGCGTGCAGAGCCAGGCGCTGCGCATCGTCTTCGCCATCGCCATCGCCGCGATGGGCGCGCAGATGATCTGGGACGGCCTGCACGGAGGCGTGTGAGATGGCCGCGACGCGCCCGCCGGCGGGCTGGAGCGACAGCGACGTCGAGCGCGTGATCGGCAACCTGCTGCGCGTCGGCCTGCTGATCGCCACCGCCGTGGTGCTGTTCGGCGGCGCCATCTACCTGGCGCGCCACGGCCACGAGCTCCCCGACTACCGCATCTTCCGCGGCGAACCGGCGCAGCTGCGCAGCATCGCCGGCATCGTCGAGATGGCAGCGGACTGGTTCGGGCGCGGCTTCATCCAGCTCGGCCTGCTGGTTCTGCTCGCCACCCCGGTGGCGCGGGTGGCGTTCTCCGTCTTCGCCTTCGTCGAGCAGCGCGACCCGTTCTACGTCGGCGTCACCCTGGTCGTCCTCGCCGTGCTGCTCTACAGCATCGTCGGCGGGTACTTCCTGTGACCGACGTCGTCGGCGCCGCCCTCGCCTCGTGGACCCTGCCCGCCTGGCCGGCGGCGGGCAGTCTGCTCACCGCGCTGCTCTACCTGCGCGGCTGGCGCCGGCTGAGCGCGCGGCGGCCGCAGCACTTCGGCCTCCGTCACCTCGCCTGCTTCGTCGCCGGGCTGGCGAGCGTCCTGCTCGCCGTCGCCTCGCCGCTCGACGCCTTCGCCGGCCTGCTGCTGCAGGTCCACATGCTGCAGCACGTCCTGCTCACCATGGTCGCGCCGCCGCTGCTCTGGCTCGGCGCGCCCACCCTGCCGCTGCTGCGCGGCCTGCCCGCCCGCCTCGCCAAGCGCGGCCTGGCGCCATTCCTCACCTGGCCGGCGCTGCGCCGCGTCGGGCGCGGGCTCGCCCATCCGCTCGGCGGCTGGCTGGCGCTGATGCTGGCCACGGCCCTCTGGCATCTTCCGGGTCCGTACCAGCTCGCCCTGCGCTCGCCCGGCTGGCACGAGTTGGAGCACGCCTGCTTCCTGGTCGCCGGGCTGTGGTTCTGGTTCCCGGTCGTGCAACCGTACCCGTCGCGACCGCGCTGGCCGCGCTGGGCGATGATCCCCTACCTGCTGCTCGCCGACGTCGCCAACACCGGGCTCGCCGCGCTGTTCGCCTTCGCCGGCCGTCCGCTCTACCCCGCGTACAGCGCGGTCCCCGCCCTCACCGCCGGCGGTCCGCTCGGCGACCAGGCGATGGCTGGCGCGCTGATGTGGGTGACCGGCTCGATCGCGTATCTCGCCGCCGTCGCGGCGATCGTGGTCGAGTGGCTGGAATCCCCCCGTTCTTTCCCCCGTTTGCTCCGATTCCCCCCTTTGAAAAAGGGGGGCCAGGGGGGATTTCCCGAACACTCGTCGCGCGCGGCACGCGCGCCGGCAGGCAGTTGGAAAATCCCCCCTTACCCCCCTTCTTCGAAGGGGGGAGTCGGAGCAAAGGGGGGTTACGGAGCGAGGGGGGGAGTCGGACTCGACCTCCTCCACCTTCCCTACATTGCTCCGCTGCTGCGCTCGCTCGCCTTCCGCCGCGCGATACAGGCGCTGATGCTGCTGCTCGCCGCGGCGGTGGTGCTCGACGGCTTCCTCGGACCGCGGATGAGCCCGATGAATCTCGCCGGCGTACTGCCGTGGACGTACTGGCGCGGGCTGGTGGTCGTCGCCCTGCTCGCGGTCGGCAATCTCTTCTGCTTCGCCTGCCCGTTCATGCTGCCGCGCGAGCTGGCCAAGCGCGTCATCGGGGCGCGGCGCGCCTGGCCGCGTTGGTTGCGCGGCAAGTGGCTGGCGGTCGCGCTGCTGCTCGCCTACCTGGCGAGCTACGAGCTGTTCGATCTGTGGGATCGACCGGCGGCGACGGCGACGCTGGTGCTCGCCTACTTCGGCGCCGCCTTCGCGATCGACGCCGTGTTCCGCGGCGCCAGCTTCTGCAAGCACGTCTGCCCGATCGGCCAGTTCCACTTCGTCCACGCCGGCGCCTCGCCGTTCGAGCTGACCGCCCGCGAGCCCGGCGTCTGCGCCGGCTGCACGACACACGACTGCCTGCGCGGCGGCAGCCGCGGGCGCGGCTGCGAGCTCGACCTGTTCGTGCCGCGCAAGCGCGACAGCCTCGACTGCACGCTGTGCCTCGACTGCGTGCGCGCCTGCCCGCACGACAACGTCGCGCTGCGCACCGTGGCGCCCGGCCGCGCGCTGCCCGGCCGACGGCGCGGCGCCCGCCTCGACCTCGCCGCGCTGGCGCTGCTCTGCGTCTTCGGCGCCTTCGCCAATGCCGCCGGCATGCTGGAGCCGCTGCTGGCGCGCGAGTCGGACCTGGCGGTGCGCCTCGGCCTGACCGCCCCCACCGCGATCACCGCGGCGTGGCTGGTCGTGGCGTTGGTGCTGGTGCCGGCGGCGAGCGCGACGCTCGCCGCCCGGCTGTCGGCGCGCGGCGCCGGCGTGCCGGGCGCACGCACCATCGCCTGCCGCTTCGCCTTCGCGCTGGTACCGCTCGGGCTCGGCATGTGGAGCGCGCACTTCCTCTTCCACCTGCTCTCCGGCCTCGGCTCGCTGTGGCCGGTGGTGCAGCGCGCCGCGTTCGACCTCGGCAGCACCTGGCTCGGCCCGCCCGCCTGGGCGCACGGGATGGGTCCGCGCACCGATTGGCTGACGGCGCTGGAGCTGCTGCTGCTCGACGCCGGTCTGGTGGTGACCGTCGTGGTCGGCTGGCGCACCGCGCGCGAGCTCGGCGGCGACGCGGCGCGCGCCCTGCGCGTCGCGGCGCCGTGGGCGGCCCTGGCGCTGCTGCTGTGGGTATCCGGCGTATGGATCGTCTTCCAGCCGATGCAGATGCGCGGCATGGTGCATTGAGGGTGGGGGGACGCGGATGGCGCGGCGCGGCGCGAGGCTGACCAGGGCGGGCAACAGGTTGCGCCGCGCCGAGCACGAGGCGGCGGACGCGGCACGCAGCGCGGTGCCGGCGTTGATCACCGGCGGCGCCGGCGACGATCCGGCCGGCGTGCTCACCTACACGGTGGTCGGCGCCAGCACCGGGCTGACGCAGCTCTGGCTGCTGGTGCTCTCGACGCCGATGCTGGTCGCCGCCACCGGCATGGCGGCGCGCGTCGCCCTCGCCACCGGCCAGGGCCTGGCGGCGGTGATCGAGCGCCGCTACGGGCGCAGCGTCAGCCTGCTGGTGGTGCTGCTGCTGGCGATCCCCAACATCGCCACCATCGCCGCCGACGCCGCCGGCGTCGCCAGCGCGCTCGCCATGCTCAGCGGCTGGCCATGGGAGGTGTTCGTGCCGCTCATCCTGCTGCTGCTCGGCCTGCTGCTGCGGCGCGGCTTCAAGCAGACGCAGCGCGTGCTCACCGTGTTCACCCTGGCGCTGCTCACCTACCTGGTCGCGGCCCTGCTGGCGCGCCCGGAATGGGGCGAGGTGCTGCGCGCCACCCTGACGCCGCAGGTCGAGCTCGAGAAGGCCTGGCTGCTCGCCGGTCTCGGCCTGCTCGGCACGACCATCTCGCCCTACATGCTGTTCTGGCAGGCGACCGAGGAGCTCGAGGCCGATACCGCGCACGCCGCCGTGCACGCCGCACATGGCAACCTGACCATCTGGATCGGTATGATCTTCAGCAACGTCGTCGCCTTCGCCATCGTCGTCGCCGCCGCGACCACCATCCACGCCGGCGGCGACGGCATCCACAGCGTTGCCGACGCAGCGCGCGCCCTGCAGCCGCTGCATCGGGTCGGCGACATCGCGTTCATCGTCGGCATCGTCGCCGCCGGCCTGCTGGCCCTGCCGGTGCTCGCCGCATCGACCGCCTACGCCGTCGCCGAGGTGTTCGGCTGGCGCGAAGGGCTCGACGCCGAGGTCGGCACGGCGCGCGCCTTCTATCTGGTGCTCGGACTGGCGCTGGTCGGCGGCGCGTTGATCTCGCTGCTGCCCGACTTCCACCCCGCCGCGGCGCTCTTCTACAGCCAGGTGCTCGACGGCGTGCTGTTGCCTGCCATCCTGGCCATCCTGCTGGTGCTGTCGAACGACCGGCGCGTCGTCGGCTCCAGCCGCAACCCGCGCTGGATGAACGTCGTCGCCGTACTCACCATCCTGATGGCGTTGGCCGCCGATTTCGCGGCGCTGGTGAGCTGAGCGTCGGCATGCGCTGGCTGGCCGCGCTGCTGCTGCTGGCGTGCGCACACCGCGCCGCCGGCGACGGCGGCCTGGTGCGCACCAGCCAGGCGGCCGGTCCCTACAGCATCACCGTCTTCAGCGCCCCGACGCCGCTGCGCGCCGGGCCGATCGATCTGAGCGTGCTGGTGCAGCGCGACGGCACACCGGTGCTCGACCTGCCGGTGTCGATCGTGCTGCGCCAGGGCGACACCCGTTTGGAGATCGCCGCGACCCACGCGGCGGCGACCAACAAGCTGCTTTACGCCGCCCCCTTCGTCCTGCCGGCGCCGGGACGCTGGGTGGTGAACGTCACCGCCGGCGTCGAAACGGTCGGCTTCGCGCTCGACGCCGCGCCCGCCGCGTCCGGTGCCTGGACGTTCTGGCCGTACCTGGTGTTGCCGTTCGTGCTGATCGTGGTGTTCGCGTTGCACCAATGGTTGCTTCACCACAACGACACGACGGCACAACGACGCCCGTCCTGACGTTGTGCTCGTTGTGTCGCCGTGTCGTTGTGGTTGATAACCACACCCGCATGTCCACCGATCCCTTCCTCGCCGCCCTCTCCGAGCTCGGGCCGGCTCTGCTGAGCGCCATCGCGGCCTTCGAGGAGGTGCGGCGGCGGCTCGATCCGCCGCGTATCCCGGGCCTGCGCGAGGCGATGCAGCCGGTGGCGGCGCGGCTGACGGCGGCGCGCGACGCATTCCGCGCCGCCCCGCCACCGGACGGGCTGCGCGATCTCGCCGCGCAACTGCTGCGCTCGGCCGATGCCGCGGCGCGGATGGGCGAGCTGTTCTGCGCCGACGCGCTGCCGCACGAGGCGATCCCGCGCGTGCTGGGCGCCATGCACGAGCACTGCGACGCGCAGGCGCAGCTCTACCCGCTGCGCAAGGCGCTGCCACCGGTGAACACCTTCTTCCTCGAGCCGGCGGTGCGCGCCCGCGTCGCCGCGCTCGATCCCGACCCGCGCCAGGACCCGCCGACCGGGGTGATCACCGCGCGCAGCACCTCCGGTGCGCGCGGCGGCTTCTCCCTGTACGTGCCGGAGTACTACGACGCCGGGCGCGCCTGGCCGCTGGTCGTCGCGCTGCACGGCGGCAGCGGCAACGGCGACGACTTCCTCTGGACCTGGCTGATCGAGGCGCGCAGCCGCGGCTGTCTGCTGCTCTCGCCGACCTCGCTCGGCTCCACCTGGTCACTGATGGGCGACGACATCGACGCGGCGGCGCTGCGCCAGATGGTCGCCTACGTGCGCCAGCACTGGCACGTCGACGCCGACTGCATCCTGCTCACCGGCCTGTCGGACGGCGCCACCTATACGCTGCTCTGCGGCCTGCAGGACGACACGCCGTTCACGCACCTGGCGCCGGTCTCCGGCGTGCTGCACCCGGCCAATCTGGTGAACGGCAACCTCGACCGCGCCGCCGGCCGCCGCATCTACCTGGTGCACGGCGCGCTCGACTGGATGTTCCCGATCGCCACCGCCCGCCTCGCCCATCACACCTTGCAGCAGGCCGGCGCCGACATCGTCTTCCACGAGATCGCCGACCTCTCGCACACCTACCCGCGCGAACAGAACGGCCCGATCCTCGAATGGATGGATCCGCGCTTGGCGCTGTCGAAACAGTGAGCGATGAGCGATGAGTTACAAGCGACGAGCGATGAGCGATGAGCGATGAGGGGAACGGGGAGCAACCGCGACCTGGGTTGCTCACGTCTCGCCTCATCGCTCATCGCTCGTCGCTCATCGCTTGCAACTCATCGCTCGTCGCTTCTTCTCCTCCGATACAGCACGTGCGGCATGCCGGCCCAGATCACGTCGCGCTCGTAGGTGAAGCCGTTGCGCTCCATGACGCGGCGCGAGCGGTCGTTGGTCGGCAGGGTGAAGGCGACCAGGTCATCGCGCCCGAGCGCCTCGAAGCCGATGCGGATGCACGCCTGCGCCAGCTCGCTGGCCAGGCCCTGTCCCCAGTACGGCCGCATCAGCGCGTAGCCGAGCTCGACCTCGGGACCACCGCCGACCACCACCTGGCGCAGGCCGCCGCGTCCGACGAAGGCGCCGCTCTGCGCGTCATGCGCCATCCAGTAGCCGAAGCCGTGCTCGGCCCAGTGCGCCATCAGTTGCTCGAGCACGTCCTGCGTCACCGCGTCGGTGCGCACGCCGCCGAGCGTCGCCATGACATCCGGATCGGAGTGCATGCGGCGCAGATCGGCGATGTCGCGTTCGCCGATGCGATGCAGGATCAGGCGCTCGGTGTGGACGGTGTCGAGATCGGGACGCATCGCCGCGCGAAGGCTATCACATCGCGCGCCCCGATGCTCAGCCGGCGGAGGGGAACTTCGGCGCGCGCTTGGCCTTCAACGCCGCCAGGCCTTCCTGCACGTCGGGCTCCATGAAGTTGAGCATCTCGTAGGCGAGCGAGCTGTCGAAGATCGGCGAGGCGATGCGCAGCCAGCCGTTCAGCGCGCGCTTGGTGAGGCGCAGCGCGCTCTGCGGTCCGGCGGCGAGCTGGTCGGCGACCGCCGTCGCCCTGGTCATCAGCTCGGCGGCCGGCACGCACAGGCTCACCAGGCCGATGCGCTCCGCCTCGCGACCGTCGATGAACTCGGCGGTCATCAGGTAGTACTTCGCCTTCGCCATGCCGCAGAGCAGCGGCCAGATGATCGCCGCGTGGTCGCCGGCGCCGACGCCGAGGCGCAGGTGGCCGTCGGTGAAGCGCGCCGTATCGGCGATGATCGAGATGTCGGCCATCAGCGCCACCGCCAGGCCGGCGCCGACCGCGACGCCGTTGATCGCCGAGACGATCGGCTTGTCGCAGTTGATCATGTTGTAGACGATGTCGGCCGCCTCGCGCAGCGTGCGCGTCGCCGCCGCGGCGTTGCCCGCCAGCTCCTCCAGCAGCGAGGTGTCGCCGCCGGCAGAGAAGGCCTTGCCGGCGCCGGTCACCAGCGCGATCTTCACCGCCGCGTCGGCGTCGATGGTGCGCCACACCTCGGTCAGCTCCCAGTGCATGCGCGTGTCGGTGGCGTTCACCGGTGGGCGGTCGAGCGTGATCAGCATCACCCCGGTGGGGCGCAGCTCGAACTTCAGGTGCTGGTAGTCGGCGTACTGCATGGCGTCCTCCTCGGGTGCCTGGATGTATCGCCGCGGCCGATTCACCACAACGACTCGGCGGCACAACGACCCGGCGCTCGTGGTGTCGTGGTGGTGAAGAGCGGTCACATCAGCGCCGCCGCCGCAGCAGGTGCAGCACCTTGCCGGAGGCGGCCGCGGTCGGCGCGCTGCGCTCGACGCGGATCAGGTCGGCGCCGCGCCACACCGCCCCCATGACCTGGTCGGTCGACGAGTTGGCCGCGACCGCGTCGAGGAATACCCGCGCCACCGCGCCCGCGTCGAGCGGGCCGAGGCGCGGATGCACGATCAGCCGCAGGCGCGGCGCGCCGTCCTCCGCCTCCTCCTCGGCGAGCTGATAGTCGGCGCCGCTGCCGCCGAAGCGCGCCGGCAGCACCGCGTCGAGGATGCGCACGACGTCGGCGTCGAGCAGCGTCATCCCCGCACCGGTGAGCTTCTCGAAACTGCGGATGGTGTGCAGGTGAAGATCCCACCCGCGCGCCTCGAACGCGCACCCGCAGCGGCGTGCGGTGAGCACCCCCTCGTCGCCGAGGCAGGCGTTGAGCAGCACGAACGGCGCGCTCGGCCGCAGTGCGGTGAGATAGAGCGCGCCGACCGGCAGGCCGGACGCCCCGACGCCGTCGAGCTGCACGACAGCGTGCAGGTCGCTGAGCACGTGCATCTCGTCCACCGCTTCCGCACGCAGACAGCCGAAGCCGATCGGTCCGGTCTCCACCGCCCCGTAGCGCGGCAGCACATCGCCGCCGGCGGCGCGGATCGCCTGCTGACGGGCGGCGGTGGCCGCCTCGCCGGAGATGGTGAACTGCGCCCCGGCGATCGCGATGCCGGCGGCGCGCGCCGCGGCACAGAGGCCGGCGGCGGCGCTCGGATAGGTCAGCAGATGCGGCACGCGCCCCTGCCGCAGTTCGTCGGCCAGCCAGCGTGCGATCGGCTGCGGATCGCTGGTCGGCACGTACTCCGGGTGTGGCAGCGGCACGCCGGCCAGCCGGCTGGTCCAGGCCATCGCCGTCGCCGCCCAGCGGTAGCGCGGGTGCAGCGTGGCGGTGCGCGGATCGACCTGCGTGAACCAGCGCGCCGACGGGGCACCGAACGCGCTCAGCTGCAGCAGGCTCATCATCGCGCCGCCGCCGAGCGGCGCCCAGTGCCCCTTCACCCAGTCGCGCCCGCCGCGCGCCTCGAACATCAGGCAGCTGTCGACGGCGCAGTCGTGCACGTAGGCGAGATCGATGGGCACCAACGTGCGCGGGCCGCCGCTGCCCGAGGTCTGGGCGGGGATCGGCGCGCGGCCGCGCGGGTTGCGCAACCGGGTGGGGTCGACCGCCACCGTCGCGCTGCCGCGCACCGCGGCGGCGCGCCCCTTGAGCTCATCGACGGTGAGGTAGACGCCCTGGCGGCACAGCGTCCGCAGCGCCGCGTCCAGCCCGTCCCGCTGCACCAGGTGCTCGAGATCGCCGTACGCACAGCCGGCGTGCGCGAGCAGCGCGCGGTAGGGACTGGCGGGGTGGCCGTAGATGGCGTCCCGGGCAAGCGCGAGGAAGTCGCGCGCGCGGGTCGCAAGGCGGTCGGCCACCTCCGTCGCGGCCTGTGCCGGCTCGATGCGGCGGCGCAGGAAGCCGGGCAACTGGGTGAGGAAGCGGGCCCCGGCGGCGAGCTCGCTGGTCAGCATCGGCGCGCGGCCGGATGGCGCACTGCCGCGCCCGCCCTCACGGCTTGTGCGCGACCACCGCCAGCAGGTAGCCGAGCCGGCGGCTCCACTCCCACTGCAGCTCGGCGCGCTCGAAGGGCGCCACCAGCGCGGCGCTGAGGCGTTCGAGCGGGTGGCGGCGGACGTGCAGCGCCAAATCCGCGAGGCGCAGCACCCCGGGGACGAAGAGCAGGCCGGTGCGCGCCGTGACGCGCAGGCCGGCGTCCTCGACCACGGCGCGCAGCTCGCGGGCGCCGAAGCTGCGCTCCGGGCTGTAGGGATAGCGACCGAGGCGCTGCAACACCCAGGCGAGCAGCGGCCGGCCGAAGATATCCCAGCGATGCGGGACGCCGATCAGCGCGCGGCCGCCGGGGCGCAGCACGCGCCGCACTTCGCCGAGCGCCTGGCGGTACTCGGCGATGTGCTCGATGGTGCCCATGGTGTAGACGGCGTCGACGCTGTCGTCGGGAAACGGCAGCGCGCGGATGTCGGCCTGGGCGAAGGTCGGAACGCGCCCCTCGCGGGTGAAGTTGTCGCGCGCCCGCGTCGTGGTGACGGCGCTCAGGTCGATGCCGGTGACGCGCACGCCGCCGTCGTCGAGCCACTGCAGCAGCCGCGTGTTCACCGCTTCGTTCCAGAGGTCGAGCTTGAGCAGCCGCTCGCCCGGCTGTGGCGCCAATGCGCGCGCCACCAGCGCCTGCTCGCAGACGCGGTAGCAGGCGGTCGAGCGCGCTCCGCTGAGATCGGGCATCGCGCGCGCTACTTCGTCCCAATGGGCGCGCTCGCGCTGCGGTTGGCTGAGCACATCGGCCGGCGACCCGAGCAACGCCACGGCCGCCGCGGCGCGCGCCCCGGCCGCACTACGCGCGCTGGCGCTGCTCATGCGCCGTCCCCACCACGCCTGCCGTTCCGCGTCACCACCGCCGGCGTTTTCGCATGACGCCGGCGGGCGGACAAGTCGCGAAGTGCAAGCAGCCGCGCGCGGCGACGATCCGCTCGACGATGGCTTCGATCGACTGCGCCGCGTCGATCACCAGCCCCGGCGCGCCGCGATCGGCTCAGCGTCCGGCGGCGACGACCGGCGGCGGCACCGGCGCTGCGGCGAGGTACTTGGTCGCGCCGGCCTTGGCGAGGCGGCCGAGCAGCAGCTGCGTGGTCGGCTCGATGCGCGCCAGGAAGGGGCGCGGGAAGAGGCCGATCCAGAAGATCATGACGATGATCGGCGCCAACGCCAGCACCTCGCGCGGCGAGAGATCCTTCAGCGTGTTGTTCACCGCCTTGGTGACCGGACCGAAGAACACGTCCTTGTAGAGCGACAGCATGTAGACCGCGCCGAGCACGACACCGAGCGTGGCGATCCCGCCGACCCACGGGTGGGCGCGGAAGGCGCCGAGCAGGATGAGGAACTCGCCGACGAACCCGTTGGTGCCGGGCAGGCCGACCGAGGACAGCGTCACTACCAGGAAGAGCGCCGAGTACACCGGCATGACCGCCCAGATGCCGCCGTACTCGGAGATCAGGCGGGTGTGGCGGCGGTCGTAGATGTAGCCGACCAGGATGAACAGCGCGCCGGTGGAGAGGCCGTGGTTGACCATCTGCAGCACCGAGCCGGTGACGCCGGCGTTGTTCCAGGCGTAGAGGCCGATCATGATGAAGCCGAGGTGGCTGACCGACGAGTAGGCGACCAGCCGCTTCATGTCCGGCTGCATCAGCGCCACCATGGCGCCGTAGATGATGCCGATCACCGCCAGCGTCATGATGAGCGGGAAGGCCTGCTCGGCGGCGTGCGGGAACATCGGCAGCGAGAAGCGCAGAAAGCCGTAGGCGCCCATCTTCAGCAGCACGCCGGCGAGGTCGACCGAGCCGCCGGTCGGCGCCTCGGTGTGCGCGTCGGGCAGCCAGGTGTGCAGCGGCACCATCGGCACCTTGATCATGAACGCCAGGGTGAACGCGGCGAACAGCAGGATCTGCTCGGTCTCGGTCAGGTTCACCTGGTAGAGCGTGACGATGTCGAAGGTGAGCGGGTTGGTCTGCGCGTGGCGCAGGACCAGGTACAGCATCGCCGCCAGCATCAGCGCGCTGCCGCTCATGGTGAAGAGCACGAACTTGATGGTCGCGTAGCGGCGCCGCGGCCCGCCCCACACCCCGATGACGAAGAACATCGGGAAGAGCATCAGCTCCCAGAAGAGGAAGAACAGGAAGAGATCCACCGCCACCAGCGCGCCGAGCATCATGCCCTCGAGCACCAGCATCAGCAGCAGGAACTCCTTGCAGTACTTCTCGATGTCGCCCCAGGCGGCGAGGATGATCGACGGCGTCAGGAAGGTGGTCAGCACGATCAGCCAGACCGAGAAGCCGTCGACGCCGAGCGAGTAGTAGACGCCGAGGCTGGGGATCCACGACACCTTCTCGGTCAGCTGCAGCTCGCCGACGCTCGGGTCGAACATGCCGAGCATGACCAGCGAGAGCTCCATCGGAATCAGCGAGAAGGTGAAGGCGGCGCGGCG
>JANRJF010000352.1:0-2711 GCA_033764095.1 Deltaproteobacteria bacterium | reverse complement strand
CGCAAGATCCTCAGCTTCATCCTCGACAAGGGCACGCCAGGGCTCACGCAGTCCAAGCCGCTGCGCAAGATGGGCATGCACTCCTCGCCGACCGGCGAGCTGTTCCTCGCCGACGTGCGGGTCGGCCGGGAGCGCCTGATCGGTGAGACCGAGGACATCCCGGCGCGCTCCGGCGCCAAGGACACCTTCTCGATGGAGCGCAGCGGCGTCGCCGCGATGGCGCTCGGCATCGTCGAGGAGTGCCTGCGGCTGTGCGTCGACTACGCCCGCACCCGCGTCGCCTTCGGCAAGCCGATCGGCGAGTTCCAGCTCATCCAGCTGAAGCTCGCCAAGATGGAAGTGGCGCGCATGAACATCCAGAATATCGTCTTCCGCCAGATCGAGATGGCCGCGCAGGGCAAGCCGATGACCTTCGCCGAGGCCTCGGCCTGCAAGCTCTACACCGCGCAGGCCTGCATGGAGGTCTGCCTGGAGGCGGTGCAGCTGTTCGGTGGCAACGGCTACATGGCCGAGTACCGCGTCGAGCAGCTGTGCCGCGACGCCAAGGTGCTGCAGATCTACGCCGGCACCGACGAGATCCAGGTGTCGGCGATCGCGCGCTCGTTGCTCGGCAAGGCGTAGGGGTGGAGCGCCGACGGCGGAGACGCGCGCCGCGTCTCCGCCGTGCCGCGGCTCAGTTGGTGCAGATCGTCAGCTCGTTCGACACCACCTCGCCGCCGCCGAGCACGGCGCGGCGGACGCGCGCCCGGGTCGGGGCGCTGCAGGTGAAGGGCGCGCGCACCATGACGAAGGTCGGCGTGACGCCGAGCACGTCGGCCGCCGCGGTCCAGCGGCCGTCGACCAGGAACTCGACGCAGGTGCCGTGCAGCGGCGCGCAGGTGTTGGTGCGGGCGAGGTTGGCGCAGTCCTTCTCGGTCAGCCCCTGCAGCCCGGAGACCGCGTCGAAGCCCTCGCCGGTCAGGCCGATCAGTCCGCCCTCGACGACGCGCGGCGGATTCGCGGCGCTGAGCGTCACCCGCTCGGTGGACTGGTGCGGCCACGGGCTGTCCACCGCGACCTCCTCCTGACCGCTGCCGTTGTTGGTGTCGCCGCCGCTGATCGCCGCGAGGTCGCAGGCATCGGCCGTCGGGTCGCCGCCCGCGTAGCAGCTCTCCCACTGATTGCCGTGCGCCGCGATCACCGCCTTGCTGGTCAGGCTGTTGAGCACCTGGGCGCCATCCGGATTGCCGGCGAAGGCGTTGCGGCCGGGCTCGTCGGCGGTGCCGAGGTCGATGCCGACCAGCTTGCGGACCTCGACGCCGCTGCGGTGGTTCAACACGCTGGCGCTGCCGCGCACCTGCGCGCCGTCCGGTCGTCCCGCCTGGCGGATGCTGAGGATGCCGGCGTCGCCCATGCCGCAGACGAAGCTGTTCTGCAGGAGACCGGTCGAGCCCACCTGCCAGAAGATGCCGTTCAGCGGCCCGTTGCGCACGATGTTGCCGTCGAGCTCGAACTGCGTCCCATTGCCCTGCGCCGAGACCTGCGGCGCCTCGGCGCGCGTCACCACCTGCCCCTCGCAGAAGGGCGGTGCGCCGCGCGGACAGTTGAGCCCGGCCTCCTCGATCACGTTGCCGATCGCCTTGATGTCGCCCTTCGGCACGATCGAGAACAACGCGCAGCGCAGATTGTTGTGGATCCAGTTGTGGGTCAGCAGCAGGTGCGTGTCCTGCGCCTTCACGCCGCGGTCGAGGCAATAGCTGAGCTCGCTGTTGGTGACCACGACCGGATCGTCGGGCGTCGCGATGGTGTGCTCGGGCTTGACGCAGTCCTTGCTCGTCGCCTGGCCGGTGTTGCCCTTCGGCGTGGTGGCGTCCTCGAGCGCGCGGCCGCCGCCGTCGAGCAGGCAGGTGTCGACGCGCGCGCTGCGACCCGCCTTCCCGATCTCGATCAAGGTGTGATTGCCGCAGCAGATCTGCTTGGCGGGCGGGTAGACGCGGTCGACGTGGAGGCCGACCAGATCGACGTCGGCCGCCGCGACGAACAGCGTGCCGGCGTAGTTCTGCCGGCAGGGACAGACCGCGTTCGGCCCTTCGGTCGGCTGCTTGGTGCCGCGCAGCGTGATCTGCACCGGGAAGACGCGATCGGAGAAGTTGGCCAGCGGTGACGGATTGCCCTGCGCATCGGTGCCGTCGATGTCGGTGCCGGGGGTATCGATGAGGATGCGGCGGTCCCGTACCTCGACGTGCGCCGGCATGCCCAGGGTGTCATGGTCGAAGACGATCAGCACCGGCTGCTTGACGCGCGCCGCGCCGTTGACCGCCTCGCGCAGCGCGCAGCCGCTGGCGTCGCACTTGTCGTTGTCGTCGGTCGCCTCGTCGACCCGCAATACACTGCCGTACAACGTCCACTCCTGCGTGCTCGGCGCCGCCGGATCGTCCACCACCAGCGCCTGCCGTGCCTGCTGCTGTCCGGTCGCCTCGACCAGCACGCGGTGCAGCCAGATACCCGGAGCGAGGCCGCCGACACCGACCGTCGCGTCGCTGCGCGCGCTCATGCTCTGCGTGACCGGCCCATAGGTCGTGGCGCGCGGGTCCGGCGGCCCGCTCAGTCGCTCACCGCTCAGCACGGCGATGCGCGTGGTGTTGACCGGATTGCGCAACACCAGCCGCAGACCGGCGCTCGCCGGCGGCGTCGGCGCCGGCGTGGGCGGCGCGCTGGCACGCACCGCCGCC
>JANRJF010000351.1:0-15501 GCA_033764095.1 Deltaproteobacteria bacterium | reverse complement strand
CTCGATCTCGGGGCGCGGCACGGTGGTGACGGGACGCATCGAGCGCGGACAGATCAAGGTGTCGGAGGAAGTCGAGATCATCGGCATCCGCGACACGCAGAAGAAGGTTGTGACCGGCGTGGAGATGTTCCGCAAGCTGCTCGACGAGGGGCAGGCGGGGGACAACATCGGCTGCCTGTTGCGCGGCACCAAGCGCGAGGACATCGAGCGCGGGCAGGTGCTGGCGAAGCCGGGGTCGATCACGCCGCACACGCAGTTCGAGGCGGAAGTGTACGTGTTGACCAAGGAGGAGGGCGGGCGGCACACGCCGTTCTTCAAGGGGTACCGGCCGCAGTTTTACTTCCGCACGACGGACGTGACGGGGGTGGCGCAGCTGCCGGAGGGGACGGAGATGGTGATGCCGGGCGACAACGTGAAGTTGTCGGTCGAGCTGATCATGCCGATCGCGATGGAAGAGGGGCTGCGCTTCGCTATCCGCGAGGGCGGCCGCACCGTCGGCGCCGGCGTCGTCGCCAAAATCCTCGCGTGACCGGTGTCTGACTTCCGATGAACGACAAGATCCGCATCCGCCTGAAGGCTTACGATCACCGACTGCTCGACCAGTCGGTGCGTGAGATCGTCGAGACCGTGCGCCGCACCGGCGGCCGGGTGGCAGGCCCGATCCCGCTGCCGACCCGCATCGAGCGCTTCACGGTGAACCGGTCCCCGCACGTCGACAAGAAGTCGCGCGAGCAGTTCGAGATCCGCACCCACAAGCGGCTGCTCGACATCCTCGACCCGACCCAGCAGACGATCGACGCGCTCGGCAAGCTCGATCTGGCTGCCGGCGTCGACGTCGAGATCAAGCTCCAGTAGGCGCACCATGGCGGTCGGACTCATCGGCAAGAAGATCGGTATGACGCAGGTCTACACCCCCCAGGGCGAGCTCGTCCCGGTGACGGTGATCCAGGCCGGCCCGTGCACGGTGGTGCAGGCCAAGACCGTTCCCACCGACGGCTATGCCGCGGTGCAGGTCGGCTTCGGCACCAAGAAGCCGCAGCGCGCCACCAAGGCGGTGCGCGAGCACTGCGTCAAGGTCGGCAAGGGCGTCTTTCAGGTCCTGCGCGAGTTCCGCCTCGACGCGGACGCGGCGGCGTTGAATCCGGGCGACGAGCTCACCGTCGAGGCGTTGTTCAAGCCCGGTGACACCGTCGACGTGACCGGCGTCAGCAAGGGGCGCGGCTACGCCGGCGTCGTCAAGCGGCACGGCTTCGGCGGGTTTCCCGCCAGCCATGGCACCCACGAGTACTTCCGCCACGGCGGATCGATCGGCAACCGCTCCTTCCCTGGCCGCGTGTTCAAGAACAAGCGCATGGCCGGTCAGCTCGGCAACGACCGCGTCACGACGCAGAACATCGAGATCGTCGCGGTGCGGCCGGCCGAGCACCTGTTGCTGGTGCGTGGCGCCGTTCCCGGCGCGCGCGGCGGGACGATCGTCATCCACCCGGCGGTGAAGGCGAAGAAGAAGCATGGCTGAGCCCACGACAGTTCCGGTCGTCACCCAGACCAAGGCGCCTGCCGGCGAGATCACGCTGCCGGTCGGCACGTTCGATGGGCCGGTCCGTCGCCACCTGCTCTACGAGGTGGTGAACATGCAGCGCGCCAATCGCCGCGCCGGCACGCACGCGACAAAGACGCGCGGCGAGGTGAGCGGTGGCGGCAAGAAGCCGTGGCGCCAGAAGGGCACCGGCCGGGCGCGCGCGGGCAGCTCGCGGTCGCCCATCTGGACCGGCGGCGCCATCATCTTCGGCCCGCAGCCGCGCGACTACTCGTATCGCCTGCCGGCGAGCGCACGGCGCAGCGCGCTGCGCTCGGCGCTGGCGCTGCGCGCCCGCGAGGGGGCGCTGGTGGTGGTCGACAAGCTCGAGATCGCCGACGGGAAGACCAAGTCGATGCTGGCCGTCTGCAAGGCGCTCGAGTGCGAGAAGGCGCTGATCATCATCGAGGCCGCCAACCCGCTGCTCGAGCGCGCGGCGCGCAATCTGCCGACCGTGCAGGTGCTGCGCGCCGAGGGCGCCAACGTCGAGGATATCCTGCGCTACCCGCGGTTGATCGTCACGCAGGCCGCGGTCGAGGCGCTGCGTGCGAGGGTGACGCGATGAGCAACGTCTACGACATCGTCACCTCGCCGCTCATCACCGAGAAGGGCACGATGGTGAGCGAGCTGGGCAACCAGGTGCTCTTCCGTGTGCGTCGCGACGCGAACAAGGAGCAGATCCGCCGCGCCGTGGAGACGCTCTTCAAGGTGAAGGTAACCAAGGTGCGGACCCTGCACCTGCTCGGCAAGACCAAGCGCGTGGGCAAATCCGTCGGCCGCCGGCCGGCGTGGAAGAAGGCCTACGTGACGCTCGCCGAGGGCCAGCGCATCGACTTCTTCGAGAACGTGTAGGAACGCCATGCCCATTCGGAATTACAAGCCGACCTCGGCCGGCCGCCGCGGCATGTCGGTGGCGGACTTCAGCGAGATCACCAAGACGACGCCGGAGCGTTCGCTGCTCGAGCCGCGCAAGCGCACCGGTGGCCGCAACGCGCTCGGCAAGATGACCGCGCGGCACCGCGGCGGCGGTCACAAGCGCCGCTACCGGGTGATCGACTTCGCGCGCAACTCGAAGGACGGCATCGCGGCGCGCGTCGCGGCGATCGAATACGATCCGAACCGCTCGGCGCGCCTGGCATTGCTGCATTACGTGGACGGCGAGAAGCGCTACATTCTCGCGCCGGTGGGTCTCAAGGTCGGCGCCCAGGTGGTGTCCGGCCCGGGGGCCGACATCAAGCCCGGCAACGCGCTGCCGCTCAGCAACATCCCGCTCGGCACCACGGTTCACAACGTCGAGATGCGGCCGGGTCGCGGTGGCCAGCTGGGGCGCAGCGCCGGTGCGGCGATCCAGCTGATGGCGAAGGAAGGCAGCATGGCGCTGCTCAAGCTCGGTTCCGGCGAGCTGCGCCTGGTGCAGGCCGCCTGCCGCGCCACCATCGGCCAGATCGGCAACGTCGACCACGCCAACGTCTCGATCGGCAAGGCCGGACGCTCGCGCTGGAAGGGGCGGCGCTCGAGTGTGCGCGGCGTCGCCATGAACCCGGTGGACCATCCGCACGGCGGTGGCGAGGGCAAGTCGAAGGGCAATCATCCGCAGTCGCCGTGGGGCCAGCCGGCCAAGGGCTACCGCACGCGCCACAACCCGCGCACCGACCGCTACATCGTCAAGCGGCGCGGGTAAGAGGAGCCACCGTGGCACGCTCGATCAAGAAAGGGCCGTTCATCGACGGCCACCTGGTGAAGAAAGTCGAAGCGCTCAACTCGGCGGGCGACAAGCGCATCGTGCGCACGTGGTCGCGCCGGTCGACGATCATTCCGGAGATGATCGGGCATACGTTCGCCGTGCACAACGGCCGCAAGTTCATCCCCGTCTACGTCTCCGAGAACATGGTGGGCCACAAGCTCGGTGAGTTCTCGCCGACGCGCACCTTCCACGGGCATTCCGGCGACCGCAAGGCGGACGTGAAGGGCAAGGGGTAAGCGATGGAAGCGCGCGTCGTCTATCGCCACATGCGCATGTCGCCGCAGAAGGTCCGGCTGGTCGCCGACCTGGTGCGTGGCAAGCGTGTCGGCGACGCCATTGGCATGCTCCAGCACCTGCGCAAGAAGGCCGCGCCGTTGCTGGTGAAGGCGCTCAAATCCGCCGTCGCCAACGCCGAGAACACCCAGCGGGTCGACGTCGACCAGCTCTACATCAAGCGCATTCAGGTGGATGGCGGGCCGACCGCGAAGCGCTTCCTGCCGCGCGCGCACGGCCGCGCCACGCCGCTGCACAAGCGCACTTCCCACGTCACCGTCGTCGTCGACGAGCGCTAGGAGTCGAGATGGGCCAGAAAGTACATCCGCGCGGGTTCCGCCTCGGCGTCATCGAGTCGAGCGATTCGAAGTGGTTCGCGCGTCGCGACTATCGCGACCTGCTGCACGAGGACCTCAAGCTGCGTAAGTTCCTCAAGGAGCGCCTCTACCACGCCGGTATCTCGAAGGTGGAGATCGAGCGCGCCGCCAGCAAGGCAAAGATCAACATCTACACCGCGCGTCCCGGCATCGTGATCGGCAAGAAGGGCGCCGAGATCGAGAAGCTCAAGTCGGAGCTGGCCAAGCTGACGCAGAAGGAAACGTTCATCAATATCCACGAGGTGCGCCGTCCCGACCTCGATGCACAGTTGGTGGCGGAGAACGTCGCGCTGCAGCTCGAGCGCCGCGTCGCCTTTCGCCGCGCGATGAAGGAGGCGGTGAGCCGCGGCATGCGCATGGGCGCGCAGGGCATCAAGGTCCACTGCGCCGGGCGCCTCGGCGGCGCCGAGATCGCGCGTTCCGAGTGGTATCGTGAAGGGCGCGTGCCGCTGCACACGTTGCGCGCCGACATCAGCTACGGCCTCGCCGAGGGCAAGACCACCTACGGCGTCATCGGCGTCAAGGTCTGGATCTTCCGCGGCGAGATCCTCTCCCGCCACGAGGAAGACCCCACCAAGACCGCGCTCGGCGTCTGATCGCCGGGCGGAGACCGAGTCATGCTCGCACCGAAGAAAGTCAAACATCGCAAGGTCCAGAAGGGACGCCGTGGCGGCACCGCCTACCGCGGCGCGACGCTGGCCTTCGGCGACTACGGCCTGCAGGCGGTCGACCGCGGCTGGATGTCGTCGCGCCAGCTCGAGGCGGCCCGTATCGCCCTCACCCGTCACATCAAGCGCGGCGGGCGTGTGTGGATCCGTGTCTTCCCCGACAAGCCGTTGAGCAAGAAGCCGGCGGAAACCCGCATGGGCAAGGGCAAGGGCAACCCGGAGACCTGGGTCGCCGTCATCCGCCCGGGGCGCATCATCTTCGAGATGGAGGGCGTCACCGAGGAGGTGGCCAAGGAGGCCATGCGGCTGGCAGCGCACAAGCTGTCGATTCCGACGCAGTTCCTGCAGCGCCCGGGAGCCGGTCATGCGAGCTAGTGAAGTGCGCGATCTGAGCGATCAGGAGCTCGCCGCACGCGCGGAGGAGCTGCAGGAGGCGTTGTTCCGCTTCCGCCTGCGGCGCGGGACCAACCAGCTCGAGAATCCGGCGGCGCTGGCCAAGACGCGGCGGGACATTGCGCGGATCAAGACGATTCAGGGCCAGCGGGCGCGCGCCGCGGCAGGACGAGGACAGTAATGGAGCGCGGCAGAGCCAAGACCCGAGAAGGGGTGGTGGTCAGCAACAAGATGGACAAGACCGTCGTGGTCGTGGTCCAGCGGCTGGTCAAGCACCCGCAGTACAAGAAGTACGTGAAGCGCCGCGCCAAGTACAAGGCGCACGACGAGCAGAATGGCTGCGGCATCGGCGATCGCGTCGTGATCACCGAGACGCGGCCGCTCAGCAAGGACAAGCGCTGGCGCGTGCGCCAGATCCTCGAGAAGGCGAGCTGAGGTCATGATTCAGACGGAGACGGTGCTGGACGTCGCCGACAATTCGGGCGCCCGCCGGGTGTTGTGCATCAAGGTGCTCGGCGGCTCGCGCCGGCGCTATGCCTCGCTCGGCGACATCATCGTCGTGTCGGTGAAAGAGGCGAGCCCGAATTCGAAGGTGAAGAAGGGCGACGTGATGAAGGCGGTGATCGTGCGTACCGCCAAGGAAGTCGGCCGGGCGGACGGCTCGTACATCAAGTTCGACAGCAATTCGGCGGTGCTCATCGACAATCAGCGTGAACCGGTTGGCACGCGCATCTTCGGGCCGGTGGCCCGCGAGCTGCGCGCCAAGCAGTTCATGAAGATCCTGTCGCTCGCCCCCGAGGTGCTCTGAGGAGCCGGGCATGCGCGCGCGCATCAAGAAGAACGATACGGTGATGGTCATCGCCGGCCGCGAGCGCGGCAAGAGCGGCAAGGTGCTGCGCGTCCTGCCGGCGAAGGATCGGGCGCTGGTCGAGCGCCTCAACATGGTCAAGCGGCATCAGAAGGCGCGCACCGCGCAGGGCGCATCGGGCATCGTCGAGAAGGAGGCGGGCATCCACCTCTCCAACCTCATGATCCTGTGCGACAAGTGCAACGCGCCGGTGCGCATGGGCAAGCGCCTGCTCGAGGACGGACGCAGTGTGCGCGTCTGCCGTCGCTGCGGCGACCAGCTGGATCGGTGAACCGCATGTCCCCGCGTCTGCGTGAAAAGTACAAGAAGGACGTCGTGCCCCATCTCATGAAGGAGATGGGGTACGGCAACGTGAACCAGGTGCCGCGCCTCGAGAAGGTCGTGCTCAACATGGGGCTCGGCGAGGCGATCCAGAACGCCAAGGTGATGGACTCGGCGGTTGCCGAGCTCACCGCCATCACCGGCCAGAAGCCGGTGGTCACCAAGTCGCGCAAGGCGATCGCCAACTTCAAGCTGCGCGAGAACATGGCGATCGGCTGCATGGTGACATTGCGCGGCGAGCGGATGTACGAGTTCCTCGACCGCCTGATGAGCCTGGCGCTGCCGCGCGTGCGCGACTTCCGCGGCGTCTCCGACCGCGCCTTCGACGGGCGGGGCAACTACTCGCTCGGCGTGCGCGAGCAAATCATTTTCCCCGAGATCGATCTCGAGAAGATCGACAAGGTGCGTGGCCTGACGGTGTCGATCGTCACCACCGCCAGTACCGACGCCGAGGGCAAGGCCCTGCTGCAGGCGCTCGGGATGCCGTTCCGCGCGTAGGAGGATCCGTGGCCAAGACCTGTCTCCGCATCAAGGCGCAGCGCCCGCCGAAGTTCAAAGTGCGCGCCTACAATCGCTGCCCGCAGTGCGGTCGCCCGCGCGCGTTCTTCCGTCGCTTCAACCTCTGCCGCCTGTGCCTGCGCGACCTGGCGCGTCGGGGGCAGATCCCCGGCCTGACCAAGGCGAGCTGGTGAGGACCCGATCATGTCGATGACTGATCCGATCGCCGATCTCCTGACCCGCGTGCGCAACGGCGTACACGCGCGCAAGGAGTTCATCGACTGCCCCTGGTCGGTGATCAAAGAGAACATCGCCAAGGTGATGGTGGCCGAGGGGTTCCTGCAGGAGGTCAGCCTGGTCGAGGCGGGCGCGGTGAAGAAGGAACTGCGCGTCTGGTTGCGCTACGATCAGGCCAACCGGCCAGCGATCACCGGCGTCCGCCGCATCAGCCGCCCGAGCCAGCGCATCTACGTGGGCGCCAAGGCCATGCCGCGCGTGCGCGCCGGCCTCGGCATTCACATCGTCTCGACGCCGCTCGGCGTGCTGGTCGACCGCGAAGCGGCACGCCGCAACGTCGGTGGCGAGCTGCTCTGCTCGGTGTGGTGAGCGAATCATGTCACGAATCGGACGACTGCCGATCGCGCTGCCCAAGGGCGTGACGGTGAAACCGCAGGGCACGACCGTGCTGGTCGAGGGCCCCAAGGGCAAGGCGCAGCACGCCCTGCCGCCGCGCATCGGCGTGTCGGTGGCGGATGGCACGGTGACGGTGACGCGCGACGGCGACGACCGCCAGTCGCGTGCGCTGCACGGGCTCACCCGCAAACTGATCGCCAACAGCGTCACCGGCCTCAGCACCGGCTTCACGCGCGTGCTGGAGATCGTCGGCGTCGGCTATCGCGCCGAGGTGAAGGGGCGGGCGATCCAGTTCAGCCTCGGATACTCGCATCCGATCGTCTACCAGCTGCCGCCGGGCATCGAGGTCAAGATCGACCGCCAGGTGGTGGTGACGCTCGAGGGCAACGATCGGCAGCTGCTCGGCGAGGTGAGCGCGCAGATCCGCGCGCTGCGTCCGCCCGAGCCGTACAAGGGCAAGGGCGTCAAGTACGCCGACGAGCACATCCGGCGCAAGGCGGGCAAGGCCGCCGGCGCCGGCGGGAGATAGATATGACGACGCTGAAGACGGCGGTGGCCCGCCAGCGCCGGCAGGCGCGGGTGCGGCGCAGCGTGCGGGGGACCAACGCGCGGCCGCGGCTCTGCGTGTTCCGCAGCAACAAGCACATCTACGCGCAGGTGATCTCCGACGAGACCGGCCGCACGCTGGTTGCCGCCTCGAGCCTCGCGCTGGACGGCAGCAAGGGCGGCAACAAGGCCGCCGCGCGCCAGATCGGCGAGCGCATCGCGCAGCTCTGCCAGCAGAAGCAGATCACCGCAGTGGTGTTCGATCGCAACGGCTTTCTCTACCACGGGCGAGTCAAGGAAGTGGCCGAGGGCGCACGCGCCGCCGGGCTGCAGTTCTGAGGAGCATACGATGGCCTTTGGTGGAGGCGGCCGCGGCCGCGATCGAATCGAGATTCAGGGTGTCGAGTTCAAGGAGAAGGTCGTCCACATCAACCGTGTCGCCAAGGTAGTGAAGGGCGGTCGGCGCTTCAGCTTCGGCGCGCTGGTCATCGTCGGCGACTCGAACGGACGCGTCGGCTTCGGGCTCGGCAAGGCGAAGGAAGTGCCGGAGGCGATCCGCAAGGCGATCGAGGCGGCAAAGAAGTCGCTGGTCACGGTCCCGCTGGTCGACGGCACGGTGCCGTTCGAGGTGCAGGGGCGCTTCGGCGCCGGCCGCGTGCTGCTGCGCCCGGCCAGCGACGGCACCGGCGTGATCGCCGGCGGCGGCGTGCGCGCGGTGGTCGAGCTTGCCGGCCTGCGCAACGTGCTGACCAAGTGCCTCGGCTCGCGCAACCCGCACAACATGGTGAAGGCGACCATCGCGGCACTGAAAGAGTTGCAGACGGCGGATCAGGTGGCGGCACGCCGCGGTAAGACGGTCGCCGAGCTGAACGCCTGAGGACGTGATGGCGGACGCAAAACAGGTAACGGTGACTTTGATCGGCAGCCCGATCGGCCAGACCGAGCGCCAGCGCCAGACGCTGAAGGGGCTCGGCCTGACGCGGCGCGGCAAGCAGGTTCAGGTGCGCGGCGACGCGCCCACCCTGGGCATGATCAAGAAGGTGCAGCACCTGGTCCGGGTGGAGGGCTAAGACATGGATCTCAGCGATCTCCGTCCCGCCCCCGGATCCCGCCAGCCGCGCAAGCGGCTCGGGCGCGGTCCGGGCTCCGGCCTCGGCAAGACCTCGGGCCGCGGCCACAAGGGCCGCGGCGCGCGCTCCGGCGGCAACACGCACCCGCGCTTCGAGGGTGGCCAGATGCCGCTGCAACGCCGCCTGCCGAAGCGCGGCTTCCACAACCCGTTCCGCCAGGAGATGGCGGTGGTGAACCTCGCCAAGCTCGACGCCGCCTTCGAGAGCGGCGCGGTCGTCGATGCGGCGGCGCTGGTCGCCAAGGGCCTGGTGCGCGCCAAGCGCCCGATCAAGGTCCTCGGGCAGGGCACGCTCAGCAAGGCGCTCACGATCAAGGCACACGCCTTCAGCGCGTCGGCGAAGGAGCGTATCGCCGCCGCCGGCGGCAGCGCCGAGGTGATCACCGGTGCTTGAAGGGTTCGCCAACGCCGGGCGCATTCCCGAGTTGCGCCGCCGGCTGCTGTTCACGCTGGGGATGCTGGCGGTGTACCGCGTCGTGGTCGCCATCCCGACTCCCGGCATCGACAGCCAGGCGCTCGCCGAGTTCTTCGAACAGGTGAACAACTCGATGCTCGGCATGGTGAACCTGCTGTCGGGCGGGGCGCTGGAACAGTTCTCCATCGCCGCGCTTGGCGTCATGCCCTACATCAGCGCGTCGATCATTCTGCAGCTGATGACCGTCGTCATTCCGCATCTCGAGCGCCTGTCGAAGGAAGGCGAGGTCGGGCGGCGCAAGATCACGCAGTACACCCGCTACGGCACCGTCGTGCTGGCGATCGTGCAGGGCTTCTTCATCAGCGTCGGGCTGGAGAAGCTGTCGTCGCCTGGTGGCGCGGCGATCGTCTACGACCCGGGCTGGGCGTTCCGCGTCATGACCATCATCACGCTCGCCTCCGGCACCGCGTTCCTGATGTGGATCGGCGAGCAGATTTCCGAGCGCGGCATCGGCAACGGCATCTCGATGCTGATCTTCGCGGGCATCGTCGCCAACCTGCCGTCGGCGGTGCTGACCACCATCCAGTTCGTCCGCGAGGGCGAGTTGGGGATCCTGATGCTGGCGCTGCTCGCCGCCTTCATGGTGGCAATCGTCGGCGTCATCATCTTCGTCGAGCGCGGGCAGCGGCGCATTCCGGTGCAGTACGCCAAACGCGTCGTCGGCCGCCGCATGTACGGCGGGCAGAGCTCGCACCTGCCGCTGAAGCTCAACACCGCCGGCGTCATCCCGCCGATCTTCGCCTCGTCGCTGCTGGTCTTCCCGGCCACCATCGCGCAGTTCATCCAGCACCCGTGGGCGCAGGCGGCAAGCGGCCTGCTGAGCCGCGGCGGGTTGGTCTACGACCTGATCTTCGTCGCGCTGGTGATCTTCTTCAGCTACTTCTACACGGCGGTCACCTTCAACACCTCGGACGTCGCCGAGAACATGAAGAAGTTCGGCGGCTTCATCCCCGGCATCCGCCCGGGACCGCGCACGGCGGAGTACATCGACCGGGTGCTCGCCCGCATCACCCTGGTCGGCGCCATCTACATTGCCGCGGTGTGCGTGCTACCGACCATCCTGATCGCGCAGTTGAACGTACCCTTCTACTTCGGCGGCACCGCGCTGCTGATCGTCGTCGGCGTCGCGCTCGACACCGTGGCGCAGATCGAGACCCACATCCTGACGCGCAACTACCAGGGCTTCATGCGCAAGGGCCGGCTGCGTGGCCGGCGCGGCACGTGAGGCACACGCGGGAGCGCACAGGGCAATGCGCGTCATTCTCATGGGCCCGCCCGGAGCGGGCAAGGGCACCCAAGCCAAGCTGATGCAGGAACGCACCGGCATGACCCACATCTCCTCGGGAGACCTGCTGCGCGCCGCGGTGGCGTCGCGGACCGAGCTCGGCCTGGCGGCCAAGCAGTACATGGACCGCGGCGAGCTGGTTCCCGACCGCCTGGTGATCGGCATGATCGACCACCGCCTGCAGGAGACCGGAACGCGGCCGAGCTTCATGCTCGACGGCTTCCCGCGCACCGTCGACCAGGCCGAGGCGCTGGAGCAGATGCTGGGTGAGCAGCACGTGCCGCTCGATCACGTCGTCAGCCTGGACGTGCCGCGCGACGAGCTGGTGCGGCGGTTGAGCGGGCGGCGCACGTGCCGTCAGTGCGGGGCGATGTTCCACGTCGCCTTCGATCCGCCCCGTCAGGAGAACATCTGCGACCGCTGCGGCGGTGCGCTCTACCAGCGCGAGGACGACCGCGAGGAAACCATCCACGCGCGGCTCGACGTGTACGATCGCTCGACGGCGCCGCTCGCCGCCTTCTACCGTTCGCGCGGCCTGCTGCGTGAGATCGAGGGCACCGGCAGCGCGCACGACGTGCTCGATCGTGTCCTCGCCCGGTTGGAGGCCGGCCGCGCGGCCTGAGCCGCGCCGCCCAGGAGACCAACGTGAAAGTCAGGGCATCGGTCAAGAAGATCTGCAAGGACTGCAAAGTCGTCCGCCGTCAGGGCGTGGTGCGGGTGTTGTGCAAGAACCCGCGCCACAAGCAGCGGCAGGGCTGAGGAACCGGGAGCTATCGTATGGCGCGTATCGCTGGCGTGGATCTGCCGCGTAACAAGCGGATCGAGATCGGCCTCACCTACCTCTTCGGCATCGGCCGCTCGCTGTCGAACGAGATCCTGTCGAAGGCGGGAATCGACCCGAACAAGAAGAGCGAGGAGCTCAACGACGACGAGGTGGTGCGCATCCGCCAGGTCATCGACCAGAGCTACAAGGTCGAGGGCGACCTGCGCCGCGACGTCGCGCTCAACATCAAGCGCCACATGGATACCGGGACCTATCGCGGCCTGCGTCACCGCCGCAATCTGCCCGTGCGCGGTCAGCGCACCCACACCAACGCCCGCACGCGCAAGGGGCCGCGCCGCGCCATCGCCGGCAAGAAGAAGGCGCCGGCCAAGTAAGCCGCGCGACGCGAGGAGCATTCACGCATGGCTACGACCAAGCCCGCCGACAAGGCGACGCCCAAGAAGAAGAAGCAGAAGCGCGTCGTCAGCGACGGCGTCGTGCACATCCACTCGACGTTCAACAACACGCTGGTCACGATCACCGACCAGGTCGGCAACGTGCTCGCCTGGTCGAGCGCCGGCGCGGTCGGGTTCAAGGGCTCGCGCAAGGGGACGCCGTTCGCCGCCCAGCTCGCCGCCGACGCGGCGGCAAAGAAGGCGATGGACTCCGGCGTGCGCAACGTCCAGGTGCACGTCAAGGGGCCTGGCGCCGGTCGCGAGTCGGCCCTACGCTCGCTGCAGAGCGCGGGGTTCCACATCACGATCATCCGCGACGTCACCCCGATCCCCCACAACGGCTGCCGCGCTCCCAAGCGGCGGCGCGTGTAAGGAGCCGCCGTGGCCCGCTATACCGATTCCGTCTGCCGCCTCTGCCGTCGCGAGGCGATCAAGCTCTACCTGAAGGGCGAGCGCTGCTACACCGACAAGTGCGCCATCGAGCGCCGCAACTACCCGCCTGGCGACCACGGCCAGAAGCGGCCGAAGTTCTCCGAGTACGCGCTGCAGCTGCGCGAGAAGCAGAAGGTGAAGCGCATGTACGGCGTGCTGGAGGGGCAGTTCCGCCGCTACTTCACCATGGCTGAGCGCTCGCGCGGCATCACCGGCGAAATCCTGCTGCAGCTGCTCGAGCGCCGGCTGGACAACATGATCTACCGGATGGGCTTCTCGACCTCGCGCTCGGAAGCGCGCCAGTTGGTGCGGCACGGGCACTTCCTGGTCAACGGGCACAAGGTCAACATCCCGTCGGCGCTGCTCAAGGCGGGCGACGTGGTGACCGTGCGCGAGCGCAGCAAGGCGGTCACTCGCCTGCAGGAGGCGCTGGCGCAGGCCGAGCACCGCGGCGCGCCGGACTGGGTCGAGGTGAACAAGGAAGGCTTCTCGGCGCGCGTCAAGGCGCTGCCGACCCGCGCCGAGCTCACCATGCCGATCAACGAGAAGCTCATTGTCGAGCTCTACTCGAAGTAAGTCAGCCACTCCCCCCTTGGAGGCGTAATACATGCAGCCACAACGCAACTGGCGTGATCTCCTCAAGCCGCAGACCCTCGAGTCGGACGAGAAGAGCCTCACGCCCACCTACGGCAAGTTCGTCGGCGAGCCGTTCGAGCGCGGCTTCGGCACGACCATCGGCAACGCGCTGCGGCGCGTGCTGCTGTCGTCGCTGCAGGGCGCGGCGATCACCGCCGTCAAGGTCGAGGGCGTGCTGCACGAGTTCGCCAGCCTGCCGGGCGTGCGCGAGGACGTCACGGACATCGTCCTCAACCTCAAGGAGGTGCGCCTCAAGCTGCACGACGGCCTGGTGGCGCATGCGACGATCGACAAGAAGGGCGAGGGCGTGCTGCGCGCCGCCGACATTCAGGGTGGTCCGAACCTCGAGATCCTCAACCCGGAGCACCCGATCGCGACGCTGTCGAAGGAAGGTCGCCTGCAGGCCGAGCTGACCATCAAGATGGGCCGCGGCTACGTGTCCGCCGACCGCAACAAGGACGCGGAGGCGCCGGTCGGCACGGTGCCGATCGACTCGATCTTTTCGCCGGTGCGCAAGGTGAACTACACCGTCACCAACGCGCGCGTCGGCCAGCGCACCGACTACGACAAGCTCACCGTCGAGGTGTGGACCGACGGCAGCGTGCGGCCCGACGACGCCGTCGCCTACGCCGCCCGCATCCTGCAGGACCAGCTCGCCATCTTCATCAACTTCGAAGAGACGGCGGAGATGCAGGCCGAGGAAGAGGCCGCGTCGCCGACCCTCAACGAGAACCTCTTCCGCCCGGTCGCCGAGCTCGAGCTGTCCGTCCGCTCGGCCAACTGCCTGCAGAACGCCGACATCAAGTACATCGGCGAGCTGGTGCAGCGCAGCGAGGCGGAGATGCTGAAGACGAAGAACTTCGGCCGCAAATCGCTCAACGAGATCAAGGAGATCCTGCGCGAGATGGGCCTCGACTTCGGCATGCACATCGAGAACTTCCCCGGCCGCGAGGAGCTCGACAAGCGGCTCGCGCGCGAGAAGGAGAGCGCGTAAGCGGCGCGATCCGAGGACCCCGTCATGCGACACCTGAAAGCCGGCCGCAAGCTCAACCGCACCAGCGCGCACCGCAAGGCGCTGCTGCGCAACCTCGTCACGTCGCTGCTGCAGCACGAGCACGTGCAGACCACCGACGCCAAGGCGAAGGAGATGCGCCGCTGGGTGGACAAGATGATCACGCTCGGCAAGCGCAACACTCTGCACGCGCGCCGGCAGGCGGCCGCGTTCGTGCGCGGCCATGCGATGGTGAAGAAGCTGTTCGACGAGATCGCTCCACGCTTCGCCTCGCGCCCCGGCGGCTACACGCGCATCACCAAGCTCGGCGCTCGTGTCGGCGACAACGCCGCGATCTCGCTGATCGAGCTGGTCGAGCGCGGCGACCGCGCCCGCAACGAGGCCGAGAAGAAGAAAGAGCGCCGCCGCCGCGCGGTGCAGAAGAAGGAAGAGGCGGCCGCCAAGTCGGCGCTGCCGCCGGCCTGAGGCTGCTACGCCTTAGGCGGTTACGCTGTCAGGGGTCTGCGGTCGAGGGTCAACTCCCGACCGCAGTCCTCTACCGGCCAACAGCCGAACCCCCTAACAGCCTTCCAGGATCGTCGCGGCGCCCTGGCCCATGCCGCCGCAGATGGTCGCCAGGCCATAGCGCGCGCCGCGGCGCCGCATCTCCAACGCCAGCGTGCCGACCAGGCGGGCGCCCGAGGCGCCGACCGGGTGGCCGAGCGCGCAGGCGCCGCCATTGACGTTGATCTTGTCGGCATCGCGCGCCGCCATTTTGAACTCGCGCATCAGTGCGATCGGCGCGCAGGCGAACGCTTCGTTGATCTCCACCAGGTCCATGTCCGCCATGCCCAGGCCGGCGCGCTGGAAGGCGCGGTGCGTCGCCGGAATCGCCGAGTAGATGAGATCCCGCGGATCGCAGGCGCCGGTGGCGATGGTGTGCAGCAGCGCCAGCGGCCGCAGGCCGCGCCGTGCCGCCTCGCGGCGCGACATGACGACGCACACCGCGGCGCCGTCCGCCTGGCCCGACGCGGCGGCGGCTGTGATCCGACCGTCGGCGCGATAGATCGGCTGCAGCCCGGCGATGCGCTCCAGCGTGGTGTCGGCGCGGGGACCCTGGTCGCGATCGAACTGGCGCGGCTCGCCCTCCGGTGTCACGCCCTCGACCGGCACGATCTCGTCGGCGAAGCGACCCGCCGCCTGCGCGGCGACGGCGCGCTGGTGGCTCAGCAGCGCCCATGCGTCGAGCTCACTGCGCGTGATGTCGTAGCGGTCGCACAGGCGCTCGGCTCCCTGACCGCCGTTGAGCTCGATCGGGTTGATGCGCTCCATCATCCTGGGGTTGGGGTTCATCGTCGCGAGCATGTGGCCGCCCTCTTTGATGATGGCGTCCATGTCCATGCCGTCCTTGATCACCGGGATGCGGAAGTGCGTCATG
>JANRJF010000350.1:0-24099 GCA_033764095.1 Deltaproteobacteria bacterium | reverse complement strand
CGGCGAGCGCCGCATGCAGTACACGGCGCGCCGCCTGGGGCGGGCGGCGGCGGCGCTGGCCGCGGTGCCGGCGCACCTGCGCCGCGGCGCCGGGCTGGCGCCGCCGCCGCCGCACCTGCTCAGCCCGTTCTGCGCGGTGCGCTCCGACGCGCTGCTGCCGCTGGCGCTGCAGCGCTTCGAGCTGCTGCACCGCGTCGACGCGGCGCCGTTCGGAGCGCTCGACCGGCACGTCGACCTCGCCGCGCTGCGGCGCGAGGCCCCGGCCGCGGCGGCGTGCCTGCAGGACGCGGTGGCGGCAGCGCTGCGCGATCCCGCCGTCGGCCCGACCGAGGCCTACCTGGTGCTGCGCAAGCGCGCCTGAGGCGCCGCCGCCGCGCTCAGGCGGCGGCGGAGGCCGGCCGGTCGGGGCGCACGCCCTGGGCGTGGCCGAGGTCGACCATGTTCTGCCGGCGCCGCGCGTCGTCGTTGTCGACCAGGAAGAAGCTCGGCAGCTGCTCGGGCAGGAAGCGGTCGATCAGCGACGGATAGCGGCGGAAGATCCCCATGCGGCCGATGGCGCGGATCATCCAGCGCGGCAGCTCGGTGCGGGTGAGGAAGTAGAGCTTGTGGTAGTACTCGTAGTCGCGGTCGCTGACCTGCAGCCGGGCCTGTTCCTGCTTCACCCGGGCCGAGTAGCCGTAGCCGGGGAAGGAGGTCATGTTGCCGAAGCCGACCGACTTCATGCCCTGCGGCAGGTCGACGAGGAAGTCGAAGGTGGCGCGCAGGTCCGCCTCGGTCTCGAACTCGACGCGGGTGATCAGGTCGAAGAAGCCGGTGATGCCGGCGTCGACGATCATCTGCGACGCCTCGATCGCCTTCTGCTGGTCGACCGGGCGGTTGAACTTCTCGCGCAGGATGCGGGCGCTGCCCGACTGGATACCCATGGTCATCGAGACGCAGCCGGCATCCTTGAGCAGCGCCAGGTCGTCGGGCCGCGTCGTGGTCGGGTAGGTGTAGCACCAGAACGGCAGGCCGACCTCGGCCTTGTAGCGCGGCGCGAACTCGCGCAGCCACTCGCGGTGGGTGGTGAAGACGTCGTCGTAGAACATCACCTGGGTGATGTCGTGCTTCTGCTTGGCCTGGACCAGCTCCTCGATCACCACGTCCACCGAGCGCCGGCGCAGCGAGCCCTTCTTGCCGAACATGTCCTGGTAGACGCTCTCGATGCAGAACGAGCACGAGAACGGGCAGCCGCGCGTGGTCATGATGATGTACTGGCGGCCGAGGTTGGGCGGGTAGACGTGCGGGCGCAGCTGGTCGTCGTTGATGTAGTAGGTGTGCGCCGGGTCGAAGCTCGGCATCGCCGCGCGCTCGAGGTCCATGAGCGCCCCGGCGGGGTTCTTCACCACCCGGTCGCCGCGCTTCATCCACAGGCCGGGAATGGTCGAGCAGTCCTCGCCGGCGTCGAGCCGCCGGGCGAGCTCGACGATCAGCTCCTCGCCCTCGTTGATGCACAGCATGTCGGCGTGCTCGATGCAGCGCTCGGGTTCCAGGGTCGGGCCGGAGCCGCCCCAGATGACCGGGCAGCTGAAATGCTCCTTCAGCTTGGCGGTGATCTCGGCCGCCGGGGTCAGCGGCAGCGAGGTGAGGCTGAAGCCGATCAGGTCGGGATTGAACTCGCGCAGCGTGTCGATCAGCAACTCGTACTCGCGCGCCGACACCGGCGCGTAGCAGTTCCAGACGAACTCCTTGGCGCGCGCCGAGACGGCGACGCCCGGGTAGTCGGTCATCAGGTACTGATGCGCCTCTTCCTTCGGGACGACGAGGAAGTCCTTCAGGTAGACGATGATCACCTCGTGGCCGGCGCGGCGCAGCTCGCCGGCGAGCTGCGAGACGCCGAGGTTGAGGCCGGTGAAGAGCTTGACCAGTGCGACGCGTGCCATGCCGGACGTTTCTCCGCTCACCCCACCGCGGCCAGCGGCGCGTTGGGCGCGGCGGGCACGCGGTCGTCGTCGAGATCGGTCGTCGAGCCGAAGGCGGTCGACAGGTCGAGGGCGTAGTTGTCGAGATAGAAGAACGGCAGCTTGTCGGGCAGCAGCGGGTCGAGCAGGTCGGGCTCGCGCCGGATGGTCGGCGAGGCGCCCAGCCCGCGCACGACCTCGCGCGGCAGCGCCGTCCGGGTCAGCAGGTAGAGCTTGTGGTAGTAATAGTAGTCGGCGTCGGTCAGCACCGCATTCAGGTCCTCGGTGCGCTTGGTGTAACTGTAGCCGGGGAACTTCACCATCGGGTAGAAGCCGACCGTCTGCATCTCGCGCGGGAAGTCGACGAGGAACTCGAAGGTGCCGCGACAGGTCGCCTCGGTCTCCGACGGGCTGCGGGTGATGAGGTCGAAGAAGGCCGGCACGCCGCACTCGACCAGGATGTTCGCCGCGTCGATCGCCATCTGCAGCGGCACCGGGCGGTTGTACTCCTTCAGCACTTCCATGCTGCCCGACTGCACGCCCATGGTCACCGACGACAGGCCGGCGTCCTTGAGCATCAGGATGTCGTCCTTCCGCGTCGTGCGCGGGTAGGTGTAGCACCAGAACGGCAGGCCGACCTCGGCCTTGTAGCGCGGCGCGAACTCGCGCAGCCACTTCGGGTGGCTGGTGAAGACGTCGTCGTAGAACATCACGGCGCCGACGCCGTACTTCGCTTTCGCCTGCACCAGCTCCTGGATCACCGCATCGACCGACCGGCGGCGCAGCGAATCCTTCTTGCCGTACTCGTCCTGGTACCAGCTCTCGATGCAGAACGAGCACGAGTAGGGACAGCCGCGCTGGGTCATGATGTGGTACTGGCGGCCGAGGTTGGGCGGGTAGACGTCGTAGAAGCGCCGATCGTCGTTGATGTAGACGGTGTGCGCCGGATCGAAGTCGGGGATCGCGATCGCCTCGAGGTCGACCATCGGGCGGTTGGGATTGCGCACCACCTGTCCGTCGCGCTTGAAGGCGAGATTCGGCGTGCGCGAGTAGTCGCGGCCGGCGTCCAGCGCTTCGGCGAGGTCGACGATCAGGCCCTCGCCTTCGCCGGTGCAGACCAGGTCGGCGTGCTGCAGCGCCCGCTCCGGCTCCAGCGTCGCGCCCGAGCCGCCCCAGATCACCGGCACGTCGAACTGCTGCTTGATGCGGGCGGTGATCTCGGCGCACTCGCGGAACGGCACCGAGCACAGGCTGAGGCCGATCAGGTCGGGCTGGAAGCGGCGCAGCGTGTCGAACAGCAACTCATACTCGCGCGCGGTGAACGGCTTGTAGCAGTTGCAGTTCATCTCGTTGGCGCGCGCCGCCACCCAGATGCCGCACAGGTCGTTCTGCGGGTAGTGCACCGCCTCGGCCTGCGGCACGATGATGTAGTCCTTGAAGTAGATGATCTGCGCGTCGTGTCCGGCGCGCCGCAGCTCGCCGGCGAGTTGCGAGACGCCGAGGTTGAGACCGGTGAACGGTTTGATCAGAGCAACGCGAGCCATGCGGAGAGCGACCCTCAGTCGATCATCACGCCGGGTGCCGGCGCATTCGAGCGGTTGGCGGTGTGGGCGGCGGGCAGCGGAACGTAGTCGGGCTCCGGCGGGCTCGCCGGTTGTGCCGTCGCTTCCTCGGAGGTGCCGATGGTGGCGGCCTCGAGGTCGATGGCGTGGTGCTCGAAATAGAAGAACGGCAGGTCCTTCGGCAGCAGCGGGTTCATGACGGTCGGGAAGCGGCGCACCAGCGGGTTGTTGGCCACCGCGCGCACGAAGCGGCGCGGCCAGTTGGTGCGAGTGAGCAGGTAGGCGCGGTGCCAGTACTCGTAGTCGGCGTCGCTGAGCGGCGAGCGCTGCGCCTGGTCGGCGACCTTCCTGGTGTAGCCGTAGGTCGGGAACTTGATCATCGGGTAGAAGCCGACCGTACGGAACTCGGCCGGAAAGTCGAGCAGGAACTCGAAGGTTTCGCGGCAGGTGTCCTCGGTCTCGAACTCGCCGCGGGTGATGAGCTCGAAGGTGCCGGTGAGCCCGCAGTCGATCACGTCGCGCGCCGCGTCGATGGCGCGCCGGGTGGCGACCGGCCGATTGTACTCGGCGAGCACCTGCTGGCTGCCCGACTGGATGCCCATGCCGACCGAGCGCAGCCCGGCGTCCTTGAGGATGAGCAGGTCGTCCTTCCGGGTGGTGCGCGGGTAGGTGTAGCACCAGAACGGCAGGCCGACCTCGGCCTTGTAGCGCGGCGCGAACTCGCGCAGCCAACGCGGATTGGTGGTGAAGACGTCGTCCCAGAACATCACTGCGCCGATGTTGTGGCGGCGCTTGGCCTGCACCAGCTCCTCGATCACCAGGTCGACTGAGCGGCGGCGCAGCGAGTCCTTCTTGCCCCACATGTCCTGGTACACGCTCTCGATGCAGAACGAGCAGGAGAACGGGCAGCCGCGCTGGGTCATGATGTGATACTGGCGGCCGAGGTTCGGCATGTAGAGGTTGCGGCGCAGGCGGTCGTCGTTGATGTGCACGGTGCGCGACTCGGCGAAGTCGGGGAAGGCGATGTCGTCGAGGTTGCCGATCGGCCGCGCCGGCGTGCGCACCACCTCGTCGCCGCGCTTGTAGGCCAGACCGCGCAGGCTGGTCAGCTCGCGGCCGGCGTCGATCGCCTCGGCCAGCTCGACGATCAGCTCTTCGCCCTCGCCGACGCACACCAGGTCGGCCCAGGTGAGACACTTCTCCGGCTCCAGGGTCGGGCCGGCGCCGCCCCAGATGATCGGGACGTCGAACTCGCGCTTCAGGCGCTGCGTCACCGCCGCCACCTCGCGCATCGGCACGGTCGGCAGGCTGAAGCCGATCAGGTCGGGGCGGAAGTCGCGCAGCGTCTCGATCAAGAGCTGGTACTCGCGCTCGGTGATCGGCGTGAAGGCGTTGCAGTTCATCAGCCTGCCGCGCCCCGCGACCCACGTGCCGCACAGCTCCGGGGTCTCGTACTTCGACACCTCGGACTGCGGTACGACGCGGTAATCCTTGAAGAAAATCATCAGGGACTGGTGTCCGGCGAGCTGCAGCTCGCCGGACAGTTGAGACACCCCGAGATTCAGCCCCGTGAACAGCTTGACGAAGGCGACGCGTGCCACCGGATCCCCGAATTCCCCCTAGAACACCGGCTGGAAGGGCGCCGGCGGGCCCGTACGGCTTGGACCTTACTGTAATAGGCAGCCCCTGCCAGCACAGGCAAGAAAAAACTCACCCTTGGAGGTCCGCAATCGGCCAGGGATAGCGGGCGCGATCGCGGCGCAGCGCCGCTGCCAGTGCGGCGGTGAGCTGGGCGCGTCCTGCGGCGTTGAGATGGCCGAACGACGCGAACGACTCGGGGCCCAGCCGGATCGGCAACCCGTCCAACTGGCGCGCCGCATCGAGCCCCAGCGCCGTGTGCAGCTCGCGCAGCGCCGCGGCGTGTCCGGCCGCGGTGGTCTCGGCGTCCCAGGCGTCGTTCTCCGGCATCAGCACCAGCCGGACGCGGTCGGCGCCGAGCGCGGCGATCGCGGCGGCGAGCTCGGGCAGCTCGGCACGGAAGGTGTCGTTGAGCCCGAACGGCGGGACGACGGGGAAGGGGGTCGCGCGGGCGGGGACGGGGTCGTGGACGAAGCCGTGCCGCTCGCGCAGGAAGGCGTCGTACTGCTCGACGCCGCCGTAGTAGTCGCCCCAGGCGCCGGGCAGCGGCAGGTAGAGCAGCGTCTCGGCGCCGCCCTGCAGGCGCGCCCGGATGCGCGGCAGCAGGCGCGGCGGCGGCAGGGCGCGCGGCGAGACGAACAGCCGCTCGACCTGTCGGGCGCTGGCGCCGCTCGGCGGCGACAGGTTGCGCATCGCCACCAGCAGCCGCTGCGGGCGGCCGCCGCGGGCGAGGAAGTCGTTCAGCATGCGCGCGTGGCCGTGCGGGCCGGCGAAGCCGACCGTGTTCAGGCCCTCGACGCTGGCCCCGTCGAGCCCGGCGCGCAGCGCGCCGGGGTCGATGTTGATCAGTCCCGCCGAGTCGCCGATGGTCACCACGTCGGTGTCCGCCGGGATGGTGCGGGCGCGGTCGAGCTGCGCGCCGACGATCGCCGCCTCCAGGCGGCCGGACGCCGGCAGCACGCTGATCGGGTCGAGCATCTGCCAGAGGTCGGCGGCGGCGAAGGCGAGCAGCACCGCCAGGCCGGTCGGCAGCGCAGCGCGCGCCAGCGCCAGCAGCGCCGCGACGCCGGCGATCGGAGTGGGGGGCGCGGCTGCGGGCATCGCCACTCAGAACTGGAAGTAGATGAACTCGGCGCGCACGCGGTCCATCACCGCCACCATCACCAGCAGGGCGGCGGCCTCCCAGAGCACGCGCACCGGCACCGGCGCATCGGCCACCACCCAGGCGCCGCGCCGCGCCTGCAGCCACTCGACCAGCGCCACCGGCGCGATCAGCACCGCCAGCGCGACGAGCAACGCGCCATGCCCCGGCGTCCAGGTGAGGTTGCCGAGCGCCGCCGTCATGCCGGTGATCATCGGCCACGAGCGGGCTCGGAAGAAGAACCAGCCGATGAACACCGCCAGCGTGGTCAGCGCCCAGGCGAGCGGCACCGGCAGCCGCCGCTGCGCCGGCAGCGCCGCGTCGTAGACCCGGTGCACGCCGAGCAGTGCGCCGTGCCAGGCGCCCCACAGCACGAAGTTCCACGCCGCGCCGTGCCACAGGCCGCCCAGCACCATGGTGAGGAAGAGGTTGAGCATGGTGCGCAGCCGGCCGCGTCGATTGCCGCCGAGCGGTATGTACAGGTAGTCGCGCAGCCAGGTGCTCAGGCTGATGTGCCAGCGCTGCCAGAACTCGCGCACGTCGAGCGACCAGTACGGGCGGTCGAAGTTCCACATCAGCTCGAAGCCGAGCAGCGCCGCGGTGCCCTTGGCGATGGCGCTGTAGCCGCTGAAGTCGCCGTAGATCTGCAGGCCGAAGGCGACGGTGCCGAGGATGACGCTCCAGCCGAAGGTCTGGTCGACGCGGAAGGCGGCGTCGGCGTAGGCGCCGGAGACGTCGCCGAGCACGATCTTCAGGTAGTAGCCCCAGACGATCAGCCACAGCCCGCGGCGCAGGCCGTCGAGCGTCACGTGGCGCGGCCGGGCGAACTGCGGCAGCATGTGGCGGGCGCGCTCGATCGGGCCGGCGACCAACTGCGGGAAGAAGGCGACGTAGGTGAGGAAGCGCGGCAGGTCGCGCTCGGCGGCGACGACGCCGCGGTAGACGTCGATGGTGTAGGCCATCGACTGGAACGTGTAGAACGAGATGCCGACCGGCAGGATGACGTGCAGCAGGGTGAACGAGGGCGTCGCGCCGAACTGCGCGAGCAGCGCGTTGAGACTGTCGGCGAAGAAGTCGAAGTACTTGAAGGCGAACAGCACGCCGAGGTTCATCGACAGGCTGACCGCCAGCGCGACGCCGCGCCGCGCCGGCCGTTCGGCCATCAGGCGCGCCGCGGCGTAGTCGACCAGCGAGGTGAACAGCAGCAGGCCGAGGAAGCGCCAGTCCCACCAGCCGTAGAAGAGGTAGCTGGCCGCCAGGAGCAGCGCGTTCTGCGCGCGCAGGCGGGCGCCGAGCAGGTGGTAGAGCACCAGCACGACGGGGAAGAAGACCGCGAAGGCGAGGCTGACGAAGCTCATCGAGACGGGCCCGCTACCACGGAAACCGCTCGCGGTCGCGGCGCAGCGCCGCGGCGAGCGACTGGTTGTACTCGGCGCGGCCGAGTGCGTTCAGATGGGTGATGCTGGCGAAGCGGTCGCCCGGCAGGCCGTCGGGCAGGCCGCTGAGCCGGCGCGCCGGATCGAGGCCGAGACGGCTCTCGAGCAGCGCGATGGTCTCGGCCCGGACCGCCTCCATGTGGCCGGCGCGGAAGGCGATCATCTCCGGCATCAACAGCAGGCGCACGCGCTCGGGGCCGATGGCGGCGATGGCGGCGGCGAGCTGCGGCAGCTGCGCCTCGAACGCCGCGTTGCGGTCGTACGGCGGCAGGCGCGGAAAGACGCGGCGCGGCAGCGACTTGTTGGGGTCGTGCAGGAACCCGTGGCGGCTGCGCAGCATGTGATCGAGCGGCGCGACCCCGCCGTAGTAGTCGCTCCATGCACCGGGCAGCGGCAGATACAGCGACGGGGCGACCAGCGTCTGCAGGCGATCGCGCATGCGGTCGAGCGTGGCGGCGGCGAGCGGCAGCTCGGGCGACTGCAGCATGCGCTCGACCGCCGCCTCGCTCGGACCGCCGCGCAGCGCCAGGGCGCGGAGCGCCAGCAGCACGCGGCGCGGCGCCCCGCCGCGCGCGCGGAAGCGATCGAGCATCAACGCGTGGCCCTGCGGTCCGGCGAAGGCGAGCGTGGCGAGCCCTTCGACGCTGATGCCATCCACCGCCGCGCTCAGCCCAGCTGGATCGATGTTGATCAGCCCGGCGGAATCGCCGATCACGACGACATCGGTCGCCGCCGCGATGCGCTCCGCGCGCTCGAGCTGCCCGCGCACGATGGCATATTCGAGCTGCTCCGCCGGCTGATGGCCGACCGGCGCCAGCCGCTGCCAGAGCCAGGTGGTTGCCGCGGCGAGTCCCAGCGCGAGCAGCGTCGGCGCCACGGCGCGGCTCAGCGCCGCCAGCGCCGCCGGACCCTGCTGCGCGCGCAGCGGAGCGGCGGCGGGACTCACGCGTGCGGCTTCCGCGCCAGGCAGACCAGTGACATGCCGAACGGCAGCGCCAGGCGCCGCGCCAGCCGGCCTTCCAGGCCGAGCATGCCGGTGAGCGCGGCGTTGAGCGGCGCCGGCAGGCCGTAGAGCGTATCGAGCGACGCGGCGGCGGCCGGCGCGTCGGCGGCCGCGCCGGGGGCGCGCTCGCGGCGCGTCAGCGCCAGTCCGGCGGCGAGCGGGAAGACGGTGGTGTTGAAGTGCGTCAGGTGGCGCACCTGCAGCCCGGCGCCGGTGACCAGCCGGCGCAGCGCGGCGCGCCGGTAGCGGCGGCGGTGGTGGTTGAGCACGTCCTTGTCGCTCCACAGGAAGGGGAAGGCGGGGACGTGCACCAGCACGTGCCCGCCGGGCCGGCAGACGCGCGCCAACTCGGCGAGGCAGGCGCCATCGTCGTCGAGGTGCTCCACCACGTCGAGCGCCAGCACCAGGTCGAGCGCGTCGGTCGCATACGGCAAACGGGTCGCGTCGCCGCGCGCCAGGCCGCGCAGGCCGCGCTGGCGGCAGAACTGCAGGGCCAGCGCCGAGTAGTCGAGCCCGAGCGGCGCGTCGAAGCGCGCCGCCAGCTCGTGCAGCATGATGCCGGTGCCGCAGCCGACGTCGAGCACGCGCGCCGTGCGCCGCAGCGCGAGCCCGTCGAGCAGGGCGAAGAACAGCCGCCGCGTGCCCACCGACCACCAGTAGCGCTCCTCGATGGCGAAAAAGCGGCCGTAGAGCCCCTCGTCCATGAACGCTCGACACTGCCCTGTCGCGGGGCAGACAGGCAAGCGTGTGGTGAGGCGGTGCGCCGGTGCGCCGGTGCGCCGGTGTGCCGGTATGCCGGTGTGCCGGTGCGATGGTAGACCCGTCGCGGCCGAGTCGAGCAGATCCCTGCTTCACTCACCGGCGCACCGGCTCACTGGCGCACCGGCGCACCGCCTCACGCTTGACCCAAGCGTCGGCGGCAGCGTAGGTCTCGCGATCGCAACCACATCTCCCGCACAAGAAGAGGGTTCATGATCGTCGTCACGGGCGGCTGCGGCTTCATCGGCAGCGAAGTGGTGCGCCAGTTGCGCGCCAAGGGCCACGCGGTGCGCGTGGTCGACAACATGAGCAAGCCGTCGAGCCGCGTGCCCGACGGCGTCGAGTTCGTCCGCGGCGACCTCACCCAGGCCGGCGTGGCGCGCGAGGCGTTCAAGGGGGCGCGCGCCTGCGTCAACCTGGCGGCGCGCATCGGCGGCATCGGCTACTTCCACAAGCTGCCGGCCGAGATCCTCAGCGAGAACAACCTGATCTACTCGCACACCTTCGAGGCGGCGGTGGCCGAACGGCTGGAGCGCATGCTGTTCGTCTCCTCGTCGATGGTGTTCGAGTCGGCAACCAGCTTCCCGTCGAAGGAAGAGGACCTGCGCGTCATCCCGCCGCCGTTTACCGCCTACGGGTTCAGCAAGCTGATCGGCGAGTGGTACTGCCGCGCCTTCCACGACCAGTACGGACTCCAGTACTCGATCCTGCGCCCGTTCAACGCCATCGGACCGGAGGAGGAGGCGGGCGACGAGGTCGGCGACGCGCACGTCATCCCCGACCTGGTGAAGAAGATCCGCGGCGGCCAGTACCCGGTCGAGCTGCTCGGCGACGGCACGCAGACGCGCTGCTTCACGCACGTCAAGGACATCGCGCGCGGCATCGTCCTGGCGCTCGATCATCCGGCGGCGGTGAACGAGGACTTCAACCTCGGCAACGAGGAAGAGATCACCATGCTCGAGCTCGCCAGGCAGATCTACGCGGCGTGGGGCGACGAGCGGCCGTTCAAGGCGACCTTCGTCACCGGCTTCCCCTCCGACGTGAAGCGCCGCGTGCCGGACGGCAGCAAGGCGAAGCGCCTGCTCGGCTGGGAGCCGCAGATCGACTTCGCCACCGGCCTGCGCGAGGTCATCGGGAAGGCGTGAGCGAGATGGCGCAATCCGTCGCCGTCGTCGGCCTCGGCCGGGTCGGGCTGCCGTTCGCGTTGTTCCTCGCCGACCGCGGCTGCACGGTGCACGGCGTCGACAACAACGCCGCCACCGTCGAGGCGCTCGGCGCCGGGCGCCTGCCGTTCCGCGAGGAGGGCGCCGCCGAGGCGCTGGCGGCGACGCGCGGCTCGCGCTTCTTCGCCGGCAGCGACCTCAGCGCGCTGGCCAAGGCCGACACCGTCGTCATCACGCTCGGCACGCCGGTCGACGACTTCAACAACCCGATCTTCCTGCCCATCGAGAACCTGCTGCGCGCGGCGTTGCCGCACCTCAAGCAGGGCACGTTGCTGGTGCTGCGCAGCACCGTGGCGCCGGGCTCGACCGAGCACCTCGGCCGCCTGATCGAGCGCAGCACCGACTTCAAGATCGGCCGCGATCTGTTTCTCGCCTTCTGTCCGGAGCGCATCGCCGAGGGCAAGTCGTTCGCCGAGCTGCCCGAGGTGCCGCAGATCGTCGGCGGCGTCGACGCCGCCAGCAGCGCGCGCGCGGCGGCGTTCTTCGCGCTGGTGACCCCGACCGTGATCCAGGTCGACGCGCGCAGCGCCGAGCTCGCCAAGCTGTTCTGCAACATGTACCGCTACATCGACTTCGCGGTGTCGAACGAGTTCATGATGATCGCCGCCCAGCACGGGCGCGAGGTCTACCCGATCATCGACGCGGTCAACCGCGGCTACAAGCGCGGCGGCCTCAAGTCGCCCGGCCTCACCGGCGGCCCGTGCCTGTACAAGGACGGCTTCTTCCTCACCGGCAAGATCCCGTACAACGAGCTGATCGCCAGCGCCTGGAAGATCCACGAGACGACGCCGGCCTACCTGGTCGAGCAGGTGCGCGCCCGCACCCCGATCGACGGTGCCAAGGTCGCGGTGCTCGGCATGTCGTTCAAGAAGGACATCGACGACACGCGCAATTCGCTCGCCTTCAAGCTCAAGAAGATCCTGCTGGCGGAGGGCGCCGACCTGCACCTGCACGATCCCTTCCTGCCCTACGAGCCGCTCGACGCGGCGCTGCGCGACGCGGCGGTGATCTTCCTGTCGATGAACCACTCCGCCTTCAACAGCTTGAGTGTCGAGTCGCTGCGCAAGATCGCCAAGCCGAACGCCATCGTCTGCGACATCTGGAATATGCTCGGTACCAATCGGATCGTGTTCTCGCTCGCCGACTGACGACTCGTGAGGTCTGAAAGGCAAAAGGCAAAAAGCAAAAGGCAGAAGGCAAAAGTGAGAGCTCGACTCAGAACTTTTGCCTTTTGCCTTTTGCCTTTTGCCTTTTGATTTTCTTCCCGGTGCTGCTCTCGATCGTCGTGCCCGTCTACCGCGAGGGCGAGAACGCCCGCGCGACGCTGGAAACGCTGGCGACGCGCGCGCCGGCGCCGCACGAGATCCTGGTCGTGCACGACGAGGCGAACGATCCGACCGTGCCGGTGGTCGACGACCTGCGGCAGCGCTTCCCGGCGATCCGCGCCGTGCACAACACGCTCGGCCGCGGGCCGGCGCTGGCGATGCGCGCCGGCTTCGCCGCGGCGCGCGGCGAGGCCGTGCTGGTGACGATGGCGGATGCGTCGGACGACGTCGACGACATCGCCCGCATGCTCGCCAAACTGGAAGCCGGCGCCGACGTGGTCGCCGCCTCGCGCTACATGCCGGGCGGCCAGCAGATCGGCGGCCCGCCGCTGAAGAACTTCCTCTCGCGCACCGCCGGCCGCAGCCTGAACTGGTTCGCCGGCCTGCCGACCAGCGACCCGACCAGCGCCTTCAAGCTCTACCGCCGCAGCATGCTCGAGCGCCTGCCGATCGAGAGCGACGTCGGCTTCGAGCTGGCGCTGGAGATCACCGTCAAGGCGCACCGCGCCGGCTTTCGGGTCGGCGAGGTGCCGACCATCTGGCGCGACCGCGTCGAGGGCCAGTCGAACTTCAAGCTGCTGCGCTGGCTGCCGCGCTACCTGCGCTGGTACGCGCTCGCCCTGCGCCGCGCCACGGTGGTCCTCCCCCCTTTGGAAAAGGGGGGCCAGGGGGGATTTCCCCACTGACCTCCGCCATTGCCGACTGACCATGGACGCCCCCGCCCTCTACGCACACCGTTTCGATCCCGCCGAGCGCGCCGCCAAGGACAAGCTCTGGGCGGTGCTGTGCGCCGACTTCTTCCAGCGCTACGTGCGCCCCGGCGACGCGGTGCTCGATATCGGCGCCGGCTTCTGCGAGTTCATCAACCACATCCGCTGCGCGAAGAAGTACGCGGTCGACGGCAATCCGCAGATCGCCGAGCTGGCCGGCGCCGGCGTCGAGGCGCACTGCGGCAGCGCCGATCGTCTCGACTGGCTGCCCGACGACTCGGTCGACGTCGTCTTCGCCAGCAACTTCTTCGAGCACCTGCCGAACAGCGCCGCGCTGCTCACCGTGCTCGGCGAGGCGCGCCGCGTGCTGCGCCCGGACGGCCGGCTGATGATCCTGCAGCCCAACATCCACTACGCCTACAAGGAATACTGGGATTTCCTCGACCACCACCTGGCGCTCAGCCACGTCTCGATGGTCGAGGCCCTCGCCCTCGCCGGCTTCACCGCCAGCGAGGTGCGGCCGCGCTTCCTGCCCTTCACCACCAAGAGCGCGCTGCCGCAGTGGAGCTGGATCGTCCGCCTCTACCTGCGCCTGCCGCTGGCGCAGCGCCTGGTCGGCAAGCAGATGTTCGTGCTGGCGCGCCCGGTGTCGACCTCGCCGTGATCTGACAGAAAGAGCTCACCACAGAGGCACGGAGTCCTCCGAGAGCACTGCCGCAGCTCCGTACACCGGCCATCCCTCCAAGCCATCGGCAATGGGTTCGGGAAACCGTGCCTGATCTCGCCAGGCACCGTTCTCCTCTGTGCACTCTGTGCCTCTGTGGTGGATTCTTTCGTCACGTCGAGGCTAGCGCCGCGCCTTGCGCAGCAGCACGAACATCTGCGCCGTCTTGGCGAACGGCGCGCGCGCCATGTCGAAGGCGGCGAAAGCGGCGAGCAGCGGCGCGTGCAGCGGATGCCGATGCATCGGGCGCTCGGCGCTGACCGCTACCCAGCCGCGGTCGGCGAGCCAGCCGAGCACGCTGTTGGTCCACTGCGGCGCGCCCTGGGTGTAGCGGATCCACACCGGCTGCAGGCCGCAGCGGCGCGCCAGGGCGGCGAATCCCGGCGCGGTGAACAGCACCCAGTGGCGCGGGCAATGGAAGCCGCCCCAGTTGTGCTGCGCGAACAGGCGGCGGTCGAGCGTGTCGGTGTTCGGCGTCTTGAGCAGCACCACGCCGTCGTCGGTCAGCGCCGCGGCGACGGCGCGCAGCACGCCGCCCGGATCGGCGACGTGCTCGATGATGTTCAGCATCACCACCAGGTCGAAGCGCACCGCCGGCGCGAACTGCTCGATCGGCAGGCAGTGATAGACGTGCCCGGCGCGCTCCGCCGCGGCGCGCGCCTGTTCGTCGATGTCGACCTCGTGCGTCTCGACGACGCGCGCGTCCTGCGCGCGCACCTGGCCGAGCAGCCAGCCGTTGCCGCCGCCGACGTCGAGCACGCGCAGCCGCTCGCCCGGCAGGGCGGCCAGCAGCCGGCGGAACAGCCGCCCGTCGAGCCGTGCCTTGAGGCGGCCGATGAACGACGCGGCGGTCTGGTCGCCGGCGAACGAGTAGTACGAGGCCGGGTAGATCTCGTGCAGCCGCTGGCGCGGCGGCGGGTGCAGGAAGAGCGTCGCGCAGCTGGCGCAGCGCCGGTAGGCGAAGCGCTCGCGGCTGGTGCAGTACTCGCTGTCCCAGCCGTAGGCGAAGAAGGCGGTGGCGGCGCTGCCGCAGGCCGGGCAGGGCGCGGCGCCGGCCGCAGCGCCGCTCAGGCCGGTGTCCACAGTCGTCGCGCCGCCGCCCGGTACGTGGTGCGCGCCGCCTGCAGCTCGGGCGCCAGCGCCGTGTCGGAGAAGTAGGCCTCGAGGTCGTCGAAGCGCGTGTAGGAGACGCTCGGGCACCAGTGGTGCAGCAGGTGGCGGTTGAAGCCGGCGGCGCCGAAGCCGCGCGACAGCGGGTCGGTGCCGAACAGCCGGTTGACCGCGTCGAGCGGCGCGCCGTCCGCCGACGGGCGGTGCTCCAGCAGCTGGCGCAGCGCGTTGCAGAACGGGTAGACGCTGCCCGCCGCCAGGCCCCAGGTGAGCGCCACCGCCGCCCCGCCGCTCCAGCCGAGCACCGCCAGCACCAGCAGGTGCAGGGCGACGCCGCGCAGCCGCGTCGCGGCGCCGGCCGCCGGACCGCCGGCGCCGCGCTCGCTCGCCGACTGGCGGTGCAGCAGCACGCGCACCATCTGCACGCCGGTGAGCGACTCGAGCACGAAGCGCCAGCCGAGCCGCTGCCGATACGACACCTCGGTGTCGCCGGCGCCGCCGAGGTGCAGGTGATGCTGCCAGTGCAGCGTGCGGTAGTGGCGGATCGCCTCGCCGACCCACGGGCAGATGAGCCAGTCGGCCAACCAGTCGTTGGCGCGCTTGTCGGCGTGCAGGTTGAAGTGCGCCGCCTCGTGCATGAAGCAGATCAGCGCCTGCAGGCCGAGGCCGACCCACACCGCCGCCAGCGGCGCCAGCAGCAGCGCGCGGCCGCCGCCGCCCCACGCCGCCAGCAGCGCCACGGCGAGCACGCCGCTCGCCATCCACAGGTAGGCGCCGCCGATCGCCAGCCAGGCGCGCCGGTAGTCGGGCCGCATGCGCGCCACCAGCTCCGCACAGCTCTCGCCGCGCTGGTCGCGCACGCTGCGCAGGTCCGGCGTGCCGGGCAACCGCGGCGCGGCGGCCGCCGCGCGCTGCGGCAGGGGACTGGCGGCGGAGCGCATGGGCACGCCGAACGCTAGCCACAGCCGCGGCGGCATTCAATGCGCAGTCGCGGCGCGGGGAGGAGTCAGGAGTCGGGGGGTTAGGGGCTGGGGGGCTTGCCCGCCACTGTGCCTCAGCAGCGAAGTGCACGGACGAGGCTGTTAGGCTGTTAGGCTGCTCGCTGTTAGGGGCTCAGATTCTTCTGCCCTAACAGCCAACAGCCTGACAGCGTAACAGCCTCGTCCGCGGCGCTGGTCGAGGCAACGAATTGCCGGGCGAAGCCGGGTTAGGGATTAGGGATTGAGTCGGACGATCTGAATCCAAGCCAACTCCCAACCCCCAACCCCCAACCCCTAACCCCCAGCAGTTTGACCGCTCCGGCGGGGCGCACTAAGAGCCGCCGCCGAATCAATCTCCACGGAGGCACCATTCCCATGCGACGCGACTGGAACGACCTGCCCGGCATCAAAGTGATCACCGCCAAGCACTTCCCCGACGAGCGCGGCTTTCTGCTGCAGTCGTGGGTGAAGGCCGACCTCGACGCCGCCGGCATCCCGTCGGAGTTCCACCAGGCGATCCAGACGCACTCCAAGCGCGGCGTCATCCGCGGCCTGCACTTCCAGTGGGCGCCGCCGATGGGCAAGTACGTGCGCTGCATCCACGGCGGCATCATCGACGTGGTGGTCGACGTGCGGCACGGCTCGCCGACGCTCGGCGACCACACCGCCGTCGAGCTGACCGACAAGAACCACCAGATCATCTGGGTGCCGCCCGGCTTCGCGCACGGTACCGTGGCGCTGACCGACGACGCCATCGTGCTCTACGAGTGCACCTCGCCGCACGGCCAGGGCGAGGGCGGCATCCGCTGGAACGATCCGGCGCTCGGCATCGCCTGGCCGGACATCGCGCCGATCGTGTCGGCCAAGGATCAGGTCGCGCCGCTGCTCGCCGAGTGGCTGGCGGATCCGCGCTCGCAGCATTTCAAGTTCGCCTGAACGCCGCCGGCCGTCCGCCTGGCAATAGATCACTCACTCTGCTGCAGTTGGCGGCAATGCGGTTCAGGGGGGGCGTCGTGCTGGCCGGGCTGTGCGCGCTGTTCGCGGCGCACGTCGCGGCGGCTGCCTGCCCCGGCGACTGCGGCGGCGATGCGGTCGTCTCGATCGACGAGCTGATCCTGTCGGTCGCCATCGCGTTGGAGCAGCGGCCGGTGTCGGTGTGTCTCGCCGCCGATCGCGGCGGCGAGGGGCAGGTCGACGTCGCCGATCTGGTCGCGGCGGTGGGCGCGGCGCTGAGCGGCTGCCCGGCGCTGCCGAGCCCGACCGCGACGGCGACGGCGAGCGCGACGCGCAGCGCCACGCCGACCGGCACCGCGAGCCTCACGCCGAGCGAGTCGCCCAGCCCGCCGCCGAGCCCGAGCCCGAGTGCGAGCGCGACGCCGAGCGCCACCGCCAGCCCCACCGCACAGGCGACCGTGCGGCCCAACTTCATCATCATCGAGCTCGACGACACGCGCGCCGACGGCATCGATCAGATGCCGGTGACGCTGGAGAAGCTCGCCGCGCAGGGCGTGCAGTTCCACAGCTCGTTCGTCCCGTTCCCGCTCTGCGCGCCGAGCCGCGCCTCGCTGTTCACCGGCCTCTACGCCCTGCACCACCAGGTGCGCGCCGTGGCCGGCGCGATCGGCGGCGCGCACGTCTTCCGCGAGGCCGGCGCCGACCAGCAGACCATGGCGGTGTGGCTGCGCGACGCCGGCTACGCCACCGGCCTGTTCGGCAAGTACATCAACGCCTACAGCCAGACCGAGGCGACGCAGGGGCCGAACGGCACCTTCTACGTTCCACCCGGCTGGACGCGCTGGCGCGCCTTCGTCTCGCCGGAGCGCTACGGCGGCGTCAGCGGCATGGACTACGCGCTGGTCGACGAGCACGGCGCGCTGCAGACCTACACCGACCACGCCAGCGACGCCCAGTACAGCACCGACCTGCTCGCCGACCAGCTGCGCGACTTCATCGCCGACTCGGTGCAGGACGGGAAGCCGTTCCTCGCCGTCTACGCGCCGTACGCCTCGCACATCGACACGCCGGGTGTGCTGCCGATTCCCGCCGCGCGCCACGCCGGCCACTTCGACGACCTGCCCGACTGGCGGCCGCCGAACTGGAACGAGGCCGACGTCAGCGACAAACCGCGCTGGGTGCAGGCGACGGAGCCGTCGGACATCGTGCTCAAGCTCACCGACCTGGCGCGCCTGCGCGCCTACGAAACGCTGCTCGCGGTCGACGAGCAACTCGCCACCACGCTCGCCCAGCTCGACGCGCTCGGCATCGCCAACGAGACGGTGGTGCTGCTGACCAGCGACAACGGCGTCACCTGGAGCGAGCACCGCCTCTTCGGCCAGGGCAAGGAATGTCCGTACGAGGAGTGCCTGCGCGTGCCGCTGCTCGCCCGCTACCCGCGCGGCCAGGCCGCCGGCCACGACGTCGAGGACATCGTCCTCAACATCGACATCGCCGCGACGGTCGCCGATCTCGCCGGCGTCACCGTGCCGGTGCCGATCGACGGGCGCAGCTTCCGCGCCGCCCTGGAGGGCCGACCGCTGCCGCAGCCGCGATCCGATTTTCTCGTCGAGCACTGGCGCAGCACGCGCCAGGACTGGCTCGACTACGGCGGCCAGCCGCAGGACGGCGACCAGCTGGTCCTGCTCTACGGCGATCCCGCCGCCAAGCCGCGCGCCGCCGTGCGCTTCGAGTTCGACGACGACCAGCAGGTCGAGCCCGGCGCGGTGCAGGTGCCGATCGGGCCGACCGACGACGCCAGCTTCGACAATCTCGGCCTCACCGTCGTCGCCAACATCCCGCGCACCCGCCGCGTCCTGAACGCGACCACCAATCGCCTCACCATCGTCGACCTGGCCGGCCTCGACGGCGTCTACTGGGTCGAGGAGCGCGACGCCGGCGGCGTGGTCGAGGTGCTGAACTCGCTGCCCGACTACTTCGGCGTCCGCCAGCCGGACGGCGACCTCACCTACGTCGAGTACGAGACCGGCGAGCGCGAGCTGTACGACAATGCCGCCGACCCCTGGCAGCTCGAAAACCGCGCCGGAGCGCCGGCCTACGCGGCCGAGCAGGCGCGCCTGAGCCAGCGCGTCGTCGAGCTCTCCGAGCAGTAGGCGCCGCGCCGCCGCGCCGAGTGATCATGCGGAGAGGGCGGAGCGCGGCACTCGCCGCCGTGCTGCTGTGCGCGGCGTGGGCGCCGGCGCGCGCCGCCTGTCCCGGCGACTGCGACGGCGACGGCGTGGTGCTGGTCGACGAACTGGTGCGCGGCGTCGCCGTCGCGCTGCAGCAACAGCCGCTGGAGGCGTGTCGCGCCGGCGATCGCGATGCCGACGGCCGCGTCGACGTCGCCGAGTTGCTCGCCGCCGTGCGCGCGGCGCTGCGCGGCTGCCCAGTCGAGCCCACCGCCACCGCCAGCGCGACGCCGACCGCGACCCCGACCGACACCGCGACGCCGACCGACACGACCACGCCGAGCGCGACGGCGACGCCGAGCGTGACGGCGACCGCGACGCCGGGCGGCCCGACCGCCACCCCGCGCCCCAATTTCGTGGTGATCGAGCTCGACGACACGCGCTTCGATGGCATCGACCGGATGCCGGCGCTGCAGCAGCTGATCGCCGAAGGGGTGCAGTTCCACAACGCCTTCACCCCCTATCCGCTCTGCTGTCCGAGCCGCGCCTCGCTCTTCACCGGCCGCTACGCGCTGCACCACGGCGTGCGCGCGCTGGCCGGCGACATCGGCGGCGCGCACGTCTTCCGCGAGAACGGCGGCGACCGGCAGACCATCGCGGTGTGGCTGCGCCAGGCCGGCTACGCCACCGGGCTGTTCGGCAAGTACCTCAACGCCTACGCGCAGACCGAGCAGAACAAAGGGCCGGGCGGGACGTTCTACGTGCCGCCCGGCTGGACGCGCTGGCGCGCCTTCGTGTCGCCGGAGCGCTACGGCGGCCTGCGCGGCATCGACTACACGCTGATCGACGAGGCGGGCGCGCGCCGCCTCTACGCCGACCACACCAGCGACGCGCAGTACAGCACCGACGTGTTGGCCGCCGAGCTGCGCACCTTCATCGCCGACGCGGTGCAGGCGGGGCAGCCGTTCTTCGCCGTCTACGCGCCCTACGCCTCGCACGCCGACGCCCCCGAGCTGTTGCCCAGCCCGGCCGAGCGCCATCGCGACGCCTTCGCCGCCCTGCCGCTCTTCCATCCGCCGAGCTGGAACGAGGCCGACGTCGGCGACAAGCCAAGCTGGATCCCGCGCCGCGACTGGGAGCCGATCGCCCTGGCGGTCTCCGATCTCAGTCGCCAGCGCGCCTACGAGACGCTGCTGGCGGTGGACGAGCAGCTCGCCGCGACGCTCGACCAGCTCGCCGCGCTCGGCGTCGCGGACCATACGCTGGTGCTGCTGACCAGCGACAACGGCGTCCTGTGGGGCGAGCACCGCCTCATCGGACAGGCCAAGGACGCCCCCTACGACGAAGCGCTGCGCGTGCCGCTGGTGGCGCGCTTCCCGCGCGGTGGCCGGCGCGCGCGCGACGAGCACGCGGCGGTGCTGAACGTGGACCTCGCGCCGACGCTCGCCGATCTCGCCGGTCTCGCCGTGCCGGCCGGGCTCGACGGCCTCAGCCTGCGCGCCGCGCTCGACGGCGACGGGCTGCCCGCCCGGCGCAGCGACTTCCTCATCGAGCACTGGCGCGCCGTGCGCGACGCCCGCCTCACCTACCGCGGCCAGCCGCGCGACGGCGACCAGCTCGACGTGCTCTACGGCGACCCGCGCGCGCAGCCGCGCCCGCGCGCGCGCTTCGAGTTCGACACCGACGCCGTGATCGCCACTGGCGCGATCCAGGTGCCGATCGGTGCCAGCCCCGACGACACCTTCTTCAACCTCTCGATCGCGGCGCAGGTGAGCATCCCGGCGATCGGCCGCCGCTTCGACCCGGACCGCGACGTGCTGCAGCTGCTCGACCGTTCCCCCACCCACGCCGGCGTGCTGATGATCGAGCAGCGCGATCCCGACGACGCGTTCAGCGTCGACGTCGTCGAGCCCGACTATCTCGGCGTGCGCGACGTCGCCGGCGGTTTCACCTACGTCGAGTACGAGGACGGCGAGCGCGAGCTGTACGACCTCAGCGCCGACCCCTGGCAGGAGCAGAATCGCGCCGCCGATCCCAGCTACGCCGCGCAGCAGGCGCGCCTGGCGCAACGCCTGCGCGAGCTGGTGGGGGAGTGAGGGGGGGAGGCTGTTACGCTGTTAGTGCCGCCGCCGGCCGGGCCGGAACACTCGGGCGAGAAACGCGCGTCCTCGCCGCTTAGAAGATCACCACCAAGACACCAAGGCACCAAGGTCTGAGGTCCGCTTGGTGCCTTGGTGGTTGGCCTTGCTCCTGTGCGTGAAGTTTCAGGTCAGGCTGTTGGCTGTTAGGGGTTCGGAAATCTTCGGGCCCGATCTCGACATTCAGAGCTCGGCAATCCCAAAGCCGATCGTCCTCCCCTAACCGCCTAACAGCGTAGCAGCCTAACAGCCTATAACCGCGGCCCCATCTCCCCGCGCTCGTACGCCCGATAGCCGTCCAGCACCGCGCTGATCCGGGCGCGCGCGTCGCTGCCGCCGCCGCGCAGCGCGGCGTAGGCGAGGTAGCCGGCCAGCACGCGGGCGCTGCGCAGGCGTGACAGCCAGGCGGCGCACGGTCCGTGCAGCGCCAGCAGCACGAGATGATTGCGCACCGAGTAGTAGAGGCTGTCGGCCGACTGGCGGCCGGCGTGAGCGACGGCGCGATCGTGGCGCACGCGCGCCGCCGGCACGGCGGCGACGGCGAGGTTGGCGCGGCGCGCGCGCAGGCACAGGTCGGCGTCCTCGAAGTAGGCGAAGAAGCGCTCCTCGAAGCCGCCCAGCTGCTCGCAGGCGCGGCGGCTGACCAGCAGCGCGCACCCGGTCACTGCCAGCGGCTCGCGCAGCGCGTCGTACTGCCCGCGGTCGACCTCGTCGTGGCCGAGCAGCCGGGCGCGACCGCTCGGCAGCTCGAGGTCGAGCGCCACCGAATCGAGGCGCGTCGGATCCGCCGCCTGCACGATCTTGGCGCCGAGCAGCTGCGGGCGCTGTGGGCCGGCCGCGGCGGCGAGCAGCGCGCCCAGCGCCGCCGGCTCCGGTGCGGCGTCGTCGTTGAGGAACCACACCCAGTCGGCGCCGCCCGCCAGCGCCGCGCGCATGCCGAGATTGGACCCGCCGGCGAAGCCGCGGTTGGTCTCGCTACGCACCAGCCGCGCGCCCGGATAGGGCGCCAGCCAGGCGGGGTCGAAATCGCCGCTGCCGTTGTCGACCACCACGGCGCAGGCGCCCGGCGCCTGCAGCGCGGCGATCGCCGCCAGGCAGGCGCGTGTCGCCGCCGGCCGGCGCCAGTGCACGACCACGGCCGCGACGCGCGGCGCGGCGGGCTCGCCCATCGCGGCGCCGCTCAGGCGACGTGGCCCTTGGCGCGCAGGTAGTCGCCCAGTGCCGCGCGCCAGGGCCGCAGCTCGGCGAAGCCGGCTGCCATCCACTTGCCGTGATCGAGCACCGAGAAGTGTGGGCGCCGCGCCTTCGAGCCCGACTCCGCGGTGGTGATCGGCGACAGGTCCACGGTCATGCCGCACAGCTCGAAGATCGTCTGCGCGAAGTGGAACCACGAGCACTGGCCGCCGCTGGTGACGTGGTACAGCCCGTACGGCACCTCGCCGTCGCGCGCCAGCAGCGCGGCGACCGCCTCGGCGAGATCGGCGGTGGCGGTCGGCGTCATCACCTGGTCGTCGACCACCCGCACCGGGCCGGCCTTGCCGAGCCGGATCATCGTCTCGACGAAGTTGCCGCCCTTGCCGCTGGCGCCGGCGACGCCGTACAGGCCGGTGGTGCGGATGACGTAGTGGCGCGGCGCGTAGCCGCGCACCAGGTTCTCCCCCGCCAGCTTGGAGACGCCGTAGACGCTGATCGGGCGCGCCAGGTCGGTCTCGCGGTACGGCACCCGCGCGTCGCCGGTGAAGACGTAGTCGGAGCTGAAATGGACCAGCGTGAAGTCGAGCTCCGCCGCCAGGCGTGCCAGCATGTAGGGACCGCCGGCGTTGACCGCGAACGACGGCGCCACCTCGTCCTCGCACACGTCCACCTTGTGGAAGGCGCTGGTGTTGATCACCGCGTCGGGCCTGAGCTCGGTGAGCAGCGCGCGCGCCTGCTCGCCCTGCTCGACGTCGAGGTCGGCGTGCGTCAGGCCGGTCACCCGCACGCCGGTCAACGTCGCCAGCAGATCCGTTCCGAGCTGCCCCTTGGAACCGATGACTACGACATGTCGCATGACCGCCGGCTGTAGCGCAGGCGGTGGGCAGCGTCGAGCCCCGGATCGTCGCGCGGTGCCTCCACCACAAAGGCACCAAGACACCAAGTCGCACCAAGCAGGGCATGCGTGGCCAGGGTGGCAACCGCGCCGCGTGCTTCTACAGTTGCGTGCGCCACCCTGGCCACACATGCCCTCCTCCGTGCGTCTTTGTGCCTTCGTGTCTTTGTGGTGAAGGCGCCTCCGACGACACATTGACTTGCCACACCCGCCGCCAATACCTTCGCTCCGATGAGCAGCCCGCGCGCGGCGGTGGAAGAGGAGACCCGCCGCTGGTTGGCGGCGCACTACACGCAGGCGCTCGATCAGCTCGGCAGCGCGCCGGACCCGGTGTGGGAGGCGGATGGCACGCCGCGCCGCATGACCGGCTACCACTTCCAGGAAGTGCTGCGGAAGCTGAAGATCTTCCGCTGGCTCGACCGCCTGGAGTTCGGCTCGGCGCTCGACGTCGGCTCGGGCTTCGACATCTTTCCCGAGCTCATCCACGCCCGCTACGGCGCCGAGGCCTTCTACAGCGACTTCACCCACGCGATGAACCTGCCGTACGGCGCCGCGGCGAGCCGGCTCGACCACGCGGTGACGGTCAACGCGGCGCGCCTGCCGTTTCCCGACGACAGCATCGACCTGGTGATGGCGTCGGAAGTGCTGGAGCACCTGGTGCGGCCGATCGAGGTGATCGCCGAGCTGGTGCGCGTCGCGCGCCGCTACGTCGTGATGACCAGCCTCGAGGCGCTGGCGGTCAACCGCTGGGAGCGGGCGCGCCAGCACTGGCACATCGACACGCGCCAGCCGCACGTCGAGCGCAACTTCTTTCTCGCCGCCGAGCTCGACGCGATCTTCGGACCGCGTTGGCTGCACGAGAACCTGCTGTTCGCGCCGGCGCTGCCCGCCAGCACCTTCGCCGGCGCCGCCGAGCAGGCGGCGGCCTACGCCGCGCTCGACCAGCGCGCCGGGCTGGTGGCGGCGCTGGTGCGCGCCGCCGCGGTGGACGGGCACGGCGACGGCGCGATGGGCATCGTGCTGGTCAAGCCGCTCGCCGACGCGCCGGTGCGGCCGCCCGATCCGCGCGGCGACGCGGCGCTCGCCGACTGGCTGGTCGGGCAGGCGGCGCGCTACCAGGACGTCGTGCTGGGGCTCGCCGCCGCGCGCCGGCGCGGCGAGGTGGTGCTGCCGCCGCGCGAGCGGCCGGTGGCGCC
>JANRJF010000349.1:0-1942 GCA_033764095.1 Deltaproteobacteria bacterium | reverse complement strand
CGGGCGCAGCGGCGCGGCCGCACGCCGCCAGGCAAAGGCGGCCGGCGGACCGACGCGGACGAAGCCCGGCGTGCCGGGCGGCAGCGGGTCGGCGTGGCCGAGCACCAGCAGGCCGTCGGGGCGCAGCGCGGTGGCGAAGCTGGCCAGCGCCGCGGCGCGCGTGGTGGCGTCGCAATAGATGAGCAGATTGCGCGAGAAGATGGCGTCGTAGTGGCGCTCCGCCAGGGTGCGCGACACGTCGACCAGATTGCCGACGGCGAAGCGCAGCGAGGCGCGCAGCGCCGCATCGACCTCGAAGCGGCGCTCAGGGAGCGGGTGCAGATAGGCGTGCCACGCCTCCGGCACCGGCTTCGAGCGCAGGGCGCGGGTCGGGTAGATGCCCTGCCGCGCCACCGCCAGGGCACGCTCGCTGAGGTCGAGCGCGTCGATGTGAAACGCCTCCGGCGGCAGCCCGGCGGCGGCCAGCGCGATGGCCATCGACCAGGGCTCCTCGCCGCTCGCGCACGGCAGGCTGAGCAGGGTGAGGCGGGTGCCGGGGCGGCGCGCGGTGGAGGCCCAGCGGCCGAGCAGTGCGAAGGGCTCGCCGTCGCGGAAGAACCAGCTCTCCGGCACCACCACCGCTTCGATCAGCGCCTGCCATTCGTTGGCGTCGCCGGCGAGCAGGGTGCGGTAGGCGTCGAGCCCGTCGATCCCGCGCGCGCGGGCGCGGCGCCGTACGGCGAGCCCCAGCGCGCGCGTGCCGATGGCGTCGACGTCGAGCCCGATGCGCACGCGCAGCAGCTCGGCGATGGCCGCGAGCGGGGTCATGACGAGGGCGCCGGCCGGTCGGCGTGGGCGCGCGCCGGTAGCAGATCGGTCCAGCGCACCAGTTCAACCGTCTCGCCGTCCTCGAGCGCGAGCGGGGCGCCGGGGCGCGGCGGGGTGGCGACGCGCGCCACGGCGGTGGCGCTCTCGACCCGCAGGGCGACCAGGCCGCCGTCGTCGCGTCGCACCAGCACCAGCCGCGTGCTGAGCAGCGCCGCCGCCGGCGTACCGGTGTGCAGGCGCGGCAGGTCGATCACCGGTGCGACGCCGTCGCGATGCTGCAGCTGGCCGGCGATCCATTCCGGCGCGCCGGGGGCGGGCGCCAGCGGGACGCCCGGCACCACCTCGACCACGTCGCGCGCGTCGAGCGCGTAGCGTCGGTCGCCGACGCGCAACAGCAGCACCAGCATCGCCGCTCCGTGCGCCTCACTGGACGCGGAAGTGCGCCATCTCGCGCTTCAACGTGCTCACCGCCTCGTGCAGGCGGCCGGCGGTCTCGTGCAGCTCGCGCACCGAGTCGGCCGAGTGATGCGCCGCCTCGGCGAGTTGCAGCACCGCCTCGTTGATCTGCTGCGCGCCGGTCGACTGCGCGCGCATGCCCTCGTGCACCTCGGCGAAGCGCGGCAGCAGGCTGTCGACCTGCTCCAGGATGCGCGAGAACTGCGCGCCGATGCGGCCGGCCTGGTCGATGCCGGTGCGCACCTCGCCGGCGAAGCGCTCCATCTCCATCACCCCGCTGGCGACCGCCGACTGCATCTCCTTGACGATGCGGCCGATGTCGAGCGTCGCCACCGCCGTCTGGTCGGCGAGGCGGCCGATCTCGCGCGCCACCACCGAGAAGCCGCGGCCGTATTCGCCCGCCTTCTCGGCCTCGATCGAGGCGTTGAGCGAAAGCAGGTTGGTCTGGTCGGCGACCTTGGTGATGGTGGTGGTGACGCCGCCGATCGCCGCGGCGCGCTCGTTGATCACCGCCAGACGCTCGGAGATCGAGCTGGAGGCGGCGTCGAGGTTGCGCATCGCGGTTTCCATCGCCTCCAGGCCGGTGCGGCCGCTGTCGGCGAGCGTCGCGGTCTGCGAGGTCGCCTGCGTCACTTCCTCCATGGTGTGCACCAGCTCGCGCGAGGTGGTGGAGATCTCC
>JANRJF010000348.1:0-6536 GCA_033764095.1 Deltaproteobacteria bacterium | reverse complement strand
CGGCATCCGCCAGCGGCCCCTCGCCGAGCGCGACCGCAGTGAGCCGCTGCGCCAGCCCCGCCGGCAGCGCCTCGATCACCTCGCCGAGCGGCCGCCCGGCCGCCGCCGCCGCCGCCAGGCGCTGCCCGGCCGCCGCCAGATCGGCGGCGCGGAAGTGCGCCAGCGTACCGCGCGCCGCGATGTCCGCCGCGATGCCGCTGTCCGCGGCCATGAGCTCGATCAACAGGCGCTCCTCCGACGGCCACGCCGCCGCGATCGGTTGGGCGGCGGCGGGGATGACGGCGGACCGCGGTGGCGGCGGCGCGCCGCCGCGGCGGGCGCGGCGGAAGATCTCCTCGCCGATACCGAGGCGCTGCGCCGCCTGGCCGGCGAGCATGGCGAACTGGACGTCGTTCTGCACCCGCGCCAGCAGCTTGGTGACGTCGTCGGCGACGCGTGTGCGCTGCGGCAGCGACGCCCCCGGCGGCAGCAGCGTATCGAAGTAGAAATCGACCAGCGACGGCGCCGCGTCGAGCAGCGCCAACGTCGCGGCGGCGCCGTGCTCGCGCGTGTAACTGTCGGGATCGTGCCCCTCGGGCAGGAAGGCGGCGCGCCCCCACACGCCCGCCTCGGCGCAGACGCCGAAGGCGCGCACGGCGGCCTGGCGGCCGGCGCGATCGCCGTCGAAGAAGAAGAACACCGCCATCTCGTCGCCGCCGAGCGGCGCCAGCACGCGCAGCTGCGCGGCGGTGAGCGCCGTGCCGAGCGTCGCGACGACGTACGGGATGCCCTCCTGCGCCAGCACCAGCGCGTCCATGTAGCCCTCGACCAACACCGCGCGGCCGTGCTGGCGGATCGCCTCGCGCGCCTCGGCGAGGCCGTAGAGCCCCTCGCCCTTCTTGAACAGCGGCGTCTCCGGCGAATTGAGGTACTTGGGCCGCTCGTCGCCCAGGCTGCGGCCGCCGAAGGCGATGGTGCGGCCGCGCCGGTCGCGGATCGGAAACATCACGCGCCCGCGGAAGCGATCGTAGATGCGGCCGTCCTGACTGCGTCCGAGCAGGCCCGCCTGCAGCGCGTCCTCGCACGCGACGTGATGGCGCTCGAGCCGGCCGGCGAGCACGCTGCCGCCGGCCGGCGCGAAGCCGAGGCCGAAGCGCTCGATGGTCTCGGCGCGCAGGCCGCGCTTCTCCAGGTAGCGGCGCGCCGCGGCGCCGGCATTGGCGGCTAGCGCGGCGCGGAAGAAGCGCTCGGCGGTGTCGTTGGCGGCGAACAGGCGCTCGCGCTGCTGCGCGGCGGGATCGTCGCGATCGCGCTCCGGCAGCGCAACGCCGGCGCGCTTGGCGAGCTGGGTGACGGCGTCGATGAACTCCAGCCGCTCCATCTTCATCAGGAAGGTGAAGGCGGTGCCGCTCTCGCCGCAGCCGAAGCAGTGGTAGAGCCCGCGCTCCTCGCTGACCGTGAACGAGGGCGTCTTCTCGCTGTGGAACGGGCAGAGCCCGAGGTGATTGCGACCGGCGCGCTTGAGGCTGACGTAGGCGGAGACGACCTCGACGAGGCTGACGCGGTCCCGGATGGCCTGTAGCGTCTCGTCAGGGATCCGGCGCGCCATCGTCACGTCAGGCTTGCCGATCCGCCGTGCCGGCGTCGTCGCGCCAGCCCGAGCGCAACGCCGCTTCGGCTCCCGCCACCAGCGGGCGGGCGATGCGCGAATCGAGGATCTGCCGGTCGAGCCCCTTCACGATCGGGAACAGCTGCAGGAACAGCAGCGTCACCCCCGCCACCGCGGCGCCCTTGGCGAGCGCGAAGAGCGCGCCCGCGACGCGGCTCGGAATGCGCAGCGGGCCACGCCCGAGCACCTGGTCGGCGGCGACGCCGAGCAGGTTGACCAGCGCGCTGACCAGCAGGAAGACCGCGACGAACGCGGCGCCGAGCAGCGCCGTCGGATTAAGGTCGGCGGTCGGCACCTTGCCTCCCAGCCAGGCCGCGCCGGCATCGGCGAAGCGCAACGCGGCCCAGAGACCGATCAGCAGGGCGGCGAAACCGAAGCTCTCGCGAAAGACGCCGCGCCAGGACCCGCGCAGGCCGCAGACCAGGAGCAGGACCACCAATGCGACGTCGATTGCGTTCATGTCGACTGTGGCTCCCCGCTGGTCCGCTCGCCGTTCAGCTACTGCTGGCGCGTGCCAGGCGGCGGAGGTAGCGCTTCTTCGCCGCCAGCATCTTCTTCTTCTTGCGGACGCTGGGTTTCTCGAAGTGCTCGCGCTTGCGCAGCTCGGAGAGGATGCCGGCCTTCTCGCACTGCTTCTTGAAGCGGCGGATCGCGACCTCGATGGGTTCGTTTTCCTTGACTCGAACGCCTGCCATGTACTGGTCGACTCCCTCTCTGATTTCGCTGCGGCCGGGCCGGCGGCGGGTCGCAGCGCGGGGCGTCCCGAAACTCAGCCTGAACTGAGGTTTCTTATTCGAATCCCTGCTGGTGTCAAGCCAACCGGAGGCCGGCGAGGCGCTCGGGAAAGTCGCTGATGATGCCGTCGACGCGCAGCTCGGCGAGCGCGGCGATCGCGTCCGGATCGTTCACCGTCCAGACGATCACCTGCCGGCCGGCGGCGTGCGCGGTGGCCACCAGCTCGGCATCGACCAGGCCCCACAGCGGATGCACGGCGGCCGCGTCGAGCGCCGCCGCGGCCTCCCACATCGGATCGAGATCCACCGTGTGCCAGAGCACCCCGAGGCGCGCCGTCGCCGAGCGCTGCCGCACCGCGTCGAGCGCGCCGCGGTCGAACGACGAAATGATCGTGCCCGCCATCCGATCGTGCCGCGCCAGCAGGTCGAGCAACGCGTCGGCCGTCGCCGCCCAGTCCGGCGGCGGGCTCTTGATCTCGACGTTGAGCTCGGCGCGCCCGGCAGTCAGCGCCAGCACCTCGTCGAGCGACGGCACCCGCGCCCCCGCCCAGGTCGGCGCGAACCATGCACCGGCGTCGAGCGCCTGCAACTCGGCCAGGGTGTGCGCGCGCACCGGTCCGCCGCCGGCGACCGTGCGGCCGAGCTGGCGGTCGTGCAGCACGACCAGCTCGCCGTCGCGCGTCAGCTGCACGTCGAGCTCGATCATGTCGACGCCGAGCTCGAGCGCGCGCTCGAACGCCGGCCGCGTCAGCTCGGGCCGCGTTCCGGCCGCGCCGCGGTGCGCGATGCGCAGGATCGACACGCGTCGTTCGTAGCACACCGCAGCGCTCGTTTCGCCCGGCGTCGGGCGTACTCGATGTGGCGGGGCTGGGTCACGGATTACACGGTCGAGGCGTAGCTCCCTGAACTCCTGTCTGCTTTTCCGCGGTCTCGCCTGGGCTTCGCGCGCCGATCTTCTCGCCTACGGCTGAAGCCCGCCTCGGTGAATCCGTGTCTTCTCCGATCCGTGTCATCCGTGGCCCCAGCGCGCTCGCGACGAGCAAGGACCGCCGATCAATGCTTGCCGCACGTGTTGCACGGCGGCACCAGCAGCGCGTGGCCGGCGTCGGCGGTCAGGTACTCGAGCCCGAGGCCGCCGATGCGGGTGCGCAGCGCGACCCGCTCGCCGCGCTGGACGGCGCTGCCTTCGGGCGTGCGGCAGGCGGCGATCGCGCCGCTGGCGTCGCGCACGATCGCGCCGCCGAGCGGCAGCGCCACCGGCTCCGCACCGGCGCGCCACGGCTCCAGCACCACGGCGCAGTCGGCCGGCGCGATCCAACGGCCGGCGGGGATCAGATCGGTGACCACCGCGGTGACGGTCTCGGCCTCCGCGTTGCCGGTGCGATGATTGAGCGCGACCGTTCCCTCGTAGAGCAGCCAGGCGAGGGTGACGGTTCCCACCGCCAGCAGCGCCGCCCGCACGCCCCTCGACGGCGGCGCGTCGGCCGTACCGCCGCGCAACCAGAAGACCACCCCAGCGGCGAAGGCGAAACCCGCCAGCTCGATCGGCCAGCGCAGCGGTGCGGCCAGCGTCAGGCCGCGATTGAGCAGCGTCAACCCGGTCGCCAGGAGCAGCGCGGGACCGAGCGCGATCAGCCAGCTTCGCACGCCATCTGGCTAGCAGGCACGACCGGCGCTCGACCAGCACGCCGCCGCACGTGCTATGGCGGGCGGGTGGGGACGACCTGGATCGCCGTGACCGTCACCGCCGCGCCACCGCTGGGCGAAGCGGTGGAGAGCGTCCTCCTCGACCTCGGCGCACCGGGCCTGCAGACCGAAGACACTCCCGAGGGCACGCGCATCACCGCGCACTTCGCCGACCGCGCGCCGCTGGCGGCACTCGACGCCTACCTCGACGAGCTCGCCACGCGGCCGGGCGTCATGCGACCGCGCGTCGCGGTTGCCGAGGTCACCGACGACGGCTGGGCCGAGAACTGGAAACAGCACTTCCCCGGCCTGGCGGTCGGCGCGCGGCTGTTCATCCATCCGCCGTGGATCGCGGCGATCCCGACCGGACGAGTCGGCATTCTCCTCGATCCGGGCATGGCGTTTGGCACCGGCCATCACGCCAGCACGCGCGGCTGCCTGGAGTTGCTCGAGCCGGCGCTGGCGGCGCGGCCGAACGCGGCGATTCTCGATATCGGCTGCGGCTCCGGCATCCTGGCGATCGCGGCGATCAAGCTCGGCGCGCGCCGCGCCGTCGCGATCGACATCGATCCCGATGCCTGCGCCATCGCGCGCGACAACGCGGCGGTGAACGGCGTCGCGGCCGCGATCGCCTTCGGCGAGGACGTCGCCACCGTCACCGCTCACTCCGATGTCGTGCTGGCCAACATGTTCGCGCGGCAACTGGTCGAGATGGCGGACCTGATCGCCGCACGAGTCGCCCCGGGCGGCATCGCCATCGGCGCCGGCATCCTGGCGAGCGAGGCCGACGCGGTGCGCGCCGCCTGGCGCGACGCCGGACTGCTCGCCGACGGCGAATGGAGCGACGAGGGCTGGGTGGCGCTCGCCTTCCGGCGACCGGCGTGAGCCTGCCGCGCTTCCGCATCGCGGCGCCGGTCGAGACCGGCGCACTGGTCGAGCTCGCCGGGCGCGAGCTGCATCACGCGCAGGTGCGGCGCCTCGCGATCGGCGAGTCGGTCGCGCTGTTCGACGGCGCCGGCTTCAGCTGCGTCGGCGCGGTCGCGCACGCCACGCGCGACGGACTGACGGTGCGCGTCCACACCGTGCAGCCGCCGCGCAGCGGCGAGTCGCGCCTCGCCCTCACCCTGGCGGTCGGCCTGCTGAAGGCCGACAAGCTCGACTGGGTGATCGAGAAGGCGGTCGAGCTCGGCGTCGCCGCCGTGCAGCCGTTCAGCAGCGCGCACACCGTCGCGGCGCCCTCCGACGCGCGCCAGCGCCGCTGGCAACAGCTGGCGCAGGCGGCGGCCAAACAGTGCGGCCGCTCGGTGGTGCCGCCGGTCGCCGCACCAGTCGACTTCCGCACCCTGCTGGCCGTGCCGATCGCGCCGCGCCTGCTGCTCGCCGAGCGCGACGCCGCCGCGCCGCTCGCCGCCGTTGGGCTGACGCCGGCGCCGGCCGCGCTGCTGGCGATCGTCGGCCCTGAGGGCGGCTTCAGCGATGCCGAGCTCGACGCCGCGCGCGCCACTGGCTGCGCGCTGGTCGGCCTCGGTCCGCGCATCCTGCGCGCCGAAACCGCCGCCATCACCACCGCCGCGCTGTGCCAGGCGCGCTGGGGAGATTTAAAAGCAAGCGATGGGCGATGAGCGATGAGCGATGAGGCGAAAGAGGGAGAATCGGACCCTCATCGCTCGTCGCTCATCGCTCATCGCTTCTTCGCCGCTGCTCTTGCCAAGGCCGCGCACCGCCTTTTATCGTCTCGCCCGATGCGCTTCGCCTTCGTCATGGATCCGATCGAGCGGATCCTGCCCGACAAGGACACCACGTTCATGTTCATGCTCGAGGCCGGGCGGCGCGGCCACGAGGTGTACTACCTGCGGCTCGACGACCTCTACGTCGAGCGCACCATCCCGCATGGCCGGGCGCGGCGCGCCGAGGTGCGGCGGCCGACGGCGGACGACGCCTCGCATCACTGTCTCTATGAGGAGCGGGTGACGCGGCTCGACTGGTTCGACGCCGTCTTCATGCGCAAGGATCCGCCCTTCGACCTCGCCTTCTTCTTTGCCACCCACGTGCTCAGCCTCATCGACCCGGCCCGCACGTTGGTGGTCAACCGGCCGAGCGGCCTGCGCGAGGCGAACGAGAAGCTCTACGCGCTCAACTTCCCCGGTGTCATCCCCGACAGCCTGGTCACCCACGAGCCGGCGCGCCTCAAGGCGTTCATGACCGAGCTCGGCGGCGAGATGATCGTCAAGCCGCTCGACGGCGCCGGCGGCAGCGGCGTCTTCCACGTCCGCCAGGGCGATCGCAACCTCAACGCCATCCTCGAGGCCTCGACCCTCGACGGCCGCCGGCCGATCATGGCGCAGCGCTACCTGCCGGAGATCCGCCAGGGCGACAAGCGCATCATCGTGCTCGACGGCGAGCCGCTCGGCGCCGTGCTGCGCGTGCCGCGCGAGGACGAGACGCGCGGCAACATCCACGTCGGCGGC
>JANRJF010000347.1:0-8037 GCA_033764095.1 Deltaproteobacteria bacterium | reverse complement strand
GCTGGTCAGCAGCATCAGGCCGGCGAGCGCGCCGGCGCGCGGCGTCAACGAGAGCGAGACGGCCAGCGTCAGCAGCAGGGCGGCAGCGGCGCTCAGCAGCGCCGACGGCAGCCGGACACTGGCTTCGTCGACCGCCCCTCGTACCTGCGCGGCGGCGCCGGCGAGCCAGTAGAAGAGCGGCGGCTTGCGCGGCAGCTGGGTGGCGTTGCGGCGCGGCAGGATCCAGTCGCCACGCGCCACCAGGTCCTGCACCACCACTGCCTCGCGCGGCTCGCCGCGGGTGTGGAACGGGGTCCAGCCGAGCCCGGTGAACTGCAACAATGCCGCCGCGGCGCCGACCGCGATGAGGGCCAGCGCGGTTGCCGCGACGCGTTGCGGTCCGGGTGAGGGCTGCATCTCGTCCATGCGGCGGGCTGGACACCATATGCGCGGCGGCGATGCAACGCGCGCCTCGCCGCAGCCGTGTCGTCGCGCGGGCACTCAGCCACGGATTCCATGGATTTCACGGAGTCGGAGCTGAACAGTTGCAGGCAGGGGCGCCCCACGTGCCCCGGTTGTTATTCCCTCCCTGTAATCCTTCAGCATCCGTGAAATCAGTGGCCACGCACCCCGCGAGGAGCCGCGCCGTCGCGGCGCGCCGCGCGTTGCGCGACCAGACCCGCACCGATATCTCTCGAGCTGCCCGTCGATGCTGATTCGCGCCCTTCTACCGCTGCTCGGTGTCGTGCTCTCGCTGTGTGCCGCGCCGGCGCACGCCGCGTTCGCGCCGGTGGCGATCACGGTCGCCGAGCCGGACGGCATCGAGCGCGCGCACTGGCCGCTGACGGTGAGCGTGCCGCTGCCGCGCGGCGCGTTGCAGGCCGCCAGCCAGGCGCACGTCACCGATGACCGCGGCACGGCGCTGCCGACCCAGGCGCGCGCGCTCGCCGCGTGGCCCGACGGCAGCGTGCGCTGGCTGCTGGTCGACACGCAGGTCGAGCTGCGGCCACGCCAGACGCGGCAACTGCAGCTGCGCGCCGGCCCGCCGCCGCCCGTCGCGGCGCCAGTGCAAGTGCAGGAAGAGGGCGAGCGCATCGTCGTCGACACCGGTGCGCTGCGCTTCTTCGTCCCGCGTCACCACTTCGCCATCGTCGAGGGGCTCGCCGCGCCGGGCAAAGCGCAGCCGGTGCTGGGCCCGCTGCGCGCGACGCTGGAGGCCGGCGAGCGGGTCGGCGGCGCCGAGCCGCCGCGCAGCATCGAGATACTCGAGCGTGGTCCGCTGCGCACCCGCATCGCGCTGCGCGGCAGCTACGGCAACGCCTTCGACTATGTCATCCGCGTCGACGCCTACGCCGGCCAGCGCTTCGTGCGGGTGCTGCACACCTTCATCAACCGCCACGCCGCGGCCTTCGTCAGCCTGAAGCGCATCACGCTGGATCTGCCGATCGCCGAGCTCAAGCCGGGCGACTACCACTACGGGGTGGTCGGCGAGCGGCCGCGCAGTGGCGACCTCGACGATACCGGCCTGCACGTGCTGCAACTCGACAATACCCATGCGCGCATCGGCGACGCGGACGCGGAGCTGCAGCTCGCCGGCTGGCTCGAACTGACCAGCAGCCGCGGCGTCGTCGGCGTCGCCTCGCGCTGGTTCTGGCAGGAGTATCCGCAGAGCCTGGCGGCGACGCGCGCGGCGCTGACCATGAACCTGTGGGCGCCGGAGACCGAGCCGGCCAAGGCCGGCGTCGGCGCGGCGAAGACGCACGAGCTGACGCTGTGGCTGGCGCCGCCGCGCGGCCTGCCGCCGCACGTCGGCGCGGCGTTGACGCGGCCGCTGGTCGGCGTCGTCGATCCGACCTGGATCGCGACGAGCGGCGCGCTGCCGCAGGCCATCGCCCCACGCGGCGCGACGCAGGAGTTCGCGCGCAAGGCGGGCGAAGCGGCGCAGCGCTACCTCACCCGCAACGCGCAGGAGCGCTGGAACGACTGCGGCGAGGTCGAGTGCACCACGCCGGGCCTGGCGCGGCCGCGCGTCGGCGCCTTCGGCATGTGGAACTGGGGCGACTGGAACTTCCGCGGTTACGAGGACCGCACCAAGGGTACCGACAGCTGGGGCAACCTGGAGTACGACACCACCCAGGTGCTGGCGCTGTCCGCCGCGGTCAGCGGCGATCCCGACCTGTACGACGCGACGCTCGCCGCGGCGCGCCACGCCGCCGACGTCGACGTCATCCACGCCTATCCGACCCGGCCCGAGTGGGTCGGCATGAACCACCCGAAGAACCCGCTGCACTTCTCCTTCCAGCTCGGCGGCCCCGACCTGGGCCATACGTGGACCGAAGGACTGGTGAGCGCCTATTGGCTCACCGGCGACGAGCGGCTGTTGGAGGCGGCGCGCGGCATCGCCGACTATCTCGTCGCGCGCAGCCAGGGCGTCGTGCGCGGCAACCCGCGCCAGTGGGGCTGGCCGCAGATCGCACTGCTCGCCGTCTACCAGGCCACCGGCGAGGCCGATTACGTCAAGGCCGCGCGCAGCTACGCCGAGCGCGGCATGGCGGCGCATCCCGCCAGCGCGCCGAAGCAGTTCAAGCTCGCCTTGCTCGGCGACGCGCTCGCCTACCTGCACGCGCTCACCGGCGACCCCGCCGCGCGCGCCTGGTTGGAGCAGTACGCCGCGGCGATCATGCAGCCGGGCGGCAACGACGACGCGCGCGCTTTCGCGCCGGTTGCCTACGTCGCCGATCTCACCGGCGATGCGGCGATGCGCGCCGCCGCGCTGCAGCGCCTCGACCGCCTCGACCTCGGCAGCTGGGGCAAGCCGTTCTCGGTCAACGGGCGCCTCGGCTTCCGCATCGCCTCACTGCTCAGCGAGCCGGCGCCGGCCGCGGCGTCCGCAACCCCGGCGGCGAAGCAGCGCCGCCGCGAGCACGGGACGACGACGCACTAGCGGGGGCCGCCGACCGTCACCACTTGGCGCCGTGCGTGACGTTGATCGGCTGCTTGCCGCCGGGTCGCCGCTGGCGGCGCAGCAGCACGTACAGCGCGCCGGCGCCGCCATCCACGGCGCGCGCGCTGGTGAAGGCGAGCACCAGGCGCGCCCAGGCGCCGCGCGCCAACCAGGCGGCGAGGCGGTGCTTGAGCACTGGCACGTGATCCTTGGAGTTGAGCCCGCGTCCGTGGATGATCAGCACGCAGCGCTGTCCCTGCTGGACGGCGCGGTTGAGGAAGCGATCGACGGCGACGCGCGCTTCCTCGGCCGTGAGGCCGTGCAGGTCGAGGTGCGACTGGTAGGCGAAGTCGCCGCTGCGCAGCCGGCGCACCAGGCGGCGATCGAGCCCGGCGACGGCGCCCTCGACGAACTCGACCGTGTCGGCGATGTCGAACGGGCCGGCGCCGGTGACCAGGTCGGAGAGCTCGGCGAGCGCCTCGGCGTCGGGATCGGTGACGGCGCGCTCGAGCGGCGCCGGCGGCGGCGGCACGACGCGCTGGCGCTGGTGCGGCGTGAGCGGCCGTACGCCGGCCATCTCGCGTTCGAACAGCGCGTCCTCGCTGGGCGGCGGCGCGGCCGGCGGCGGCGTCGCCACCGGCGTTGGCGGCGGCGGCGCAGCTGGCCGCGCCTTCAGGTGGCGAAACGGCTGGTGGTGGAAGGCGTCGGGCGCTGCTGGGGTGGTCCGCGTGTCGCGCTGTCGTCGCCGCATCGCCTGGCTCCGGCCCCCGTCGAACACGGGGCCTGGAGGAATCTCTAAGCGACGGGTGACCGCCTGACAACGGCGGCGGTCAGAAGCGCGAGGTCACCGTCTCGCAGCGCCAGGTGGCGTCGCTCTCGTCGAGGGTCGCGCAGAGGATGCGATTGCCGTCGGTGCGGATGTTCACCAGCCCGTAGATGAGGCCGGCGACCATGCGACGCTGGGCGAGGCGCAGCTGTTCGGTCTTCGGTTTCAGATCGCCGGGCTTGGTGACCTTGCACTCGACGATGGCCTGCTTGAAGTCGCTGTCCGCCACGGCGGTCCCCGACAGGAGGAGCTTCTGCGTGCGGCCGAGCCGCACGCTGCGCGCCAGCTCGGTCGAATACACCAGCGGGCTCAACAGGCGGTCGTTCTCGATCTTCAGGAAGCCGGTGGTGGCGCTGGCGGCGACGATGTTGGGGCGCGGATGGTCGTGGCCTTCGTTGTCGCCCGACGAGATCACCGTCACCGCCGGGTGCAGGGCCTGCAGGAACTCGTAGGAGACGTCGGCGCTGCCATGATGACAGGCCTTGGCCACGTCGCACTGCAGCTCCTGGCGTTCGCCGACGTAGTCCTGCAGCAGCGCCTGCTGGCTGGCGCTGTTCAGGTCGCCGGTGAGCAGCAGGCGCGCGCGTCCGTAATCGAGGCGCAAGAGGACGCTGTTGCCGTTGGTGTTGATGCTGTCCTGGCTGGTGAAGCGGCGCAGCAGCGGCGTCGCGGTGGTGCCGAACTCGACCGGGGCGAGGACGCGAATGGCGACCTGTCCGGGGCTCGGTTCGAAGCCCGGCAGGTACGCGGTCGCGTGGCTCAGGCGGCGGATCGATGTCGGCGTCCCGTTCTTGCGCTTCGTCTTGGTCACGCATTCGATGAAGTCGCGCCACTGTCCCTGCAGCTGCGGCCCGCTGCCGCCGAGCGCCGCCACGGCGCTGGCGCGATCGCCGAGCAGTTGGCGGAGGAAGGTCTCGCCGCCGATCTTCGTCGTCTCGCCGAGCGTGCGGCCGCTGGACGACTGCCACCACGAGACGCCGGCGTGGTAGAACGCCTCGACCGAGACGCCGGTGGCATCGAGCTCGGCCTCCTCGGCGGCGTTGAGCAGATCCCACAGCCCGCCGTAGTGGTCGGCGTCGTTGTGCGAGGCGATCACCGCGTCGAGCTCGATGCGGGTGCGGCCATAGTCTTTCACGAACTTCCAGTCGACGAAGTCGGCGGCGTTCTTGTTGGTATCCTGCATGGCGCGCATGTAGCCGCCGTCGAGCAGGATATGGCGGTCATCCGGCGTGCGGATCAGCAGGCCGTCGCCCTGGCCGACATCGATCACGTAGAGCTCGAGCAGCGAGGTGCCGCCGAGATCGCTCTTCTTGACGTAGCCCTCGCGACCGCGCGCCCTGACGCGCGCGCGCGCGCCGGCGGTGTCGAGCACCTGGACGCGGTCGCCCCACAGCAGCTCCATCTGCGGCGTCTTGTCGCTCTTGGCGGCAAAGAACGCGGCGGTGTCGGTCGAGACGTAGTCGATGGCCATGCGACCTCCGTGGCGCCGACATACCGAGCGGGGCGTCACGCCGACAATGCGGGATTCCCCGCAGCGGCGCCGCCGCCGCGCTGCCTTGTCTCGCCGCCGGCAAACTGGTTGAGTCCGCGCGATGAGCGGTGCCGACGACGTGTTGCTGGTGCGGCGCGAGCCGCCGCTGGCCTGGGTGATGGTCAACCGACCGCAGGCGCGCAACGCGATGAACGCGGCGGTGTGGGACGGGCTGGCCGACGCCGCGGCGCGGCTCGGCGAGGATCGCGAGGTGCGTGTCGTCATCCTGCGCGGCGCCGGCGAGCAGGCGTTCATCAGCGGTGCCGACATCAGCGAGTTCAAGGCCCTGCGCGCCGACGCGGCGGCGACCGCGGCCTACGACGCGCGCTCGGCGCGCGCCTGGCGCGGCCTGCAGGCGATGCCGCAGCCGGTCATCGCCATGATCCACGGCTTCTGCTTCGGCGGTGGCGTCGCGGTGGCGCTGGCCTGCGACCTGCGCTTCGCCTCGGACGTGGCGCGCTTCGCGGTGCCGGCGACCAGGCTCGGGTTGTCGTATCCGTTCGAGAGCCTGGAGCGGCTGGTGAACGTCGTCGGGCCGACGCACGCCGCCGACATCCTGCTCTCGGCGCGCACGCTCAGCGCCGCGGAAGCCTACCACGTCGGCTTCGTGAATCGGCTGGTGCCGTCGGCCGAGCTGGAGCAGGCGACGCGCGACTACGCGCTGGCCATGGCGGCCGGTGCGCCGCTGACCATCGCGGCGCACAAGCGCGCCATTCAGGAAGTGCTGCAGTCGCCGGAGACGCGCGATCTCGCCGCGGTGCGCGAGCTGGCGCGGCGCTGCTTCGACAGCGCCGATTACCAGGAAGGGGTTGCCGCCTTCCTGGAGAAGCGGCCGGCGCGCTTCCAGGGGCGGTGAGCGCGATGGGGCCGCTGGCCGGCGTGCGGGTGCTCGACCTGACGCGCTACCTGGCGGGGCCCTACTGCACGATGCTGCTCGGCGACATGGGCGCCGACGTCGTCAAGCTGGAGCCGCCGCGCGGCGGGCGCGACTTCGGCGGCGGCCCGGCGCAGGCGAACTACTTCTTCCTTTCGGTCAACCGCAGCAAGCGCAGCGCGACGCTGGATCTGCAGCGCCCCGCCGGGCGCGCCGCCTTCCTGCGCCTGGTCGACGGCGCCGACGTGGTGGTGGAGAACTTCCGGCCGTCGGTCATGCCGGCGCTCGGACTCGGCGCCGAGACGCTGCGGGCGCGCAACCCGCGGCTGATCTACTGCGCGATCTCCGGCTTCGGCGCCACCGGTCCGTATGCCGAGCGACCCGGCTTCGACCAGATCGCGCAGGGCATGTCGGGGCTGATGAGCGTCACCGGCACGCACGAGCCGACGCGCGCCGGCATCGCCATCGGCGACGTGCTGGCCGGGCTGTTTGCCGCGCACGGCATCGGCCTGGCGCTGTACCACCGCGAGCGCACCGGCGCGGGGCAGGTGGTCGATACGTCGCTGCTCGAAGCGTTGGTCGGCGTGCTGACGTGGAGCGCCGGCATCTACTTCGCCAGCGGCACGCCGCCGCCGCTGGCCGGCAACCATCATCCGCTGTCGGCGCCGTACGGCGTGCACCGCGCGCGCGACCGCGCCTTCACCATCGCCTGCGGCAACGAACGCCAGTGGCGCGCACTGTGCGATGCGCTCGGTGCCGGCGAGCTGCTCAGCGACGCGCGCTTCGCCAGCCCGCTGGGGCGGGTTGGCGAGCGCCCCGCGCTCACCGCGGCGCTGGAGTCGCGGCTGGCGAGTGCCGACGCCGCCGACTGGATCGAACGGCTCAACGCCGCCGGCGTGCCGAGCGGACCGATCAACGACATGGCGGAGGTGTTCGCCGATCCGCAGGTGCGGGCGCGCGGCATGTTCGTCGAGCTGCCGCATCCGCAGCTCGGCACGATCAAGACCACCGGCGTGCCGGTGAAGCTCAGCGCCAGCCCGGGCGCCATCGAGCGGCTGCCGCCCGCGCTCGGCGCCGACACCGACGCGGTGCTGCGCGAGGCCGGCTTCGCTCCCGACGAGATCGCGGCGCTGCGCGCCGACGGCGCGGTGTGATGGCGCGCCCGCAGCTGCTGCGCGGTGGCGCCGTGCTCGGCGCCGACGGATGGCGCGACGCGTGCGACGTGCGCCTGGAGGGCGATCGCATCGCCGCCATCGGACCTGAGCTGTCCGGCGACGGGTGCGACCTCATCGAGGCCGGTGGCCGGTTGGTGGCGCCGGGCTTCGTCGACCTGCATCTGCACGGCGCCGCCGGCGCCATGTTCGAGGACGCCGACGCGGCCGGGACGCGGCGCATCGTCGACGCGCTGCCGCGCCTCGGTACCACGGCGTTGCTGGCGACCATCGGCGCGCTGCCGCCCGAGGTGCTGCCGCGCGCCGTCGAGCGCGCCGCGGCGGCGATGCGCTTCAGCAGCGGCGCGCGCGTCCTTGGGATCCATCTCGAGGGACCGTTCCTCAACCCGGCGCGCGCCGGCGCGCAGCATCCCGACTGGATGCGGCCACCGTCGTTCGAGGAGTTCGATCACCTGCAGCGTTGCGCGCGCGGCGGCATCCGGCTGGTGACGCTGGCGCCGGAGCTGCCCAACGCGCTGGAGCTGGTCGCCGCGCTGCGCCGCCGCGGCGTGTACGTCGGACTGGGCCACAGCCAGGCGAGCGCCGAGCAGGTCGAGGCGGCGATCGCCGGCGGCGCGACGCACGTCACGCACCTCTTCAACGCCATGGGCGGGCTGCATCATCGCGCGCCGGGACTGCCGGGGGTGGCACTCACCGCCGACGACGTCGCCG
>JANRJF010000346.1:0-8687 GCA_033764095.1 Deltaproteobacteria bacterium | reverse complement strand
CTGCTCAAGACCGCGCCGGGCTTGCTGATGGCCATGTCGCAGTGTGGCGGACTCCGGGGGCGGGGGGGGGGGGGGCGCCGCGCCGCCGGCCGCAGCGTTCGACGCAGCGAGTGTGTGATCCTGTGATCCCCTTCCCCGGTGAGAGCGAACCGGATCGGTGACGATCCGGATGGGGTCGTGGGGGGGGGGCGCGGCGCCCCCGCCCCGGCCGCCCCCCCCCCCCCCCCCGCGGCAGCGGGGCGCCCCGCGCCCCCCCGCCGGCGCCCACCCGGCGGGGGTTCCACGGGGGGGGGGGGGGGCGGGGCGCCGCCGGCCGCCCGCCCGCCGGAGTCCGCCTCACTGCGACTTGGCCTTCAGCATGCCGGTCTCGTTCTTGAGCAGCTCGGCGCCCTGGTAGTCGGCGCCGAAGCAGAGGCCGGAGGTGCCGTTGACCAGCTGGACGCTCACCGGTCCGCTGAACGGCAGCGGCAGGTTGGGCAGGTTGGCGCCCTTGCCGCCGAGCTTGGCCTTGGCCTTGTCGGCGGCGCCGCTCTTGAGCGTCGCCTTGCCGATGCCGTTCGGCGTGCCGCCGGCGTCCTTGAACTTGTAGCCCTTGGTGCCGGCGGTCTGCCAGTTGGGCGCGCCGGCCGGGACGAGCGCCGAGCCGACCAGGGTGCCGGCGTCGTAGAAGCACAGGGCATAGTCGGTGGTGTCGGTCGGATCGCCGAACTCCGCCACCGTCGTCGCCTCGCCCTTGTTCCAGCGCCAGACCAGCTTGTCGCGCGTGTCGTCGGTCTTGTCGCGCACCACAAGCACCGACTTGAGCGCGGCGCGGCAGCTCTGCGGCGCCGCCGGGCAGAGCGTGCAGGTGTCGCTGCCCTCGTCGCAGGACAGCGCGCACGGCGGCGTGCCGCTCTGGCAGACGCCGGCCTGGCACTGCTCGGCGCCGTTGCAGAAGGCGCCGTCGCCGCAGGCGGTGCCGTCTGGCTGCAGCGTATCGTTCGGGCAGACGTCGCCGCTGCCGTCGCAGCTCTCCGCCACGTCGCAGGCGCCGGCGCTGGCGCGGCACACGGCGCTGCTCTTGGCGTCCGTCGGGCAGTTCGGCGCGGCGCCGTCGCACGTCTCCGCCAGGTCGCAGACGCCGGCGGCGGCGCGGCAGACGGTGTTGGCGGCGACCAGCACGTCGGCGGGACAGGCGTCGGCGACGCCGTCGCAGCTCTCCGCCAGGTCGCAGGCGCCGGCGCTGGCGCGGCAGACGCCGCTGTTCTTGGCGTCCGCCGGGCAGTCGTTGCCCACCCCGTCGCACGACTCGGCGGCATCGCACACGTCGACCGCCGGACGGCACGCGGCGCTGCTCTTCAGGTCGGCCGGGCAGCTGGGGCTGGCGCCGTCGCAGCTCTCCGCCAGGTCGCAGGCGCCGGCAGCGGCGCGGCAGGGCGCCCCGGCGTTGCCGGCGGCGTGGCTGCAGGTGTCGCTGCAGGCGTCGACCGTGCACGGATTGGCGTCGTCGCACTGCGCCGCGTTGCTGCACGCCGTGCAGGCGTCGGAGGCGGCCGCCGGACCGCTCGCGTCGACCGCGCCGGCGATCGCGTCGCAGCCCGGGTTGCCGGGCCCGGCGGCGCAGCCCCACCAGACGTTCTGCGCGCCGACCGTCTGCGCCGCGACGCCGTTGATCAGGCCGTAGTCCGAGTTGCCGGAGAGATCGTTGCCGTCGAGGTCCACCGTCGCGCCGGCGACCAGCCCGCCATAGGCGCCGGCCAGCGAATCGAACACGCTGACGCCGTTGCGGAAGCCGGTGATACGGTTGCAGGAGCCGCTGATCGTAGTGGTCGCCGGCATCGTGCCGCTGCTGGCCACTGCCTCGACGTACAGGCCGGAGGTGGCCGGGGTGTTGCCGCTGCCGCCGACCCCGCCGCCGTCGAGCACGTTGCCGGTCAGCGTGACCGGGCCGTTGCGGCGCAGGCGGACGGCGTAGGCCGCGGTCGCCGCGCCGAAGCTGCCGGACAGCGTGATGGTGTTGCCGGTCAGGTGCACCGGCGCGTGCGTCTGCGTGTGGGTGAGCATGACGAAGATCGCCGAGGCGTTGCTGGTCAGCGCCGCGACGTCGAGGCCGATGGTGTTGTCCGCGATGGTGACGTCGTCGAAGAGCGCACTGCTGTACACCTCGAAGTCGATCGCCGAGCCGGCGGTCTGGGTGAACGTGTTGCGGCGAATGGTGACGTCGCCCATCGCCAGCGCGGCGGCGTAGAACTTCAGCAGCCCGATGCCGACCTTGTTGTTGGTGAACGTCGAGTCCTCGATCACCGACTCGCGCATCTCCTCGGCGTAGATGGCGTACGCCGAGTTGTTGCTGAAGGTGGTGGTGCTGATCGTCAGGTTGCGCAGCTCCGAGCTGTTGCCGTCGTTGGCGACGTACATGCCGTAGATGTTGCCGGTGAACGATGAAGCGCTGATCGCCAGGCCGTTGACGTGCGCGGTGGACGCCATGCGAATGCCGATGTTCGGCGTCGCGAAGGCGCAGTCGTCGATCGTCACGTCGGTGGCGGCGAACGCGGCGCTGAGCGAGAAGTCGATGCCGCGCGTGGTGTTGCCGCTGAAGTCGATGCGGCGCAGCAGCGCGTTGTCGGTGCTGGCGTTGGAGAACAGCACGCCGACCGTGCCGCCCTGCAGGGTCAGGTCGGAGATGGTGACGTCGTTGGCGCGGATCGAGAACGCATAGGTGCCCGACGGCGCGACGACGGTATTGGTGCGCCCGGCGCCGCTGATGGTCAGCATCTTGTTGACCACGATCGTCTGGTTGCCGGCGCCGCTGAAGGTGCCGGCGCCGATGGCGATGCTGTCGCCGGCCACCGCCGCGGTCACCGCCTGCTGGATGGTGTTGCAGTTCGGATTGCCGCTGGTACAGACGTTCGAACCGTCGCCCGGTACGTTCCACACCGTCGCCGCCGCGGCTCGCGCATCGAGCTGCGCGAGCAGCGCCCCGAGCAGTACGGCGCAGCATCCCTGTATGGCGCGTGATCGCATCGTTCCCCCTGGTGTTGCCGAGTATCCCGCCGCACCGATCGGACGCGCCGAGGCCAGGATGCATTCCAGCCTCGCGCCAGCCGCGAAGTCAATTTGGGGTAAACCCGTGCCGCCCGGCTAATGCGTCGGATTAGCGCGTTGCGCGGCGCGTCACTGCGGCGTCTGCCAGACGACGACGCGCTTCTCGCCGGCGTTGACCACCAGCACGTCGCCGTTGTCGGCGACGGCGACGCCGATCGAATCGATGAAGCGTCCCGGCGACGTGTGGCCGAAGCTGACCAGGAAGGCGCCGTCGGGGCTGAACTTCTGCACCCGGTCGTTACCGGCGTCGACGACGTATACGTAGCCGTCGCGGTCGACGGCGACGCCGCGCGGGGTCATGAACTGCGGCGGCGCCTCGCCGCTGGCGCCCCACTGGGTGAGGAAGGTGCCCGAGCGGTTGAAGACCTGGATGCGATCGTTGCCCGAGTCGGCGACGTAGACGCGATCGCCGAACACGGCGATGCCCTGCGGCGCATCGAACTGTCCGGCGCCGCTGCCGAAGCCGCCCCAGAGGTCGAGCGGGACGCCATCGGAATCGAGCTTCTGCACCCGGTGGTTGCCGGCATCGACGACGAACAGGTTGCCGATCGCATCGACCGCGATGCCGCGTGGGTCGGTGAACTGTCCCGGCCCGCTGCCGGGCGTGCCGAAGAAGCGGATCAGCCTGCGGTCGGCGCTGAATTTGGCGATGCTCTGGTTGGTCGAATCGGCCAGGTAGAAGCCGCCGTTCGGGGCGATGGCGAGGCCGGAGCCGGCGTGCGGTCCGGGATTGCCGCCGCTGGCGATGCGCAGGTCGCCGTCGGGCTCGCCGTTGGGGCGGAAGAAGGCGATGCGCGCCTGATCGCCGACCGTGTCGCTGACCACGATCCCCTGCAGCGCCGAGGTGGCGATCGCGACCGGCGCGACGAAGCGGCCGAGTAGCCCGTCGACCAGCGTCCACAGCGGTTGCAGGTCGGCGTCGAGCTTCTGCAGCCGGTCGTTGTCGGTGTCGGCGACGTAGAGGTTGCCGCCGGCGTCGAACGCCACGTCGCGCGGGAAGTTGAACTGCCCAGGGCCGCTGCCGGTCTCGCCGGCCGCGCCGACGAAGCCGCCGTCGGTGGCGTAGACCTTGATCGTGTTGCCGAGGTCGCTCACGTAGAGCCGCTGGTCGGCGCCGATGGCGATGGCGGTCGGCGCATCGAGACGCTCCGCGTCCGGGCCGCTGGTGCCGATGTCGAGCACGTGGGCGAACGAGGCGTCGAACTTCTGCACGCGGTTGTTGCCGAGGTCGACGACGTAGGCATAGCCGTCGGCGTCGAAGGCAATGTCGACCGGCAGGGCAAACTCGCCGGGGCCGAAGCCCTCGCTGCCCCACTGTCCCTGGAAGACGCCGCTGGTGCTGAAGCGTTTGATGTTGTTGTGGACGGTGTCGCAGACAAAGACGACGCCGGTGCGCACCGTCACGCAGGCCGGTGCGCCGAGGTCCTCCGAGGCGGCGCGCGCGGCGCCGAACTGCAGCAGGAACTGGCCGCTCGGCGCGAACTTCTGGATCCGATTGTTGCCGGCGTCGGCGACGTAGAGGTTGCCGCTGGGGTCGAAGCCCAGGCCGCGCGGGTCGTTGAACTGCCCGGCCTCGCTGCCGGTGAGGCCGATGGTGCGCAGGTACTTGCCGGTCGCGTCGAGCTCCAGCACCCGGTCGCGCGCGTCGGCGATCAGGATGTGACCGTCCGCGCCGATCGCGACGCCGCTCGGCTTGCTCAGCGCCGGAATCGCGAAGCCGGACTCGCCGAAGGCGAAGGCGAACGAGTAATCGGTGGCGGGCGCCGCGGTCGGCGTGCGGGTGATGGTCGGGGTGACGGTGTCGATCGGCGTGCGGGTGGCGGAGGCGGTCGGCGTACGCGTATCGGACCCCGGCAGGTCGGTGGCGGTGGGCGTCCCGGTGGCCGTGCGCGTCGGCGTCACCGTCGACAGGATCTGCGGCACTCCCCTGAGAAACGCGGTGACGTCGGCGATCGAGACCCGCCCGTCGCCGTTGACGTCCTTGGTCAGACAGGCCCGGCATGGGTCGCAGAACTGCGCCTGCACCAGCAGGCGCAGATCGGACAGCTCGATCGAGCGGTTGCAGTCGCTGTCACCCGGCGTGGTGAAGACGTTGCCGGCGACGCAGGTGATGATCTGCGCGCACTGCGGCGCGCCCTGGGCGCGTGCCGCCGATGGTGCGGCCCCGACGACGAGCAACGCGATCAACGCGCCGCGGCACATCGAGCGGAACCGGTCGGTCATCGTAGCCGCGCAGTAACCCGGCGTGCTCTCGGCAGGCAAGCGGCAGGCTCTTCCCCTTCGAAATGTTCCCCCCTTTGAAAAAGGGGGGCCAGGGGGGATTTCCCGACAACGCCTGCGTCCCAGGGAAGCGCCCGCAAACACCGGCGCGACCGATCGCAAGGTCGCTCGCTCGCGCGACGTCGTCTGATAATCCCCCCCCTTTTTCGAAGGGGGGAATTATCAAAGCGGGGAATGCGAATTCACTGTGCGTCCTTCGCCGCCGTCATGCTCATCGACGCCGGCATGCCGAGCTCGGCGGGATGCAGGTAGTGGCCGACCTGCTCGGGCGGCTTGTCCTCTTCCACGACGATGCGGTGGGCGTTGGCGTAGGCGTCCTGGCGGATGCCGGTGACCAGCCAGGAGATCTTCTGACCGGCGGCGCCGCCCGCGATCTTGAAATGATTGTCGTGGATCTCCTCGGCGACATACACCGGCGCGAAGGCGCCGATGCAGGTGAGCTGGTAGCGGAAGTCGCGGTTCAGCGCCTGGAACCAGTCCGGCAGCTCGATCTCGGCGCGGCCGTCGGCGTCGAGCACGGCGATGCCGTCGTAGATGTTCTTCATGTCCGGGCTCTCGACGAACGAGTGCGAGAGATACTTGTTCGCCGGGTCGAGCGGATGGTCGATGATGAACGAGCCGCCCGCCTTGGAGAGATTGCCGGTGATGTTCACCTTGCCGCTGAAGTAGCCGGCGTATCCGGAGGAGCTCTCGCCGTAGACGCCGTACGCGCCGGAGCCGTTGTTGGAGATGCCGTGCACGCCGTTGCCGTTGGGGCCGTTTGCCGTCCCGCGCACGCCGTCGCCGTTGGAGCCCGGGCCGCCCGAGATGCCGTGCACGCCGTGGCTCTCGACACTCTCGCCGCGCACGCCGACGCCGTACCGACTGGTGCCGACCGTGCCGGTGCCGGTCGTACTGTTGCCGTACACGCCGTTGCCATAGGCGCTGTCGCCGGACACACCGAAACCGCCACTGTTGTTGTCGGCGACGCCGTGCACGCCCATGCCGTTGATCCCCGGCGCGACGCCCTCGATTCCGACCGGGTTCCCCCCAGTCCTGGTGTTCGTCGCGGTGAGGACGGCGCCAAATTGCACGCTCTCGCTCAGCGCGAGCGGAACGGCGACGTTGAGCGTCACCGCGCCGCTGCTGCCGCCGCCGCTCAGCCCGCTGCCGGCGGTGACCGCGGTGATGTCGCCGACCGTGGCGCAGCCGACGGTGCCGTCGGCGTTGACCTGAGTCAGCCCGCTGCCGGCGGCACAGGTGCCGCTGACGCGCTTCTGCACCTTGCTGGTATCGATGTCGGCGTCGGAGATGGTGCCGTTGGCGATCTTGGCGCCGGTGACCGCGCCGTCGGCGAGGTCGTTGGTGGTGATCGCGCCGTCGGCGATCTTGGCGCCGGTGACGGCGCCGTCGGCGAGATCGTTGGCGGTGATCGCGCCGTCGGCAATCGTGGCCGTGGTGACGCTCGCATCGGGCACACTGCCGGCGCTGTTGGCGAACAGCGCGTAGGGCGCCGCGGTGATCGGCTGCCGCGGCGCCAGCACCTGGTTGGCGTGGCCCGGGCACTCGGCGCTGATTTGCAGCCAGCGATCGGCGCCGGAGAAGTTGGCGCCGAAATCGAGGCCGACGGTGAACAGCCCCTGGTCCACCGCCACCGCGATCGGTCCGAGGGTCGCCAGCGCCGCCCCGCCGCTCGCTGCCGCGAACAGCCCGAACGTCAGGTTGCAGACCCCGTCGGCCGGCGCGCCGTCGACGCTCAGCTGCCCCTGGTAGGTGAAACTGGTGCCCACCGCCGCCGCCGGCGTGGTTGCCGCGAGGCTCAGCAGCATGCTGGTCAGGACCATCAGCGCGCGTCGACCGGCGGGTCCCCTGCAGGACATAGCGTTCCTCCGAGCCCGTCGGTGTCACGCGCGCCGGAGCTTAGTCAATCGCGCGTCGCCGCGCGTACCGTCCGAAGCGGTGAAGCCACGGACTACACGGAGCGCACGGAGAAGAATAACGAAGGAGTAGTAGCGCGGCCCTGCGTGGCCGCTCTTGGCTTTCCAAGTACCTGGGGCGGCCGCGGAGGGCCGCGCTACTGCCGTCCGTGAGCGGCAGCAGCGCGGCCGCATCCCGGCGTGATGCTCAGAGGTCAGCCACGGATTACGCGGATGAGAGCCGTGAAAATGAAGAAGATCAGATTGAGAGCTCGATTGCCCTATCCGTGTAATCCTCAAACTCAATCCGTGTAATCCGTGACCCAGCACCCCTGCGCGGGGAATGACGCCGAGACTCTCCGCGCCGTCTCCCCGTGACGCGAACGACGTCTCGCATGATCGTCGCGGATACAGCCGACACGCAAACTCCTCCCGCGCAGGCCGCGCGGAGCGGGCACGATTGACGCAATCGGGCCCGCCTTGCCCCCCCTCAAACCCCATGGCTATAACCCCGGATCTTCTCAGAATCGGGGTGTGTGACTGATGGGAACTGTGCACGGGGGCCGTCTGGTGGCGCGCGCGTTGCGCGCGGAGCAGGTGCCGTTCGTTTTCACGCTGTGCGGCGGCCACGTGATGCCGATCTACGACGGGTGCGTCGACGAGGGCATCCGGGTGATCGACGTGCGGCATGAGCAGACGGCGGCGCATGCGGCGGACGGCTGGGCGCGGGTGACCGGGCGGCCGGGGGTGGCGATCGTCACCGCCGGGCCGGGGTTGACCGACGCCGTCACCGGCGTGGCGAGCGCGCATCGCGCCAACATCCCGATGATCATCATCGGCGGGCAGGGGCCGCGGCCGTTCGCCGACATGGGCTCGCTGCAGGACATGAACCACGTCGAGCTGATGCGCCCGATCACCAAGTGGGCGGTGGCGGTGCCGGAAGGGCGGCGCCTGCCGGAGTACGTCAGCATGGCGTTCCGCACGGCGACCACCGGGCTGCCGGGGCCGGTGTTCCTGGAGATGCCGATCGACCAGCTCTTCGACCAGTACGACGAGGAGAAGATCTGGTACCCGACCAAGTACCGCAGCGAGGCGGGCATCGCCGGCGATCCGCAGTACATCCAGAAGGCGCTCGACCTGATCAAGGGCGCCGAGAAGCCGGTGGCGCTGGTCGGCACGCAGCTGCGCTGGTCGGTGCGCCGCGAGGCCTACCCGGAGTTCGCCAAGACCTTCGGCATGCCGATCTACGTCAACGGCCTGGGCCGCGGCTCGCTGCCGCCGGAACATCCGAACTTCTTCTCGAAGACGCGCAAGCCGGCGCTGAAGAACGCCGACGTGGTGCTGATCTTCGGCACGCCGCTGGATTTCCGCATCGGCTACGGGCGCGACTCGCACATCAACCCGAACGCCAAGCTGATCCAGATCGAC
>JANRJF010000345.1:0-12827 GCA_033764095.1 Deltaproteobacteria bacterium | reverse complement strand
GGCATCAAGCCGCTCGGCATCTTCCGCGGCTTCGTCGTCGCCGGCTGCGAGCCGGACGAGATGGGCATCGGTCCGGTCTTCGCGGTGCCCAAGCTGCTGGAGCGCAACGGTCTCAAGATCGACGACATCGACATCGTCGAGCTCAACGAGGCCTTCGCCTCGCAGGCGGTCTACTGCCGCGACCGCCTCGGCATCGACCCGAAGAAGCTCAACCCGAACGGCGGCGCCATCTCCATCGGCCACCCGTACGGCATGACCGGCTCGCGCATGGTCGGCACGCTGCTGCTCGAGCTGCGCCGCCAGAAGAAGAAGTACGGCATCGTGACGATGTGCATCGGCGGCGGCATGGGCGCCGCCGGTTTGTTCGAAGCCATCAATTAAGAAAGAGCCTAGCCACAGATGAACACAGAGAAACACAGATAGATCCGGAGGCAGCGCGAGCCGGTGTGTCGCAACACTGGCTCGCAAAGCCTCCTCTTCATCTGTGGTTCTCTGTGTTCATCTGTGGTGAATCTTTTCTCCAATGAATCCTATTTCGACGCGCGTCAGCCGACTGCTCGGCACGCGCTATCCGATCGTGCAGGCGCCGATGGGGTGGATCGCGCGCAGCCGGTTGGCGTCGGCGGTGTCGAACGCCGGTGGGTTGGGGATCATCGAGACCTCCTCCGGCGAGCTGGAGGTGGTGAAGGACGAGATCCGCAAGATGCGCGATCTCACCGACCAGCCGTTCGGCGTCAATATCGCGCAGCTGTTCGTGCGCGATCCCGGCATCGTCGACTTCGTCGTCGGCCAGGGGGTGCGCTTCGTCACCACCTCGGCGGGCGACCCGCGCCAGTACACGACGGCGCTCAAGGCGGCGGGGCTGACCGTATTCCACGTCGTCCCGTCGCTCGATGCGGCGCTGAAGGCGATCGCCGCCGGCGTCGACGGCCTGGTGGTCGAGGGCGGCGAGGGCGGTGGCTTCAAGAATCCGCGCGACGTCGCCACCATGGTGCTGCTGCCGCTCATCTGCTCGCAGGTCGATGTGCCGGTGATCGCCGCCGGCGGCATCTGCGACGGGCGGAGCATGGCCGCCGCCTTCGCGCTCGGCGCCGAGGGCGTGCAGATGGGCTCGCGCATGGTGTCGGCGGCCGAGTCGCCAGTGCACGACAACTGGAAGCAGGCGATCCTGGCGGCGAAGGAGACCGACACCGTCTTCCTCAACCGCCACAGCCGCCCCGGCCTGCGCGCCCTGCGCACCACCACCTCGGAGCGCCTGGAGAAGGAGCCGCACGTCGGCTTCGACGTCTTCGCGCGCGCCATGGACCTCTACTTCGGCGGCGACATGGAAGCCTCGATCGCGCTCGCCGGCCAGGTCGTCGGGCGCATCGACGCGGTCAAGCCAGTGGCGCAGATCATCGATGAAACCGTCGCCGGCTACCGCGCCGTCGTCGCAAAACTGCAGGAAACTGCTTAGCCACGGATGAACACAGATAAACACAGATAAAGCCGGAGGCTTTGCGAGCGACCGGAACGCTTCACTTGCTCGCGCCGCCTCCATCCTCGTCTGTGTTTATCTGTGTTCATCCGTGGTGAGGCATTTTCGAAATTGACCCTGTCCAGTGAAGCCGACTGTTTTCATTGCTGAGACGCACACGCCCGCCGGGTCGGTGGTGTCGTTGCACAAGCATGACGGGGCCTATCAGCTGCGCGTCAACGGCTACGGGTTGATGACGACGCGGCAGAACCGCTCCGAGACCGAACTGGCTGAGCTCGGTTGCGCGGCGATCAAGCCAGGGCATCTGCCGCGCGTGCTGATCGGTGGCCTGGGCCTCGGCTTCACGCTGCGCCGCGTCCTGGAGCTGTTGCCCAGTGTGCATGTCCAGGTCGCCGAGCTGCTGCCGGATGTGGTGGCGTGGAATCGCGAGCACCTGCGCGAGGTGAACGGCGCCTTGCTCGACGACCGGCGCGTCGAGGTGATCGTCGAGGACGTGCACACGGTGCTGGCGATGGCGCCGTTCGGTGCCTACGACGCGGTGCTGCTCGACGTCGACAACGGTCCCGAGCCGCTGGTCGATGCGCGCAATGCGCAACTCTACGGACCCGCAGGCCTGCGCTTGCTGGCACACGTGCTGCGTCCCGGCGGCCGCGCCGCGTTCTGGTCGGCCGGCTCGGACGATGCCTTCGTGCGCCGATTGACACGGGCGGGATTCAAGGCCGAGGCGCGCAGGTCGCGCGCCTATCCAGACGCCAAGCGCGCCATCTACACACTCATCCTCGCCGACCGCGCCTGACCGCCCGCATAGCTGCGCGGAAGCCATCCGCGGCAGTCAGTTGCAGCGTGGAAATTCTCCCGCGCGGCGGCGAGAAGTGCGCCGCATGGGGTGGGGGGATTTCGATGCCGCGACCTTCCTGCGGCAGAAGCGCTACGCGCTGACGCACGCGCCGAGTGGCGGCGCGTTCCTGCTGCTCGCCGCCGAGCTGACCGTGCCGCCGCTGGTGCACCTCGGTCTGGCGCTCGACGCCTGGCTGCACCCGGAGATCGCCGACACGCCGGTGCGGCGGCCGCTGTTCGTGCTGAGCAGCCCGCGCTCCGGCAGCACGGCGCTGCTCAACCTGCTCGACGCCGACGCCGCCAACGCCTGCTACCACACGCGCGAGCTGCTGATGCCGTCGCCGACCGTGCGCCGCCTGCTGCCCGAGCGCCTGATGGCGCGCGCCGACGCCTTCTTCCAGCGCTGCTTCAGCGGCCTGGAGGCGATCCACCCGTTGCGCTTCGAACAGGCGGAAGAGGACGAGCTGCTCTTCCTGCTGCTCGGCAACAGCGGCATCGGCGCCTATCTCTTTCCGTACGAGCACGCGTTGGAGGAGCTGAGCCGCTTCTGGCAGTGGCCGGCGGCGAAGCGGGCACGCGTCGGGCGCTTCTACCACGGCTGCGTGCAGCGCCTGCTGTGGGCGCGCGGCGCGTCGCGCTACATCAGCAAGAGCCCGCACTTCCTCGGCAAGGTGGACGATCTGAGAGCCTGGTACCCGGACGCGCGTTTCATCTCGTTGGTGCGCTCGCCGTACGAGGCGGTGCCCTCGTACCTGTCGATGATGGTGGCGTTCTGGCGCCTGACCAGCCGGCGCGTGCCGAGCCAGGCGGCGATCGAGACCGCCTACCGCGCCCTGCTCGACCTGGCGGTGCACGGTCACGCGGCGCTGCAGCGGCAGCCGGCGAGCGACGTGCTGACGCTGGCCTACGAGCAGCTGGTCGCCGAACCGCGCGCCACCGTCGAGGCGATCTACGCCTGGCAGGGCTGGCCGATCACGCCGGCGCTCGGCGCGGCGCTGGGCGCCGCCGGCGAACGACAGCGCGGCTTCCGCAGCCGCCATCGCTACACGCTCGAGCAGTTCGGTCTCGATGCGGCCCGCATCCGCCGCGACTGGGCGTTCCTCTTCGACCGCCACGCCTTCGAACGCGCGGCGTGAGCCACGCTCAGAGGTCGTCGCGGCGGATGATCAGCTCGCGCACCTGGTCGGCGGCGTAGCCGCAGCGCGGATCGGCGAGCGGCATGTCGCTCACCGGCTCGCCGTACCAGGGGTAGCCGCGACAGACGAGCGGTCGCGTCGCGTGCGCGGTACAGCGCCCGTCCGCGGCGAGCTGATCGCACCAGTAGAAGTGCTTGGTCTCCGGCAGGCGCGACACGTAGAACGGGTTGCGCGCCAGCGCCTCGTCGCGCGTCAGGTGATGCCAGTGCGCCGCGGCGAACGGGTGATCGGAGGGGATGCCGAGCACGCTGGTCAGCGCCGCCATCGCCTGGATCTCGTCCGGCGGCTGATCGAGCGCGATGGTGCGGCAGCAGGCGCCGCACTGATTGCAGAGATTCATGCGTTCAGCAGAAGACGAGGAACCACGGATGAACACAGATGAACGCGGATAAGAGAATCTCTATCTGTGTTTATCCGTGTTCATCCGTGGTTTCGTTTTCGTTTTATCGAGTGTACCGCGCCCCGCGTAGGACCACGCCTGGGTACGCGCCCGCGTGTGCGCCGTCGCGCATCAACACCTGGCCGTTGACGACCGTCGCCAGGTAGCCGCTGGCGCGTTGCGTCAACGCGGCGGCGCCGGCGGGCAGGTTGTGATGCACCTCGGGCAGGTGCAGATCGAGGCGCTCGAAGTCGATGACGTTCAGGTCGGCGAAGGCGCCGCGGCGCAGCACGCCGCGGTCGGTGATGCTCCACAGCGTCGCGAGCTGCGCGGTGAGCTTGTGCACCATCTGCTCCAGCGGCATCAGGCGGCGCTCGCGTACCCAGTAGGCGAGGCAGAAGGTGGCGTAGCTGGCGTCGCAGGTCTGCGTCGTGTGGGCGCCGGAATCGCCCAGGCCGATGGTGCTGAGCGGATGCTGCAGCATGGTCGCGGCGGCGTCGAGGTCGGGGTTGGCGAACGGCACCATGAAGAAGCAGCGCCCGTCGTGCTCGACCAGCAGCTCGAGCATCAGCTGCAGGGGGGCGATGCCCTTGGCGCGCGCCAGCGCCGGCAGGCTGCGCTCGGGCGAGGTCTCGTAGCTGCGCACGCCGCCGGTGGTGAGCGGGAAGACGTGGTCGAGCGTCGCCATGCCGCCGAGGATGGTGCCGCCGTTGTCCCTGGCGCTGTCGACCAGCGCGGCGCGCAGCGACGGATCGCGCAGGCGGGCGATGGCGGCGCCGCGCTCCAGCCCGAGCAGGTCCATCGCCCCCGGAAACAGGCTGAGCGGATGGATCGAGAGGCCGAAGCCGATCAGCAGGCCGACGGCGCGCACCGCCACCTGCGGCCGCACCGCGGCACCGCGCTCGGCGGCGTCCTCGGCGAGGCGCAGCGCCTCGCGCCAGGTGTCGGGATAGGACAGGCTCTGGATCAGCGCCAGGCTGATCGGCCGGCGCGTGTCGCGCGCCACCGGCGTCATCCACTCGAACTCGCGCGCGATGCCGTCGCGATCCTCGCCGGCGCCGCCGTACGGCACCAGCTCGAAGACGCCGCAGCCCTCCTCGGACAGTGCGCCGGCCAGCGTCTCCAGCTCGAAGCGGCTGGCGAACGTGCCGGGCACCGGATCCCAGCTCGGCGTGCGGTGCATGGTGGTGCGGCCGGTGGCGAAGCCGAGCGCCCCGGCGCGCAGCGCCTCGACCACCGCCTCGCGCATTGCCGCCAGCTCGAACTCGCTCGGCGCCGCGTCGGTGGCGCCGCGCTCGCCCATCGCCCAGATGCGCAGCGGCGCGTGGCTGATGTGGGCGCCGACGTTGAGGCCGAGCGGCAGCGCCGCCAGCGCGTCGAGGTACTCGGGGAAGCTCTCCCAGTTCCAACCCAGGCCGGCGCGCATCGCGGCGGAGGGGACGTCCTCGACGCCCTCCATCAGGAACATCAGGTAGTCGCGATCCTGCGGCTTGCACGGCGCGAAGCCGACGCCGCAGTTGCCGACCACCACCGAGGTCACGCCGTGCAGGTTCGAGGGCGTGCCGAGCGGATCCCAGGTGAGCTGCGCGTCGAGGTGGGTGTGCACGTCGACGAAGCCCGGCGTCACCAGCTTGCCGCGCGCGTCGATCACCTCGCGCGCCGGCCCGTCGTGGCGGCCGATCGCGGTGACGCGATCGCCATGGATGACGACGTCGGTCTCGACCGGCGGCGCGCCGGTTCCGTCCACCACCGTACCGCCGCGAATGACCAGATCCGCTGTGTCCGCCATGCGGCAGGCCTGCCACGGCACGGGCGGCCTGACAAGAAGAACGTGTCGTGACGGGTCGGGCGCGGGCTCCCGCTGCGGTGAAGCCACGGTTTACACGGATTTCACGGACAAGAATGAGAAAGGGACGAAGAGGAAGGCTTGCTGTGGGGGAGGCGACCAAGCTGGCGATCAGATTCCATCCGTGAGGATCCGTGTAATCCGTGGCCACGTCCGCGCGTGCACAGACGCGACGGGTGGAGTCACCTCGGTCAACGCGTGATCACCACCTTCGGGCCCGAGTCGAGCAGCGCCTCGGGCGCGTCGTCCCAGCTGGCGGTGACGGTGGTGACCAGCTCTGGATGCAGACGGCCGCAGCAGGTGAGTTCCAGCACCGACGGCAGCACGGCGCGCGCATGGACGCGGCCGGTGATGAAGGTGATTCCCGTGCCGTACATGCTGCGCAGCGGCATCGGCGTGTCGGGCGTGTAGTAGATGCCGACGCTGGTGCAGGTGCCGCCGGGCTCGGTGCTGAGCAGGGCACGCGTCAAGCCGGTGGGATCGGCGCTGGCGTCGACCGTGATCGGATAGAGCGACGGCCGCTCGGCGGTGAACGGCGCGTCGATCGTCGTCGCGCCGAGGCGCGCGGCGATCTGCAGGCGGGTCGGATCCTGGTCGACGTAGTCGACGCGCTCGGCCCCCAGCGCGACCGCACAAGCGGCGGCATAGAGCCCCACGCTCACCGCCCCGCCGCCGACCACCAGCACGGTGGCACCAGGGCGCGCGGCGAGGTGCGGTGCGACCGTGCGCCAGCCGTCGCCGACGTTGTCGCCGGCGCTGGCCAGCGCCGCCGGATCGGCGCCGGCCGGCAGCGGCACCAGCATCGCGTCGGCGAACGGCACCCGCACGCACTCCGACAGCACGCCGCCCCAGCCGTGCCCGCCGAGGGCGCCGAAGCCGTACATCGAGCGCGCCGGCACGCTGGTGCAGCTTGCGGTCAGACCGTGCCGGCAACGAGCGCAGTCGCCGCACGAGATCTGGAACGGCACCAGCACCCGGTCGCCTGGCTGCACGCCGTGCACCGCGTCGCCGACCGCCAGCACTTCGGCGACGCACTCGTGGCCGAACGCGTACGGGCCCTTGAACGGCGCGTTGCGGAACAGGCGCTGCTGGCCGATGGCGTCGGGCAGGTGGTTGCGCAGCCAGTGCAGCAGCGCGCCGCGGAACGGCGCCTCGCCGCGCAGGATGGCGCGGTCGAGGTCGCAGCGCGCCACCGCCAGCGGCCGCACCAGCGCCTCGCCATCGCCCTGCAGGCGCGGCGTCGGCACCTCGCGCCAGGCGAGCCTGCCGGGCGCGAGGAAGGCGAGCTCGCGCATGCGACTCGGCAGCGGGCCGCGCGCCGGCAGCGCGCGTGGGCGCGCGGTGGTGGGGAGAGTGTGCGGCGAATGCGCGGTGGAGTGATGCATCGATACCTCCAGGTTGCGGGTTCCGTCGCCCGACCAGTTGCAGTACAGGCGGGCGCCGGGAATCCCCAGAATGCGCAAAACCGCTTTGCCCGCCGCGCCGGGCCCGCCCGACGACCTGCTCGAGCTGCGCGCCGTACAACAGGTGGCGGCGACCGGTTCGTTCAGCGCCGCGGCACGCGCGCTGGCGGTCACCGTGTCGAGCGTCACGCGCGCCGTGCAGCGCGTCGAGGCGCGTCTCGGCCTGCACCTCTTCCGCCGCTCGACGCATGGCGTGTCGACGACCGAGGCCGGCCGCGCCTACGCCGCCCACCTGCAGCAGTGGCTGAGCGCCGAGGACGCGATGCGCGACAGCCTGGCGGCGACCAAAGACGCGCGCCGCGGCGCGCTGCGCATCACCGTGCCGGTGTTCGTCGCCGAGCACGTGCTGCCGCCGGTGATCGCGCGCTTCACCGCCGCGCATCCCGACGTGCGGCTCGACGTCCACGCCAGCGACGACGTGCGCGACGTGGTCACCGACGCCTTCGACCTCGCCATCCGCATGGGGCCGCTGCGCGACTCCACGCTGCGCGCCCGCCGCCTGGTCAGCTTCGAGCGGATGGTCTGCGCGTCACCCGCCTGGCTGGAGCGCCACGGCACGCCGCGCCATCCCGACGCCGTCGCGTCGTTGCCCTGCCTGCTCTACGGCAGCGGCACCGCCGTGGTGCGGTGGACCTTCCGCAACCGGCGCGGCGCCATGCACCGCGTCCCGGTCGCCGGTCCGGTGCGCAGCAACAACCTCGACCTGCTCGTCGCACTCGCCGAAGCCGGCCTCGGCCTGACCCGTCTGCCGATCTGGGCGGTGCGCGACGCGCTCGCCGCCGGCCGCCTGCGCCAGGTGCTGGCGAGCTGGACCGCCTCGGGCCGCGATCCGAGCCTGTGGGCGGTGCACGCCGCCGACCTCGGCAAGGACCAGCTGCGGCGTGCGTTCCTCGCCGAGCTCTCCGCCGCTGTGCAGAGCGGCGCGGCTGACAAAGCGATGAGCGACGAGCGACGAGCGATGAGCGACGAGCGATGAGCGATGAGGGAATGCTCCACACCGCATCGCTCGTCGCTCATCGCTTCATCAGAGTCGCCTTTCCCTTTGCCAGCGCCGCGGCCCACTCGACCGCGTTGGCGGTGTGCGGCTCGGCGGGCGGTGTGTCGCGCGGCGCCAGCGCACGCTCCCACCAGCCGACGTCGTGCCAGGCGCCGAGCTTGTAGCCGACGGCGCGGTAGACGCCGACCGGCGTGAAGCCGAGCGACTCGTGCAGTCCGACGCTCGACGCGTTGGGCAGCGCGATGCCGCCGTACGCGGCGGTGTAGCCCTGCGCGGTGGCGAGTGGCAGCAGCGCCGCGTAGAGCGCGCGGCCGATGCCGCGCCGCTGTGCCTCGGTGTGCACGTACACCGCCACGTCGACCGCCCAGCGATACGCGGCGCGCTCGCGGTGCGGGCTGGTGTACGCATAGCCGAGCACCGCGTCGCCGTCGGTGCACACCAGCCAGGCGTGGGCGCGGCTGATCCGCGCGATGCGCCGCCGCATCTCCTCCTCGCTGGGTACGTCGACCTCGAAGGTGATCGCCGTGTCACGCACGTACGGCGCATAGATCGCCGCGATTGCGGCGGCGTCATCGAGCTGTGCGGTGCGCAGATTCATCGTGCAGGCTGGCCGACGATCTTCCCCTAACAGCTAACCGCCTACCCGCCTAACCGCCTAACCGCCTGATCCGAACAGCCTACTCCTGCGGCAGCACCGCGCGCAGCACGCGCAGCACGTTGCCGCCGAGGATCTTGCGAATGGTGGCGTCGGAGAAGCCGTCGTTCATCATCTGCTGGGTCAGCGCCGGCAGCTGGCTGGTGTCGAAGCCGACGGTGGTGGCGCCGTCGTAGTCGGAGCCGAGGCCGACAAAGTCGTCGCCGACCAGGGTGACGACGTGCCGCATCGCGGCGGTGACGTAGCGCATCTCGGTGCCGCACACCGCCGTGTCCCAGTAGCCGATGCCGATCACCCCGCCGGTCCTGGCGATCGCCTGGATGTGCGCGTCGCTCAGGTTGCGCTGGTTGTCGCAGGTGGCGCGCACGCCGGTGTGCGACACCACCAGCGGGTGGGTCGCCATCGCCAGCACGTCATCGATGCCGCGCGGCGACAGGTGGGCGAGGTCGACGAGCATGCCCTTCTCCTCCATGCGCGTGATGAGCTGGCGGCCGAGCGGCGTCAGGCCGCCCTTCGCGGTGCCGTGCGCCGAGCCGGCGAAGGCGTTGTCGAAGAAGTGCGTCGGCCCGATCATGCGCACGCCGGCGTCGTAGACGACGTCGAGATTGGCGAGGTCGTCCTCCAACGCGTGCGCGCCCTCGATGCCGAGCAGCGCGCCGACGACGCGCCGGTCGGCGGCGCGGCGCGCCAGCAGCGTGTCGAGCTCGGCCTGGGTGCGGACCGGGAGCAGCAGGCCGTCGCTGCGCGCGATCGAGTCGCGCAGCCGCGCGGTCTGCAACAGCGTGCGAGCGAGCGGACCGCTCGTGCAGAAGGCAGTGCGCTGCGCGCAGCCGGCGAGCGTCAGCAGATCGAGGCCGTCGGACGGCGAGTTGTCGAGCCCCGCACCGAGCGGGAAGCGGGTCACGATGGTGAAGAACTGCAGCGCCACGCCGCCGTCCTGCAGGCGCGGCAGGTCGACGTGCCCGCTGCGGCTGGGCGCCGTCACGTCCGCGCGCATCAGCAGCGTGTCGGCGTGCATGTCGGCGACGAAGCTGGAGTCGTGCAGCGCGCGCGCCGCCGGCGACACGCCCGGCACCGCCACCGGCTCGACCCGGTTGATGAACGACTCGAGGTGGGTGCCAACCCAGGCGACGGCGCCGACCGCGAGCACCATCGCGGCGGCGATTCCCATGACAAGCCAGCGGGCGGCGCGCATCGTCCAGGCGACAAACCACAGTTGCGGAACGATGAACACCGGGGGTGAAACCGCCGCCGGCGGCGCGCATCGGACCGCCATGAGCGGGCTGTCGCGCGTTCTGATGGCGCTCGCCATTCTGGCGGGACAGTCCGCGGCGCCGGCCGCCGCCCAGGACCCCGCGCCGCCGCCGCTGACCGAGCGCGCGCCGGTGATGCTCGACGGGCGCACGCTCTTCGAGGTGGGCGAAGCCGGGACCTGGAGTGCCGCGCAGCGCGCCGCCGGCATCTCGGCCGCCCTGGGCGCCGCCGCCGCCGGCAGCGAGCCGGTCCACCTCGAGCTCGCCGAGCACGACGGGTACCCGACGCTGCGCATGGGGGCCTGGCACCTGGTGACGGTGGCCGACAGCGACGTGCCGATGGGGGTGGATGCCGGGGAACAGGCGCAGCGCTGGCAGCAGATCATCGAGGCCGCGCTCGCGCGCGCGCAGCGCGAGCGGAGCCCGGCCGAGCGACTGGCGGCCGCCGGGCGCGCCGCCGCGATCGTCGGTCTGGCGGCCCTGCTGCACGGACTGGTGCTGTTCATCCGCCGCCACCTGCCCGGCGCGCTGGCCCGGCGCCTCGGCTGGTCGACGCGCTCGCCGCTGGGCGGCCCGCCGACCTGGCAGAGCGCCTTCGTGCTGCTCTGCCTGATGACCCAGGGGGCCATCTGGATCGCCGCGCTGTGGCGGGCGGCGGGCTGTTTCCCGGCCGTCCGGCAGGTGCGCTGGACCGCGCTCGCCCTGATCCACCGCAGCCTCGCCGCGCCGCTGTTCACGCTCGGCGACCGCCAGGTGTCGAGCCTCGACCTGCTCGCCCTGCTGCTGGCGGTGGGCGCCCTGTGGGGCGCGGCCGGATTGCTCACGCGCCTCTTCAGCGTGCGCCTGATGCGCGCCACCGGCGCGACCGGCGGCGCGCTGCAGCCGATCGCGACGCTGGCCCGCTATGGCCTGGTGTTCATCGGCACGCTGGTCATCCTGCAGCTGTTCGGCATCAACCTGAGCTCGCTGGCGCTGCTCGCCAGCGTGCTCGGCGTCGGCATCGGCTTCGGACTGCAGAGCATCGCCAACAACTTCGTCAGCGGCCTGATCATCTCGTTCGAGCAGCCGGTCAAGCCGGGCGACTTCGTCTCGCTCGGCGACCTGCACGGCACCGTGTTGCGCGTCGGCGCGCGCAGCACCGTGGTGCAGACGCTCGACCGTGTCTCGATCATCGTGCCGAACAGCAAGGTGCTGGAGACCGAGGTGGTCAACTGGAGCTATTCCGATCCGGTCTCGCGCCTGCACATCCCCGTCGGCGTCGCCTACGGCTCCGACGTCGCGGCGGTGCACCGCGCCCTGCTGGGCGCCGCGCGCGCCCATCCCGCCGTCCTCCCCGATCCGCGCCCGGAGGTGCGTTTCGAGCGCTTTGGGGAGAGCGCGCTCGACTTCGAGCTGCTCGTCTGGAGCGCCGACCCGCCTGGCCAGTCGCTATTGCGCAGCGACCTCAACCACCGCATCGAGGCCAACCTGCGCCAGGCCGGGATCGAAATTCCGTTCCCGCAACGCACCCTGCACGTCCCCGCGCCCGAACTGGCCGCGATCGCCGCCAGCCTGCGCGGCGAGGCGCCGCCGGCGGCGGTCCCGCATCGGCCGCCGGTCGTGGAGGATGGCGCACCGCAGCCCGACGGGGCCGGCTGGCAGCCGGTCGATCTCGACGCGCTGGAGCGCCGCATGCGCGGGCCGGGCGGCATCTCCGTCGCCGACCGCCGCCACCGCCTGACCACCTACCGGCGCTGCTTTGTCGGCAGCGAGGCGGTCGACTGGCTGAGCCTCACCTATGAGATCGGTCGCGCCGAGGCGGTGCGGCTCGGGCAGTCCCTACTCGAGCGCGGCGTCGTGCAACACGTCCTCAACGAGCAGCCCTTCCGCGACGGCAACTTCTTCTACCGTTTCACCGCCGAGGCGGAGGGCAGCACGGAGCTCACCCACCGCGCACCTGCCGTTGGTGCGCGCCGATCGCCGTGAGGCCGCCGCGCTGCACCCACCGCGATGTGGAAGCTCAGGCCTGGCGCAGCTCGGCGTGCCACACGGCGTCGAGGCCGGCGAGCGCGTCGAGCGCGGCGCGTTGCGCGCCCACCGCCTGTTGCACCGCGTCGCGCGCCGCGTCGGCCTGCGCGCCGAGCGCCTGCCGGGTGTGCAGGGTCACCTCGGCGAGCAGCCGCCGCGCGCGCCAGGCGAGGCCGCGGCGCACGATCAGGCGCAGGGCAAACAGGTAGGCGGCGAGCAGCAGCGCGGCGTTGAGCAGGAAATCGACGCCGGCGTAGGCGCCGGTGAAGAAGCCCTCGCCGACCAGCCAGATCACCCAGACGACGAGCGCGTAGACCGGCAGGTCGAACAGCCAGTGCAGGAAGCGCAGGACGCTGCGCTCGGCGGCGGCCGGCAGATCACGGCCGACCAGTCGCGCCCAGGCTTCGCCGATCGCACTGCCGGCGGTGGCGCGTGCCGCCTCCGCTTCCGGCAGACCGAGCGCCGCCGGCGCGCCGGTCAGCCGGCCGGCGCGCACGCGCGCCTGCGACAGTGCCTCGCTGAACCAGGCGGCGAACTCGCTCGGCGCCGGCAGCAACGCGGCGGCGTCGCCGAGGCGCTGGTCGCGCAGCATGCGCTGCACCTGGTCGGCGGCGAGCGCGCCGGCCGCGGTGCCGGCGGCGAGCACCGGATTGCGCGTCGCCAGGGCGGCGCCGGCGCCGAGGCCGAGCGTCGCGACGCCGCCGCTGCGCAGCGCCC
>JANRJF010000344.1:0-13930 GCA_033764095.1 Deltaproteobacteria bacterium | reverse complement strand
GGCCGCGACGTCGCGCCGGGCGCGCTTCGGCTTGGCGCCGCCGCCGGCGGCGCGCGGCCGGCGCCCGGCCATCAGCGGTTCCCCATGCGCTGGCGCATCTCGTCGACCAGCGAGCGCAGGATGACGTCGAACTGCTCGCGCATCGAGCGCAGGTCGTCGTGCATGTGCAGGATCACCTCGACGCCGGCGAGGTTGACCTCGAGCTCCTGCATGAGCAGGCGGATCAGGCGCAGCCGCTCGGCGTCGTCGGCCGAGATCACCGGCTCCGCCTCGCTGCTCTCCTTGATCGTCACCAACCCCTCGTCGCGCACGGTGCGCAGCAGGTCGGCGTCGACGCGCAGCTCGGTGCAGACCTGCTGCAGGCGCAGCCAGCGCACGGTCATCTCAGAGCCTCAGCCCCTCGCGCGGCGAGCGCGTGTAGTAGGCGTCGAGCGCGCGCGCCGCATCGGCGGCCGCCTCGGCCTCGCGGTCGGGCGGCTGCACCACCAGGCGCAGGTAGAGATCACCGCGCCCGCCACCGCGCAGATGCGGCACGCCGCGCTCCTTGACGCGCAACTGCCGGCCCGATTGGCTGTGCGCCGGGATCTTCACCCGCACCGCGCCGTCCGGCGTCGGCACTTCGACCGACGCGCCGACCACCGCCTCGCTGACCGTCACCGGCAGGTCCATGTGCAGGTCGTCGCCCCGGCGCTCGAGCAGCGGATGCGGCCGCACGGTGACGCGGATGTAGAGGTCGCCGGCCGGCCCGCCGTTGTGGCCCGGGCTGCCCTTCCCCGCCACCCGCACGCGCGAGCCGCTGTCGACGCCGGCGGGGATGTGCACGTTCAGCCGCTCGGTGGTGAGGCGCGCGCCGGCGCCGTTGCAGGTCGCGCATGGCTTGGACGAGGTCTGCCCGCTGCCGCCGCAGCGCGGACAGGTGCGGGTGAACTGCATCGGCCCCTGCGCCACCTGCACACGGCCCTTGCCCTTGCACTCCGGACAGCTCACCACCGTCGCCGGATCGGCGCCGCTGCCGTGGCAGGTCGGGCACTCCTCCTGCCGCTGGATGCTGACCGCGGTCGACAGGCCGCGCACCGCGTCGAGCAGGTCGATGGTCATCTCCGACTCGGCGTCGCCGCCGGCCATCTGGCCGCCGAAGCCGCCGCGCATCCCGCCGCCGCCGCCGCCGGCGCCGCGGCCGGCCTGGCCGAAGATGTCGCCGAAGATGTCGTCGAGGTTCTCGTAGCCGCCGAAGCCGCCGGCGAAGTCGCCGCCATCGCTGCCGCGCCCGCCACCACGGCGCTGCCAGCTGGCCGCCTGATCGCGGTAGGCGCGCGCCTGGTCGGCGTCGAAGCCGGACTGCACCCCGGCCATGCCGAACTCGTCGTAGAGCTTGCGCTTCTCCGGGTCGCCGAGGATGTCGTTGGCCTCGGAGATGGCCTTGAACTTCTCCTCGGCGGCGCGGTTGCCCGGGTTGACGTCGGGGTGGTGCTTGCGGGCGAGCTTGCGGTACGCCTTCTTGATCTCGTCCGCGGTGGCGGTCTTGGCGACGCCCAGCGCCGCGTAGAGATCCTTCTCCGCCGCCATCAGCGTTCGCCTCGCGCCGCCTGCGCGACTGTCTTACTTCTCTTCAGGATATTCGAGCTCCACCTCGCCGGCGGCGATCTCGCGCAGCGCCGTGACCACTTCCTTGTTGTCGCTCTCGACCAGCGGCCGCGCGCCCTTCAGCAACTGCTTGGCGCGGCGCGCCCCGAGCAGCACCAACTCGAAGCGATTCGGGACCTTGTCGAGACAATCTTCAACGGTGATACGAGCCATGCGGTTTTCCCTTTCCGGCTCGACACCGTAGCGGAAAGGCGGCGGGAAACAAAGCCGGGGAGGCAGGCTGTTAGGCTGCTCGGCTGTTACGCTGTTAGGGGGAGGAAAGGGTCGCCCAGATTCGGAATCGCTGCGCCTCCGACCCCTAACAGCCTAGCAGCCTAACAGCCTAACAGCCTTCCTCTCACCCCGGCACCAGCCGCAGCAACTCGTACCGTCGCACGTTCCTGCTGACGGAGAAGCGCGATTCGACGGCGAAGCCGTCGAGGATCGCGCGGCAGTCGGCGGCGCCGCCCTGGTAGTCGAGCTCGCAGTACATGTCGCGCAGGAAGAAGACCGGGCGGCCGCCCTCCACCGCCGCACGCAGGGCGGCGGGGTCGCGCAGCGCCTCGGCGGTGGACATGACCGCCTTCATGCCGCCGGCGGCGAGCACGGTCGGCTGGGCGGCGATGATCAGGGCGTTGTCAGGCAGCGGCAGCCCGCGCACCTGGGTAGTGAGGCGCATCTCCAGCTCCTGCGTCTCGACCGGCGGGCCCGCCGCGTCGAGCAACAGCGGGCGCCACACAGAGAGGATCGCGACCGCGACGATCAGCGCGCCGACGGCGCACAGACCGTCATGTACGCGCGGGGTGAGGCCACGGATGACACGGATTTCACGGAAGGAGTCCTTCGGTGAAATCCGTGTCATCCGTGGCTTCTTCCCGGAGCATGCGAACGTCAGCGCGGCCAAAGGAAGCAGCGCGACCGTCGCCGGCAGCAGCATGCGCGGGTGGAAGCGGTCGTAGGCGAGGACGACCAGCGCCGCGCCGACACCGACCGCGACCAGCAGCGCCACGACGGCCGGCACGCGGCGCGCCACACGCCCCGCGCCGACCAGCGCCAGCAACGCGATCGGCGCGTGGACGAGGAGGCCGCGGTTGGCGATCAGCAGGCTGGCGCTGTGCGGCCAGTTGCGCGGCGACAGAAAGGCGCCGCCGGAGATCTGCTCGTTCATGCGCCACAGCGGCAGGCCAGTGGCGCTGGCGGCGCCGGCGATCAGCATGACCGCGAGCGCGACCAGCCGGCCGTTTGGCGCGAACCAGGCGAGCACCGCGGCGGCGGTCAGCGCCGCGAGTCCGTTCTCCGGGCGGATGGCGCAAGCGAGACCGAACCCGGCGGCGGCGAGCAGTGCGCCGCCGAGCGACGCGCTGCGCAGATACCAGAGCGCGCCGCACACGCCGGCGAGCAGCGCGGCGGCGGCGGAGACGTTGCTCTCGCCGGTTGCCGACCACAGCGCGTGCAGCGGATGCGCGGCGAGCAACGTCGCGGCGAACAGCCCCTGCCACCAGCGGCCGCCGGCCAGGCGCGTCGCCAACAGCACCAGCCCGATGGTCGCCGCGCCCAGCCCGCGGTTCATCGCGATGCCGATGCTCGGGTCGCAGTCGGTCCAGCGCGCCGCCGGCACCAGCAGCAGCGGCCAGCCGATGCCCTTCTCGTACGGCTCGCAGCGCCGCCCAGCCCAGGTTTCGCTGCACAGCTCCAGCCGGCCGCCGCGGCTGGCGTTGCACGCCGCCTCCGCGTACCAGGGCTCGTCCAGATACATGGCGTGGCGCGGCGCGATCAGGACACCGCGCAGCAAGACGCCGGCGGCGAGCAACCCGGCGAAACCGAGCAGCGCCAGCACATCGGCCCACGCCCGCGTCCCGCGCAGCGCGGCGACGCCGCACCATGCGACGCCGAGCGCGCTGGCACCGATCAGGGCGCCGCCGAACCACAGCATGGTGCGCTCGGGGCAGCGCGCGGCCCCCGTCCCGACCTTCCCCCGCTCCCGCGGGGGAAGAAGGCTCGAATGGCAGCGCGCGCCGTGCGCCGCGCCGGACTCCATCTCGGACTCCTTCCCCCGCGTGCGCGGGGGAAGGTCGGGATGGGGGTCGCGATCACGCCTGCCCCGCCGCCGGGCAGCGCAGCGCAAGGAAGAACTCGCGGTTGCCCTTGGGACCCTGGATCGGCGATTCGCATTCGCCGACCACCGTGAAGCCCAGGCGCGCGGCCACCTCGCGGATGCGCGCCAGCACGGCGGCGTGCTGGACGGGGTCGCGCACCACGCCGCCGCCGCCGACCTGCCCTTTGCCGACCTCGAACTGCGGCTTGACCAGCGCAACGATCAGCGCGCCGGGCGGCAGCAGCTCGAGCAGCTTGGGCAGCACCAGCTCCAGCGAGATGAACGAGACGTCGACCACCGCCAGGTCGGGCACTGCCGGCAGTTGCGCGGCGGCGAGATGGCGGACGTTGCAGCGCTCGATCAGCGTGAGGCGGGGATCCTGGCGCAGCGACCAGGCGAGCTGACCGTAGCCGACGTCGACCGCGATGACCGCGCGCGCGCCGCGCTGCAGCACGCAGTCGCTGAAGCCGCCGGTGGAGGCGCCGACGTCGAGCACCAGGCGGCCGGCGACGTCGAGCGCCAGCGCGTCGAGCGCGCCGGCGAGCTTGACGCCGCCGCGGCTGACGTAGGGGATGTCGGCGCCGGTGACCTGCAGGGCGGCGTCGGCGGCGATCAGTGCGCCGGGCTTGTCGACGACGCGGTCGCCGATCCGCACCGCGCCGGCCATGATCAGGGCGCGAGCGCGCTCGCGGCTGGCGACCAGGCCGTCGTCGACCAACCGCTTATCGAGCCGCTCGCGTTTCACGCCCTCATCCGCCGACGGCGCGGGCGACGACGAAGTGGACGAGGTCGCGCAGCGGATCGGCCGCCTGCGGCAGCGGCGCCAGCGCCTGCAGCGCCTGCTCGCGCAACTCGCGCAGGCGCGCCTTCGCCGCCGGCATGCCGAGCACCGCCGGAAAGGTCGCCTTGTGCAGCGCCTGGTCGCGGCCGACCGCCTTGCCGGTCTGCGCCGTCTCGCCTTCCGCGTCGAGGATGTCGTCGGCGATCTGGAACGCCAGGCCGACGCACTCGCCGTAGCGCGTCAGCCGCTGCAGTGTCGTGGCGTCGGCGCCGCCGAGCTGTGCGCCGCTGCGCACCGCCGCCAGCAGCAGCGCGCCGGTCTTGCGCACGTGGATGTACTCCACCGTCGCCAGGTCCACCGCCTGGCCCTCCGCCGCCAGGTCGGCCGCCTGGCCGCCGACCATGCCGTGCGCGCCGGCGGCGGCGGCGATCTCCGCCATCGCCGCCAGCATGCGACGCGGATCGCTGCGCTGCAGCGCGGCGCGCGCCAGCAGCGCGAATGCCTCGGTGAGCAGCGCGTCGCCGGCGAGGATGGCGACGTCCTCGCCGAAGGCGATGTGCGTCGTCGGCCGGCCGCGCCGCAGCGCGTCGTCGTCCATCGCCGGCAGATCGTCGTGGATCAGCGAGTAGGCGTGGATCATCTCCAGCGCGCAGGCCGCCGGCATGGCGTCGCTCGCCGCGCCGCCAGCCGCCTCGCAGGCGGCGAGCACCAGAATCGGCCGCAGCCGCTTGCCGCCGTCGAGCAGGCCGTAGCGCACCGCCTCGATCAAACGGTGCGGATGCGCCGGATCCTCGGGAAACACTTCGCCCAGCGCCGCGTTGATCTGCTGGCGCTGGCGGTCCAGGTACTCGTCCAGCCGGCTCACAGCTCGTCGTCGTCCGCCGGACGCATGCGCGGCCGCCCGTCCGCGCCGCGCATGAGGATCTGCACGCGCTCCTCGGCCGCGCTCAGCTGCGCGTTCAACACCCGCACCAGACCGACGCCGTCCTCGAAGGCGCGCAGCGCATCCTCCAGCGCCAGCTCGCCCGACTCCAGCTGCGCGACCAGTGTCTCCAGCGCCGCCAATCCGTCGGCGAAGCGCGGGGAAGAATCTGACATCGATTGCTCCTTGATTTCGTGTTCAGCTGCGCGGGTGGAGGCAGGCTGTTCGGCTGTTACGCGGTTAGGCTGTCAGGGGAAGAGGTCCTGAGAATCCCCCTAACAGCGTAACAGCCTAGCAGCCTAACAGCCTTCCCCGCCCCCTACTCCCTCGAACTTCGCTCCACCCGCACGCGGGCACTGCCGCTGCGGAAGGTGAGATCCAACCTGTCGCCGACCGCGATCTCGGCGCCGCTGCGCACCACCGCCCCATCCGGCACACGGCGCGCGATGGCGTAGCCGCGCTCCAGCACGGCGAGCGGGCTGAGCGCCTGCAGGTGCGCGGCGGCGCCGGCGAGGCCGGACTGCGCGCCGCGCAGCGCCATCAGCATGGCGCGCGTGGCGCGCTCGCCGAGCTCCTCGACGCGCAGCCGTTGCTCGACCAGGGCACGACGCGGGTCCTTCAGGTGCCGCGCCAGGTGTTGCACCGCCTCGCGGCGGCGGCGCAGCAGCACCGTCATCGCGCCGGCGAGCGCCGCCTGGCGCTGCGCCACCTGGCGCTGCAGCACGCGCGCGTCGGGCACCACCAGCGCGGCGGCGGCGGTCGGCGTCGCGGCGCGGCAGTCGGCGGCGAGGTCGGTGAGGGTCACGTCGATCTCGTGTCCGACCGCCGACACCACCGGCACCGGCGCGGCGGCGACGGCGCGCGCGACGCGCTCCTCGTTGAACGCCCACAGGTCTTCCAGCGAGCCGCCGCCGCGGCCGACGATGATCACCTCGATCTCCGGACAGTGCGCCATGTCCTGCAGGGCGGCGACGATGTCGCCGCCGGCGAACTGTCCCTGCACGCGCACCGGCCGCACGACGATGCGCACGCCGGGCAGCCGCGCGCGCAGGCTGGTGACGACGTCGTGCACGGCGGCACCGCTCAGCGCGGTGATGACGCCGATGGCGCGCGGCCACTCTGGCAGCGGCCGCTTGCGCGCCTCGTCGAACACCCCTTCGGCGGCGAGCCGGCGCTGCAGCTGCTCCAGCGCCAGGCGCAGCGCGCCGACGCCGCGCGGCTCGAGTGCGTCGACATAGAGCTGCAGGTCGCCGCGCGCCTCGTAGAGGCTGACGCGACCGTGCGCGATCACCTCCATCCCGTCCTCCAGCTGGAAGCGCAGGAAGCGGTTGGCGCTGCGGAACATCACCGCGGCGATCTGTCCGGCGCGGTCCTTGAGGCGGAAGTAGTAGTGCCCGCCGCTGCCCGGGTTGCGGAAGTTGGACACCTCGCCCGCCACCCAGACCTCGGCGAACTCGGTCTCCAGTGAGGCGCGCAGCAGCCGGGTGAGATCGCTGACGCTCAACACCGGCGCGCGCGCCGCGGCGGACAACGGCTCGCGCATCGCAGCGGAGAGTAACAGAGGGCGCGGGACGCGTCGATTCGGGGAGAGGCGGTTAGGCTGTTACGCTGTTAGGCGGTTAAGGGAGGAGCGCGGAGTCTCGCGAGTCGATCCGCTCGGCTCACCCGCTCGGTTCTCCTCCCCTAACCGCCTAACAGCGTAACAGCCTAACAGCCTTCCGCCTCACCGCTTCGGCGTCGCCGCCGGCGTCGGTTCCAGCGTCGGCAGCGGGCCGGAAGCGAGCACGCTGAGCGGCACGACGTCGAGCTGCGCTTCGCGCCACTGCGGCAGCGCCGCCTGCACGGCGGCGAGCATGGCGTCGGTCGGCGGGCAGATGGCGATGGCGCGGCCCTGCTTGCGCGCCGCGGTGGCCAGCGCCTCCAGTTGCTCGGCGGGCGCCGCCACCTTCTCGCCGGCTTCGGCGAGCTGCACCGGGATCGGGATGGCGGCGGACTTGTCCTTGTCGCCGCGCGCGCCGACGAAGATCAGGCCGCGCTGCGCGACGCCGGCGAGCAGTGCGGTGGAGGGCTTGGGCGGCGCGACGCCGGGCGGGCCGGTCCACGCCACGCCGATGGCGCCCGGCACCGCCGCCAGCGACTCGTCGAGCCCGGGCGGCGTCGGCGCCGGTCGCGGCCGCGGCGCCGGTGTCTCCAGCGGATCGGCCAGGGTCGGCGGCGGTGGTGGCGGCGGCGCGACGACATACTGCACCAGCGCTTCGCGTTCGAAGAGCTTGCCGAGCTCGGTCACCTGCGCCGCGAACGGGCGGGCCGGATTGACGCCAAGCACCACCGGCGCCTCGAGCGCCTCGATGGCGTGACGGGCGAGGCGCAGATCGTCGCCGAGCGGACCGATCACCAGGGTCAGTCGCGGCCGCGTCTCGGGGTGCTCGCGCCAGAGGAAGCGCGTCGTCGCCACCAGCAGACCGTCGAGCCCGAAACGCACCTCGGTGGCGTCGGCGGTCTGCGAGGTGGTGAGCACCAGTCCGGGATCGATGCCGCGCACCGCCTCGATCGCCGCCTCGGCTTTCGGCCGTTCCGCCTCCGGCAACTGCACCTCGTAGAGGCGGTACTTGAAGCGCAGCGGACCGGAGCCGCGCGTCTCCTCGACCGCCGCCAGGCGCAGCGGCCCCTTGCGCAGCGCCGTGTCGATCGCCGCGATGCGCGCCGGCAGGCGCTCGTACCAGTCGGCGCCGCTGGCGGTCGCCGGAGTGGGCGCCGCCCCGGGGCCCGGATGGCGCAGCTCCTCGGCGCTGAGGAACACCAGCGCCGCGAGCACGGCGCTGAGCGGCCAGGTGATCACCCAGGCCAGACCGATCGGGGGCCGCTCGCCGCGCAGAGCCATCGGCTCGCCATATAAGAAGAGGCGGTTAGGCTGCTAGGCTGTTCGCTGTTCGGGGCGGATCGAGGCGGTCGACGCCTCTTCCCCTGACAGCCTAACCGCCTAGCAGCCTAACCGCCTTCTTCAGGATTCCGGCTGCGCGGCCGGCGGCGAATCTACCGTCGTCGTCTTGTAGACGTTCCAGCTCTTGAGCAGCTCCAGCGCCTTGTCGAGTTGCGCGTCGGGAGCGTCGGGCGCCGGCACGGCCGCCGCCTCGGAGCCCGGCTGCTCGTCGTCGCCGTCGTCGCCGTCCTGGTGCTTCTCGTCCTTGCCCTCCAGGTGGCGGGGCAGGTTCTTCTCGCTGATCTGGTCGGGCGGCTGCTCCGGCGTACCGGCCGACGCCATCTCCTGCGCGGCCGGCTCGACCACCACGTCCGGCGTGATGCCGGTCGCCTGGATGGAGCGGCCGTTCGGGGTGACGTAGCGCGCCGTGGTCAGACGGATCGCCGAGTCGCCCTCGGCGACCGGCAGGATGGTCTGCACCGACCCCTTGCCAAAGGTCTGCTGGCCGACCACCATCGCGCGCTTGTGGTCCTGCAGCGCGCCGGCGACGATCTCCGAGGCGCTGGCGCTGCCGCCGTTGACCAGCACGACGATCGGATAGTCGCCGGTGATCGGCCCCTTGTGGGCGTAGAACTTCTGCGCCTGGTTATCGAGCCGGCCCTCGGTGTAGACGACCATGCCCGAGTCGAGGAAGAGGTCCGACACCTTCACCGCCTGCGACAGCAGCCCGCCGGGGTTGTTGCGCAGGTCGAGCACCAGGCCCTGCATACCGCCGGTCGACTTCTCCAAGTCGGCGATCTGGGTACGGGCGTCGCGCTCGGTGCGCTCCTGGAACTGGGTGATGCGCAGGTAGCCGAAGTGCGGCTCCAGGGTGCGTGACTTGACGCTCTTGATCTGGATCACCTCGCGCTTGAGCGTCAGGTTCATCCAATCCGGCTTGCCCTCGCGGCGCAGCGTCAGCTTGATCTTGCTGCCCTCGGGGCCGCGCATCATCTTGACCGCCTGCACCAGGGTCATGTCCTTGGTGTACTCGTTGTCGATCTTGATGATCTGGTCGCCGGCCTTGACGCCGGCGCGAAAGGCGGGCGTGTCCTCGATCGGCGACACCACCGTCAGCACGCCGTTGCGCAGCGTGATCTCGATGCCGAGGCCGCCGAAGCTGCCGCGCGTGTCGACCTGCAGCTCCTTGTAGAGGTCGGGCGTCAGGTAGGCGCTGTGCGGATCGAGCGACGACAACATGCCGTTGATCGCGCCGTCGATCAGCTTGTCGGTCGGCACGTCATCGACGTAGTTCTTCTGCACCATCGTCAGCACGTTCGCGAACGTCTCGATGTTCTGGTACGCGTCGCGACCGACTGCCGACACCCGCCGCGCCAGCCAGCTGCTCATCAGCAGCGTGCCGCACACGACGACGAGAAAAAGGGTGATACCTGCTCGCTGTCTCACGGGGGACGAGCCTCCAAATTGCGCCCACTCTATCGAAGGGCGCGATGAGCAACAACTGAGGAGTGCGGGAAGAAGGCTGTTAGGCGGTTAGGCTGTTCGCTGTCAGGGGAGAACGCGGCGCGCGGCTGGAACCTTGGTATCCCGGGCTCGCGATCGCCGCCCCATTCTTCCCCTAACCGCCTAGCAGCCTAACCGCCTAACAGCCTGGCTCTGAGAATCGCCTTGCAATGGCGCCAGGCGTTTTGAAAGATCGAGCCGTGCTGACGGTGCGGGTGGAGACGGCATGGCGGAGCCGGGTCTAGTCCGCCATTCGCTGGCCGAATTCTTCCGCGACCTCCTGCACGGGGCGTTTCGCACCCACGCGGTGCGGCCGAGCGAGCCCACCGAGCACTACCTGGTGTCGCTGCTCGAGCACTTCGCCAAGCCCGGCCCGGACTGGAACGCGCGGCCGCTGGCGATCGAGTACCTGGAGTCCTTCCAGCATCCGCGGCCGCGCCGCGCCGCGGCGCTCAAACACGTCGGCGACACCGCGCTCTTCCTCTCCGGCGTCTTCATGGAGAGCCTGGAGCGGCAGACGGTCTCGACCGACTACTACATCGGCCTCGGCCGCATCGCCTATCACCAGCTCGCCGGCCTGCTGCCGAGCGACACCGCCGCGCGCAGCGACGTGTTCGCCGAGATCGCCGCCGGGTTCCCGGATTTCGTTCGCGTGCTGTCGGAGATCAGCTTCGCGGAGATGTTCCGCGACGACGTGCAGACGGTGCGGGTCTACACCCGCTGGCTACGCACGCGCGGCGCGCAGGATGCCCAGTGGCTGCTGCGCCGCGGCATCGTGCCGTTCGACCCCGGCGTCAGGTCGCGGCACTGAGCCGCGCCGCCTCGTCGGTCTTGGCGTTGCGCGCCACGACGATGGTGAACAGCGAGTTGCGCGAGGTCTTGTAGACCGACTCGATCTGCAGCGGCAGGCCGTCGAACACCTCGCCGCGGCTGAGCGTGTGCCAGCCCCAGCGACGCGTCACCGGCTCCAGGCGGCGGTCGATCGAGGCCAGCACGCGCTTGTCGCTGCGGAAGTGGTTGATCACCACGATACGCGCGCCGGGCTTCGAGACGCGGATCACCTCGCGCATCATGCGGCCGGCATCGGGCACGACGCTGACGACGTGAAAGGCGGTGACGTAGTCGAAGCTGTCGTCCGGCAGGTTCATGTCCATGGCGTCGCCCTGCATCACCTGGATGTGCCGCCAGCCGTTGCGCACGATGCGCTCGCGCGCGTGGTCGAGCATGTCGGGGGCGAGATCCAGGCCGGTGACCTGGCAGTGCTTCGGATACGCCGCCAGCGCCAGGCCGGTGCCGACCCCCACCTCCAATACCTTGGCGTTGGGGGGAATCTGCAGCTTGCGGATCACCCCGACGATGCGGGGGTAGAAGTAGCGGGCGAAGACCAGGTCGTAGAACTGCGAGAACTCGGAGTAGAGCTTGCTCTGATGGGCGAGCGTGCTGCTCTCGGGAAACGGCATCGGGGCAACTCCTTGGGAAGCGGAAGCGGGGCGCGCGCCGCCTTCACGCCGCCGTCGTGCCGCGCACCTGGCGCTTGAACGACGCGATGTCGCGGCGGCGGAAGCGCCACTGCCGGCCCTTCTTCACGCCTGGGAGGATGCTCTTGCGAGCGAACTCGTTCACCGTATCCGGACTGAGGTCGAGGATGCGGGCCACTTCCTTGCTGTTCAGCAACGCGTCGTCGCGATCCATGGCTTTGGCGTGTGTCGGTGCTGCGGTGGTGCCGAAATGACGAGGGGCCCGAAGTAACACGGCGTGTTAGTCATCGTCAAGGTGAGTGACGCGATGGTGACGAGTTTCACCTCAATTCGCCTGGGCCCCATGCTCGCGCAGGTCGCGTAGGCGTAACTCCGTGGAAATATTGCCATTCCACTCGTTCAGCAGCGGTTGGAAAAGTATGTCGAGGCGGGTCCCGACGGCGATGCCCAGATCGCCCATGCCGAAGCCGATCGCCGGCATGGTGCGGCCGCCCTGCTCCAACTGCAGCTTGAGGTGGCTGTCGCCGACGATGCGGCGGTCGCGCACGCGCACGTCGCGGGCGAGGAAGACCGGCTCGGGATTGCCCATGCCGCACGGTTCCAGGCGCGCCAGGTCGTCCAGGCAGCGCGCGTCGAGCGCGGCGAGCGACAGCTCGGCGTCGACGCGGGTGCGGGCGACGAAGTCCTCGTCGGTGGTGCGCGCCGCCAGCGCTGCCTCGAAGCGCGCCGCCAGCTCGTCGACCTTCTCCAGGCGGATGCTCAGTCCCGCCGCGGCGCGATGGCCGCCGAAGCGCTCGAGCACCTCGCGACAGGTGGCGAGCGCACCGTAGAGATCGACGCCCGCGATGCTGCGCCCCGAACCGCGCCCCACGCCGCCCGACTCGGCGGCGATCAGCACGGTCGGCCGGTAGTAGCGCTCGACCAGCCGCGACGCGACGATGCCGACCACGCCGGGGTGGAACTTCTCCGACGCCAGCACCAGCCCGTGCCGGCCGGCGACGCCGCCCGACGCCTCGACCAGGCGCACCGCCTCGTCGAGCATCTCGCGCTCGATGCCCTGGCGGGCGCGGTTCTCGCCGTCGAGCGCCATCGCCAGCTGCTCGGCGCGCGGCCCGTCCTCGGTGGTGAGCAGCTCGAGCGAGCGCATCGCGTCGTCGAGCCGCCCGCCGGCGTTGAGGCGCGGCGCCAGGCGGAAGCCGATCGCGCCGCTGGAGAGCCGGTCGACGCCGGCGACGCGCTTGAGCGCGGCGATGCCGGGCCGCGTGCTGCGCTCCAGCTCGCGCAGCCCGTAGCGCACCAGGACGCGGTTCTCCTCCACCACCGGCACCAGGTCGGCGATGGTGCCGAGCGCCACCAGGTCGAGCTCCTTGCGCAGGTCGGGCACCGGCCCGCCGCGCTCGCGCAGCACCATGCGCGTACCGAGCGCCAGGTAGAAGGCGGTGCCGGCGCCGCACAGCCCGGAGAATGGAAAGCCGGCGTCGGGCTCGATCGGATTGATCACCGCGTAGGCGGGCGGCCGCGTCTCGGCGACCTGGTGATGGTCGCAGACGATGACGTCCATGCCGCGCTCGACCGCCAGCCCGATCTCCCGGTGCGCCACCGCGCCGCAGTCGACGGTGATCATCACCTTGGCGCCGCCGGCGGCGAGCCGCTCGATGCCCACCGCGCCGAGCCCGTAGCCCTCCTTCAACCGATGCGGGATGTGCACCAGCGGATCGGGCCGCGCGCCGACGGCGCGCAGGAAGCGCACCAGCACGGCGCTGCCGCTCACCCCGTCGACGTCGTAGTCGCCGTAGATGCCGATGCGCTCGTTGCGCGCCACCGCGTCGGCGAGGCGCTGGCTGGCGCGCGCCATCTCGCGGAACAGCATCGGCGAGCGCAGGTGCTCGCCGAGCCGTGCGTCGAGGAAGGCACTGGCGCGCGCCGGGTCGCCGAGCCCGCGCGCCGCGAGCAGTTGCGCCAGCAGCGGCGAGACGCCGAGCTCGGCCGCCAGGCGCGGCGCGTCCTCGGCGGCCGGGGTGAGCTGCCAGCGCCGCGCTTTCATCTCACCCCCATCCCGGCCTTCCCCCGCTGCGCGGGAGAAGGAGCCAGGAGCGCCACGCGACCCCTTCCGTGGCGTCGGCGCGGGGAAGGAGCCAGGAGCGCCACGCGATCGCTACGCGCGAAGCCGCCCCCTTCCCCCGCGTCAGCGGGGGAAGGTCGGGATGGGGGCCGCGCAGCGCCGAGCGCACCAGCCCACTCAGGTGCGGCGGGCGGCCGGAGCCGAGCCGCGCCCCGCCGCAGCGCCGGCCGGCGCCTTGGTTTCCCTGCTCTCGAAATACAGCACGATCGGCGCGGCGATGAACACCGACGAATAGGTGCCGACGGTAAAGCCGACCAGCAGCGCGAAGGCGAAACCCTGCAGCACCGGGCCGCCAAGCAGGAACAGCGACAGGGTCACCATGATCGCCGTACCGGAGGTGAGGATGGTGCGGCTGAGGGTCTCGTTGACGCTGCGATTGATCACCTCGGCGAGCGGCGCGCGGCGGTCCTTGCCGCGGTTCTCGCGTATGCGGTCCGAGATGATCACCGTGTCGTTGACCGAGAAGCCGACGACGGTGAGCAGCGC
>JANRJF010000343.1:0-28465 GCA_033764095.1 Deltaproteobacteria bacterium | reverse complement strand
GCCGCCGAGGCCGCCTTCCGGCTGACGCCGCGCGAGCCCGACATCCCGCCGCACGTGCACGCGCGGCTCGCGCGTCACGCGGTCGGCCCGTGCCACGGCGGCGGCTGGGCGCTGCGCGTCGACCGCGCCGTGTTGTCGCTGAGCGGCAGCCGCGTCGAGGACCTGCTGCCGCTGCTCGCCCAGGTGCGCTGCCCGACGCTCATCCTGCGCGGCGCCGACAGCACCGTGATCGGCCCGACCCAACTCGCCGCCATGCGAAGCGCCCTGCCGAGCGCCGAGCATGAGACGGTTCCCGGCGGCCACCATTTCCTGCTCGCGCACCCGGAGTTGATCGGCACCCGCATCGCGCAGTTCCTCAAGTGAGGTAGCGCGCGCCTCCGCGCCCGCCCCCAGATCGGCGATGCGCGCGGCGCGACTTGGTGACGAGGCCGCCTCGTCCACGCTCCACGACGCGCATATCGCCGATCTCGACGGCGGGCACGGAGGCCCGCGCTACCACAGTACGGTCACGAGCCTGCCGCGGGTCTTCCCTGGCCTCCCACTTGCACCGCTCGTCGCTCGACTAGTCACCTGCGGACCTATGCGCACCTGCGACCGTCACCGGCTTGACGCAACCCCCGATTCCGCCGCCTGGTGGACGGTCGCCCGGGAGGCCCAATGCAGTTGAACCTGAGTGGCAGCCGAGCGTTTTTGCTCCTGCGCTATACGCTGATCGTCTCGACCGCCTACCTGCTGCTGGTCGAGCGGCAGTTCGCCATGCCGCCACTCGGCGTCATGCTGCTGATCGTCCTGGCGCTGGCCTCGAACGTCGCCTGTGCACAACTCCCGGAACGGCTCACCCAGCGGTCGCTGTTCAGCGCCGGCGTGATCGTCTTCGACACCCTCTGGATCACCGCCACGCTGGTCTACAGCGGCTCGTTCGGCGCCGACTTCTTCTATCTCTACTTCTTCGTGCTGCTGCTGGCGGCGATCGGCGAGAGCCTGCAGGTCATCGCCCTCACCGCCATCGTGGTCTGCGCCGCCTACCTCTATGTCCTGCGCGCCAACGGCACGATCCTGTCGTGGTGGCAGTCGCCGTCGCTGATCCGTCTGCCCTTCCTGTTCACCACCGCCGCGTTCTACGGCTACCTGATCGACCGCACCCGCCGCGAGCAGCGCCGGGTGCGCGAGCAGGCATTTGCCGACCTCGAGCGCCTGGTCGAACAACGCACCGCCGACCTCACCGCCACCAATCACGAGCTGTCGGCCTTCGCCTATTCCGTCTCGCACGACCTGCGCGCGCCGCTGCGCGCCATCGACGCGTTCAGCCAGGCGTTGCTCGAGGACTACGCCGACGTGATCGACGCGCAGGGCCAGGACTACCTGCGCCGCGTGCGCACCAACACCAGCCGCATGGGACAGCTGATCGACGATCTGCTGCAGCTGTCGCGGCTGACGCGCAGCGAGATGCACTTCGAGGCCATCGACCTGAGCGGCCTGGCGCGCAGCATTGTCGGCGACCTGCAGCGCACCCAACCGCACCGCCAGGTGACCGCCGAGATCCAGACCGGCGTCATCGCGCGCGGTGACCCGCGCCTGTTGCGCGTGCTGCTGGAGAACCTGCTCGGCAACGCCTGGAAGTACACCAGCCGCCAGCCGCACGCGCGCATCGCCTTCGGCGTCACCGGCCAGGACGGCGAGCAGGCCTACTACGTGCGCGACGACGGCTGCGGCTTCGACCTCGCGTACGCCGACAAGCTCTTCCGCCCCTTCCAGCGCCTGCACACGGTGGAGGAGTACGAGGGTGCCGGCGTCGGCCTGGCCACCGCGCAACGGGTCGTGCGCCGCCACGGCGGTCGCATCTGGGCCGACTCCGCCCCCGGCCGCGGCGCCACGTTCTACTTCACGCTGGCGACGCCGCTGCCGCGCCCGCAGCGCGACCCCGAGCAACTCGCCGCCGCCTGATGCCGATCCGGCCGGGCTAGGGCACGACGCGGTCGTCGATGCGGACGTTGTAGGCGCGCACCGAGCGGCCGCTGAGATCCTCGGCGAGGGCGGTGAAGTCGACCACCAGCATCGCGCGGCCGTCGGCATGCAACGGCTGCGCCGAAGCCACCGCGATCGCCAGGCGCCCCGGCTGGATGACCTGCGTCTGTACCATGGCGTCGTCGCCGAGCCGCACCAGCCGCGCCAGGCCGGCGGCGATGCGGGTCGGATCGAAGCGCAGCTCCAACGCCAGGCTGTTCGGCGCCGCCGGCGTCACCACACCGATCAGCATGCGCCAGCGGTTGCCGCGCTGGCGACGCAGCGTGCTCACCAGTCGGCTGCCCTCCGGGGCGAGCTCCGGCTCGGCGCTGCGCGGGTCGGACGACCGCCAGCTGCCGTCGCAGTCGCCGAGCAGCGCGGCGCGAAACCCCTGCGCGCCGGCGAACTCGACCAGCGGCGTGTAGCTCACCCCGCCCATCCGGCAGTCGCCGAGGCGCAGGGCGGGGAAGATGGTTTCCTGATTGTTCGCCGGCGCGGCGAACGGAAAGAAGACGAAGTCGGACTCGCACGCCGCGGCGGCGGCGAAGCGTCGGCTGTCGCCGAGACTGCGCTGCAGGATGCGCTCCGCGTCGAGCCCGGTGACGCTGCCGTTGCCGGTGACGTCGCAGGCAACGCCGTGCTCACTGTCGGGCGCCAGCACGCCGCTGGCGAACTGCAGGGCGCGCGCCGCGTCGAGCGCGCTGATCGCGCCCGGCGCGCCGTCGTCGAGCTTGCGCGGCTCGACGCTCCAACTCGCCAATGGCAGGTCGCCGAAGGTGAAGATGCCGGAGGAACCGGTGGTGAGCTGGCGCGGCGTGCCCCCGCGCAGGGTGACCTCGACGCCTGGCACGCCGTCGCCGCTGCCGTAGTAGGTGATGCGCCCGCTGACGACGCGCTCGCCGGCGCCCGGCGTCGGCGTCGGGACGCGCACCGTCCGCGTCGGCGTCAGGCTCGGGGTGCGGGTCGGCAGCGGGTTGGGCGTGTCGGTCGGCGGCAGCGCGGTGAAGGTCGGCGTCGCGGTCGGCGTCGCGACCACTGGATAGACGGCGCGCACGCCGGCGAGGTCGTCGGCGCCGAGGCCGGCGCAGCGGCCGTCGAAGCGCGCCGCGGCGGCCATCGTCGCGCTCGACTCGGCCGAGTGGCCGAGGCCGATGGCGTGGCCGACCTCGTGCGTCACCACCTCCGCCAGATTGCACGGCGTCCACACCGCGCAGTCGCCCCAACCGTCGGCGATGATCACCTTGCCGAGACCGATGCGGTTGAAGGTCGTGCCGTTCACCGTGCGGGTATCGCCGTCGTAGCAGTAGCCGCCGATGCCGAGCACGCCGCGGCAGTCCACCGGCGCGTCGATTTCCTCGAACGGATCGTTGAAGACGATGCGGTTGGCGCCGTCGCAGCCGTCGAAGCCGAACGTCTCGTTCAACGGCTCGGCGCTCAGCCGCAGCGCGGCGTCCGGCACGCTGCTCCAGGCGTCGAGCGCCGCGCTGGCCGCTGCCCAGGCGACGTCGGCGCCGAGCGCGTCGTCGCCGGCCGGATCGATGCCGAAGCGCACCACCTCGCCGGCGTCGGGCTCGAACCAGCGCGACGGCACCCCCAGGAAGGTGAAGCTCGCCGCCGGCGGCGCCGCCGGCGCGACGGCGCGCGAGCGCTTGCCTGCCGGCGCCGCCGGCCACGCCTTGCCCGAGCGCATGCGCTGCAGCACGGCTGCGAGGCGTTGCGGGGCCTCGGCGCCACCCGCCTGAGCGTGGCCGCTGTCGGGGTCGATGACCAGCGTCGCGTCGCCGAAGTCGCGCGTCGCCTGCTCGCTGCCGTCCGCGCCGGACGACAGCGTGTACTTGCCCATCGCCAGCGCGGTGGTGTGCAACACACCGTTGCGACCGCGGCGTACGAACACCAGGACGCGCTCGCCGATCCGATAACGCGGCGCGCCGAAGACGCGCTGCCTGGTTCCGCTCGCGCCACCGCCTGGCTCGCGCAACGTCACCGTCCCCGCCGGCAGGCTGCCGAGCACCACCTGCTCCGCCGCCAGCACCACTTCGGTGGCCGCGCCATCGACGCCGCGCACTGCCTGCACGGTGCCGATCAGTGCAGCATCCGACGCGCGCGCGAGATCGTTTGCGTCCATGCGCACGAAGGTGGTCGCGTCAGCCCGCGCCGCCAGCGCCACCGCCAGCGTGAGCGCGTAGAGCACACGCCAGAAGGATGCTGAGCCGCTCGGCATGTCGCGCGCGCGAGCGAGCGATTTGCATGCCACCCGGCGTGCGACCGCCACCCCCGTGCCGCCCCGCACGGCAGCGCGCGACGAGCGGCAAAACGCTTGCGCGCGTCACTGTGTGCGTGGCGGCATTGCGACATCGCACGCCATCTAGCGTACGCGTGCGAGTGCAGCATTGGATCGAACGCGCTCTGACTTGCTCGCGCGCTAAACCCAGTAGCGTCCATGCCCATGGCCGCACGGCGAGCGGCCGCCGAGGGCCGCGCCACCTCAGCGTTTGCACGCTGACTGCATGGGGACTCCAGCCGCCGCCGTGCTCTTCCCGGATCGAGCCGACACGTGAAGTAGCGCGGCCCTCCGTGGCCGCACGACGAGGCGGCCGCGGAAGGCCGCGCTACTTCACTTCACCGTAACGCGGGCGCGGCCGCTGCGCGGAACGACCACGTCGATCACCCAGCGGCCGCTGGCGGCGTCCCAGCTCCAGCCGTCGCTCAACTCGCGATCCTCATCCAGGCTGGCGACCGCGACGCCGCGCGGGCGCGCTGCGGACCAGCCGTGGATCGGAATCACGGCGCCGGGCAGGTCCATGACGTCGAACGCGAGCTGCGCCGCACTGGCTTCGACGTCGGCGATGCGCCGGTCGCCCACCGTCGCATAGCGGCCGACGTCGCCGATCAGCGCGCGCTCGCCGGGCAGCAGCGGACAGAGGACGCGATAGTCCCAGTCCTGGAACTCGAGCTCGACCTCCCAGCCGTCGTCCGGCGCGAGACGCTGCAGCGTGCCGCGGCGCCAATCATAGAGGAGCACCGGCGCCGCCGGACGCAGCGCGCCGAGGTCGGCGAGCGCGACGCGCTCGTGCAGCGCCTGGCGGACGTGGCTGGCGTGCAGGGTGAGCACATAGTGCCAGCGGCCGGCGCCGTGCTCGGAGTAGGTTTCGCCGACGGTCAGCGCCTCGCCGAGGTGGCCGTGCCGCGCGAAGCAGCGATCGAGCGCCGCGAGCGGCGCATCGGGCTTCACCAGCACGCCGTCGGCGCGGCAGGTGCGGCGCACGACGTCGGGCTCGGCGCCGCCGATGGCATCACCGATGCCGACCGGACCGACGCTCATGACCGCCAGCAGCGCCTCGATCTCGGCGTACGGCTCGGCGGCGCGGTCGGAGAGGAAGACGTCCTTGAACGCGTTCAGCCCGAGCGCCCGCGCCAGCGCGTTGACATGCAGCAGCCACACCCAGTTGAGGCCGTTGTCGAACAGGTAGCGGTAGTCGCCGCTGGTGCGGATCGAGGTGACGTGCTGCAGGTGGACGGTCTGCAGGAAGTCGGCCGGCGTCGCCATGCACCATTGCAGCGTCAGCCCGTGCGCGGTGGCGGCGGCGTCGAGTTGCTCCTGCCAGGCGCGGGCGCGGCCGGGCGCGGCGCGCATGCCGCGCACGCCGAGGAACGATTCGACCAGCCAGTCCTGCTCGTAGGTGATCGCGCCCCAAGCGGCGGCGGCACCGAGCATGCGGTCGAACAGCGCGCCGTCCCGCGGATGCGCGTAGGCGCCATCGACCCACGCCGGGTGACGCGCGAAATACGGCGAGCTGGCGGCGAAGTGGCGGCTGTGGAAGGCGAGCGGACGGTGGCCGAGGCGGCGGCGCAGCTCGCCGAAGCCGCCGGGAAACAGATCGGCGCGCGGCTCCCAGCTGTGCAGGCCGGTCGGCGGCACCACCGGCGCGCCCTCGGCGCTCACCGCGCGCAGCTGCTCGTGCGGATAGAACCACGAGTCGAGCTGCACCAGCCCGATCGGCAGGCCACGCGCCTCGCAGTCGGCGACGGCGCGCTCCAGCGTCGCGACGTAATCGAGCCCCGGCGCGGTGCGGTAGTAGTAGTGAGCGCCGTTGTCGGTCCAGTACGAGAGGCGCGCCAGCCCCTCGTCCGCGTAGCGCGATGGGCGGCGCGTGGCAGCGCGCAGCTGCAGGCACGCGCACCAGATCTCCAGCGCGGCGCGCGGCGACGGCGCCGCCCACAGTCCGAGCGCGGTGCCCCAGTCGCGCGGCGCCTCGTCGAGGTCACCGTGCCAGCCGCAACGCAGGCCGTCATCGCTGTCGCTCGGCACCGCGATGATCTGCTCGTGGAACCAGTCGAGCGGGCCGAGCAGCAGCGTGCGCCCGTCCGGCGCGACGAGCAGGAACGGCGTCACCACCGGCGGGCGGTGCGGCGCGAACAGAAAACCCCGCGCGTCGGCGTCGCCGAACACCGGCAGCGCGACTTCGGCCCACTGGTGCGCGTAGCTGCGCACGCCGTCCGGCGCGCCGCCAGCCCCACGCTGGCGCGGGCGGAAATGCGGCCAGGCGACGCGCGGCGTGGCGAAGCCCGGCGCCGGCGCGCCGGCGGGGCGCGGTGCCAGCCCGTCCGGCGCGCGCAGATGGAAGGCGATCAGCGGCAGCTCGGCGTAGGCGCGCACCTGGCTGTGCAGCGCGAACGGCGGCGCGTGCCAGTCCAGATCGAGCGTCCGGTAGGCGCCGAGGTCGTCGCCGGCGCGCCCGCCGCGCGCGGCGCTGAAGCCGATCGGCGCCGCGTCGACCGACAGGCCGGCCGGCCCGAACCAGTCATCCTCGCCCCAGCCGACGCGCAGCGCGCCGTCGTCCTCCAACCGTATCGTCAGCCCGCCCGCGGCGCGCAGCGTTTCCATCGCGTCCGCTTACGCGAGGGCGCGGGTTGGAACAACCGCGCGGCGGCCACGGAGTACACGGAGCAACGTCTTACGATTTCACGGAGCCTGCGATCGTGTCCGTCTACGCGAGGGCGTGTGTTGAAACAGCCGCGCTGCGGCCACGGATTACACGGAACATCTCAGGATTTCACGGAGACTGCGATGGACTTGGTTTGACCTTCTTTCCGATCACGAAAAGAGAAGTGAGACAAAGTCGATCGCCTCATCCGTGAAATCCTAAGATGTTCCGTGTAATCCGTGGCCGGCGGCCGCGTGGTCCGTGACCGCCGTCCGTAGTCCGTGGCCGCCGTCAGCGTAATCCGGGGCAACCGCCCGCGACCACGCGCTACGCCGGCACGATGAGGCGGACCGTGCACCCCGCCCCGTCGCGCGACTCGATCGAGAGGTCGCCGCCCAGCGCGCTGATCGCGTGCGCGACGGCGTCGAGGCCGACGCCGCGGCCGGCGAGCGCGTCGGCGGCACCGCGCGTCGAGACGCCGCTGCGCAACACCGCCGCTTCGGCCGGCTCGTCGCCACCGGCGACATGCGCGATGGCGGTGCGGTCGAGCCCGCGGCCGTCGTCGGCCACGCTCAGCAGCAGCACGCCGTCGTCGCCCTCGGCGTCGACGACGACGCGGCCGACGCGCGGCTTGCCCACCGCGGCGCGCGCCGCCGGCGGCTCGATGCCGTGCGCGACCGCGTTGCGCACCAGGTGCAGCAGCACGCCGCGCAGCGCGGTGAGCGTCACGCCGCCGACCGCGCACTCGCCGCCAAGCGTCTCCAGCGCGACGAACTTGCGCTCGCTCGCCGCCGCCTCGGCGGTGGCCCGCGCCAGCAACGGCCACAGGACGGCGAGCGTGCCGGGCGTACTCTGCGCAGCGCCGCTGCCGACCTCGCCGCGCACCCGCGCCACGACGCGGCGCAGCGCATCGAGCCCACCCGGCGCCGGCAGGTCGGCGGCGGCGCCGCGCACCGCGTCGAGCAACGACTCGGCCTCGTCCAGCGCGTGCGCGGCGACGCTGAAGCCCGCCGCCGCGGCGCCGACCTTCATGGTGTGGAACTCGCGGAAGAGCGTCTCCACCAGGCTGCGGTCGGCCGGCGCCAGGCGCTGCCGGGCGAGCATCGACTCGACCCGCGCCAGGCTGTCCGCCGCTTCCCCAGCGAACACCGCGCGCAGCTCGCGCTGCAGGCTCTCTCCCGACATGCCCATCGACGTGACCAGGCAGGACGCAAGACCCTTGCCAGGGCGAGCGCCCACGGCGCGGGCGCCAGCGCCCGCGCCGCACGCGCGGGCAGAGCGCTATGCGGCTGACGGCTTGTCAGCCGTCTGGCGTCGTCAGGCAAGCGTGGCGTCGCGGGCGGGCGACGGGGCGCGGATTACACGGACAATCGGGGCACGGATTCCACGGAGAAGAAGGACCAGAGGAGTTGAGAAATCATCAGCAGAGAACGAGGCCGCTCCAAATCCCATCCGTGTAATCCGTGGCCCCGGCGCGCTCGCGACGGCACGCACGCTTGACACCACCACACACGCCGCGCCAGACGCGCACGCATGGCGTTGCCGCCGGGATTCGAGGCGATCGACTTCGAGACGTACCACCGCGACACGCTGCCGGGGCTGCTCGCCGCTGGCCGCGGTCGGCTGGCGGCGCGGGCCGCGGCACGCCTGCAGAGCCGGCTGGCGCTGCGGCTGCCCGAGGGCGCGGCGTTCACCTACGTGCCGACGGCGAGCGGCATCGACGTCGTCGCCGGCGACGCCGCGGCGACGACGGTGATCGAGCTCGATCTCGAAGCCTGGCAGAGCCTGGCGCACGAGCTCGAGGCGGTCGCCGGCCTCACCTACGCCGGACGGCTGCGCTGTCGGCGCGGCAACGCGGTCGAGCTGATGGCGTGGGAGTCGGCGCTGCGTGCGATGTACAACGGCCGCCCGCCCTACGAGCCGGCGCGACTCGACCTGCGCGATCGGCGCGGCGCGCCCCTCGACCGCAACGCCAGCTTCGGGCTCGACGCCGAGCGCGACGACATGGCGCACTTCCTGCGCACCGCCGGCTACCTGTTCGTACGCGGCGTGCTGCGGCCGGACGAGGTCGAGCGCCTGCGCGCCGAGGCCGCCGCACTGCGCGACGCGGCGCGGCCCGGCGACAAGCTGTCGTGGTGGGGCCGGACGAGCCGCGGCGAGGAGGTGCTCTGCCGCGTCACCTGCGGCGTGCGCAAACCCGGACTGGCGGGGCTGGCGACCGACGCGCGCCTGCTCTCCCTGGTGGCGCTGGCCGAGGAGCCGCTGGTGTACAGCAAGGGCGAGGGCGAGGGCGTCGCGGTGATCTTCAAGCGCCCCGACATGCGCGAGGGGCTCGGCGACCTGCCCTGGCATCGCGACTGCGGCGTCGGCGGTCACGCCAGCCGCTGCCCGCTGCTGCAGCTCTCGATCTACCTGCGCGAGGCGACGCCGGAGAGCGGCGAGCTGGCGATGCTGCCCGGCTCGCACCGCGCCGCATTCAACGCGCACGACGCGACGCTCGACCCGATGGCCTGGGCGGCGCACTTCGCCGCCCAGCCGGGCGACGTCTCGCTGCATTACAGCGACACCGTCCACGCCGCGCCGCCGCCGACCGCCAGCGACCGCGCCGAGTACCGCGTCAGTGCGGTGCTCTCCTTCGGCCGCCCCACCGCCCGCCACCACCGCGGCGAGTCGAGCTACAACGACGTCCTGCACCAGCGCGCGGACGGGCAGATCGAGCACCTCAACGAGGTCGCGCGCCGGTTGTAGGAACCGGCGTCAACACAGATGAACACAGATCCCCATCCCGCCACCCCCCGATGGCCACAGAGTCTCTCTGCTGATTCGTCCACTGTCTGTTCCAAGCTTTTGCTCTGGTTCTTCTCGGTGCTCTTCGGGAGGAGGCGCGGCGGGGTCCGTGTTCATCTGTGTCATGCAGTGTCCAAGGCAGCGGCGGGGTGGTGAGCCCCGCCGCCGCCTCACGACTCACCCGCGCTTCGGCTTGGCCGCTTTCGCGGCGTAGCTGCTGGCGCGGCGTTCGATCTCGGCCAGCACCGTCGGCTTGACCTGGCGCGCGGCCAGGGTCTTGCCGAGCTCGGTCTCGCAGGCGGCGGCGGTGGCGCTGTCGCCGCGGTCCGCCAGCCACTCGCTGTACGTGTCGACGTAGTACTTGTAGTCGATGTGCCCGAGGCTCTCGGCGGCGCGGTCGGGATCGGCGAAGAGCGCGGCCTGCAGCTGCTGCTGGGCGACGTCGGGGCGGGCCGGCACGGTGACGAAGCTGCCGCCGCTCTTGCCGGCGGAGGCCGGGGTGGGGCCGCCGTCGACGGCGAGGCGGCGGTAGTCGCGCTGCAGCGGCGTGGCCAGGGCGATGCGCGCATGCAGGCTGCCGCGGTGCGCCGGGAAGCGCGCCACCTGTTCCTGCAGCGCGGCGATGCCGCTGTCGAGCACCTGGCTGCCGTCGAAGGCCAGGATGCGGCCGACCGGGTCGGTGAGCAGGTCCTGCGCCAGCCGCTCCTCGTCGCGGCTGGCCGGCGTGGCGATGCGCACCGCCAGCGGGTTGGAGACGAGGTCGGCGCCGTCGCGCTGCAGCGCCACCTGCACCGTGTAGTTGCCCGGCTCGGCGAGATCCCAGCCGTTGCGGCCGGCGGCGGCGAACAGCGACTCGTAGAGCGAGGCGCCGGGCGCCAGCACGGTCGGCTCGCTCTTGCGGCAGTAGCGGGCGAACGGCACCCACTGGCGCGCCGGCCGGCCGGCGCGCTTGAGGATCACGGTCAGCGCCTCGCTGTTGGTCAGCAGGTGGCGATCGACGATCTGCGGCTCGTCGGAGACGTTGGTCAGCTTCAGCTCGAGCATCGCCGGCTCGAGGAACTCGAAGCGCGCCTGGTTGCGGTTGGCGCGCAGCTCCAGGCGCAGCGTCGGCTCGAGCTCGGTTTCCGCCTGCTCGAAGCCGTGGTGATCGAACCAGTCGGCGTTGCCCATCTGGACGAAGCGCGCCGGCGCGTGGCGCATGAAGAGCAGCTCGGGGTTGCTGAAGCGGAACTCGAAGTCGGCGAAGAACTTCGCCTGACCGCCGGCCACCCGGTACGGGTAGTTCATGAAGCTACGCGCTTCGGGCTCGTTGACCAGCGGAATCCACGGCGTGCCGAGCGCCTTCTGCCAGGAGTGCGCCAGGTTGAAGGCGTGCCCCATCTCGTGGCAGGCGGTCCAGAAGCGCATGCGCTCGACCCACGCCGCCGCCGCCGGGTCGCCGGCCGGCGCCTGCGCGATGAAGGAGTCGCTGAACATCGCCGTGCCCTGGCGATGGTTGGGGCCGATGCTGTCGAACATGATGCCGCCCAGGCTGGAGCCCATGTCGTGGCGGGCGGCGAACAGCACCCACATCGCCCACTGCGCCTTGTTGGCGAAGCGCGACCAGTAGACCTGCATCGCGTCGTGCATCTCGGCGTCGCTCCAGGTGCCGTTGGCGCCGGCGCCGCTGACCGGGATGACGCCGCTGCCGCCGGAGCTCTTCACGTCGAAGCCGGCGCGCCGGTAGACGGTGTCGATGCTGAGCGTCTCGCACGGCAGGCCGGCCGGCCGATTCGGATGCGCGCAGGTCTTGATCTCGGTGACCGCGACGGCGTTGGCGACGCGGTCGAACTCGAACTCGACCGGGTGGAAGTAGGGCGACACGTACGCGTAGGTACGCGTGATCGGCGTCGCGCCGCCGCCGCTGAAGGTCACCTTGGCGCTGCGCTGGCTGGGGAACAGGCTGGCGACCGCCTGCACGGTGACGGCGGTGTACGGCATCAGCGCGGTCTGCCCGTTGCGGTACCAGATGCGGCCCACCCAGCGGCGCACGCCGGCCGGGGTGAGCGACGCGATCCAGTGCACGCGCTCGCTCAGGCCGAGGAACGACGTGCCGCTGACCGTCATCTGCGCGTAGGTGCGGTCGACGTCGAGACGCAGCTCCTCGCGCCGCAGCAGGAACGGCGGCAGCGGCGTCAACGCGGCGTCGGCGGCCTCCGGCGCCTCGACCTGGGGGCCCGGGTCCGGATGCGGAATCGGGACGGGAATCGGCGGCGGGATCTGCGGCGGGTGGATGACGATCGGTGGCCGCCACTGGTAGAGGCCGCTGACGGTGAGCCGGATCGGAATCGGGATCGGCTGCAGCGGCAGGTCGATCTCGGCGACCGCGCCGCCCGCCTCGTGGCTGGGATAGTTCTCGTTCATCGCAGGACTCCTCGCTCGGACGGTTGGGGGTGAAGGACTCGGACGCGTCTCGACTCGGCGGCGGGCGATCGCGGCGCCACGACCGCGCACCGCTAGGGATCAGGCGTACCCGAAGGGCTCCGACTGCAGGTGACAGGTGAGCCGACCGTCGATCAGCGAGACGCCGACGTAGAGCGGGCGCGGGGCGGCGGGCAGCTCGACGCTCACCGCGCCGCGCCCCACGACCTCGACGGCGAGTTGCGCGGTGCCCTCCGGCACCTCGATGCGCGCCTGGTCGGCGTAGCTGATCTGCGTGCGCGTGTGCAGCGCGGCGCTGCTCCACACCTCGCGCCCGTTCAGACGGACGCTGGCGCGGTCGTGCTCGAACCCATCCTGGAAGTGCACTTCGACATACGCCATTGGGCTGTGCTCCGTTGTGTTGTCGCGCTGCACCATCGCGCCGCAGCGCGCCGCCGCCTATTGGGGGATCCCCGCGACGCGGCTCCGGAATTTCCCGGAGGAGGATGCCGCCATCGTCCGCTTGACTCGCTCGCACGGGCTGGCCATGCGTCGCCGGATGCGACGTTTGGGAACGGCTCTCGGTGTGGTGCTGGCGCTGCTGGCGCCGGCGCAGGTGGCGCGCGGCGCCTGGGTGGTCGACGCGAACGGCGCCTGCGTCGAGCGCTGGACCTCGGCCGACCTGCTGCGCGGACCGACGGCGATCGTCAACGCGCCGCTGCTGCCGTTCCGCAGCCTGGCCGGCGGCGCCGAGTACGCCTGGAACACCGAGGAGTGGTGGCCCTACCAGATCGCCGTGCTCGGCCCGGCGGTGACGCTGGTCTCCGCCGGCTTCGGTGCCGTCGAGTCGCTGTGGTGGGTCGCCACCGGCCTCGCCGACACCCTGACCGGCGGCGCGCTGTTCCTCGCACCCGAGCGCGCCACCCAACTGAGCATCGCGCCGGACGTGCCGAGCGTCATCGCCGACCGCCCCGAGCCGCCGGCCACCACCGACCGTTGCGGGCGACCGCTGCCCGCCGCAACGCCGGCGCCGCAGTAGCCCCCAAACCGCTCAACCACGGATTACACGGAGACGGATCGCACGGATTGAGAGTCGAAGAAGAGAGCGAAGATAGGGAAAAGCACCAGCGGTTTGAAACTGACTCGATCGCAGTATCCGTGGAATCCGATCAGTTGTCCGTGTAATCCGTGGCCGCGGCGCTGTGGTCGGTGGCAAGGGTGCTCGCTCCACGCCGCACCGCCACTGCCGGATTCCCCAACTGCCCGCACGCGCCGAGCAGGTCGCGGCCCTTGGTGAGGCGGCGCTTGACGAACACGCCGGCGGCGCGCAGCTCGGCGGCGAAGCGCACGATGGCCGCCTCGTCCGGCGCCGCATAGCGCGGCTGGCGCTGCGGATTGTACGGGATCAGATTGACCACGCAGCGCAGGCCGCGACACCACGCCGCCACCGCGCGCGCCTGCGCCGGGGCGTCGTTGATGCCGCGCATCAGCACGTACTCGATCAGGAAGTAGCCCTTGCGCGCCAACGGGTAGGCGAGCAGCGCCTCGCGCAACGCGGCGAGTGGCATGGCGGCGTTGACCGGCATGAGGGCGCGGCGTAGCGCGTCGTCTGGCGCGTTGAGCGAGATGGCGATGCGCAGGTTCGGCCAGCCGAGCGCCGCCAGGCGGCGCAGGCCGTCGATGCGGCCGACGGTCGACACGGTGATCTGCGCGTGCGGGAAGTTGAGCCCGTTCGGCTCGCTCAGCACGCGGATCGCCTCGCTGACCGCCTCGAAGTTGTCGAGCGGCTCGCCCATGCCCATGAAGACGATGTTCTCGATGCCGCTGGAGAAGTAGCGATAGGGGCGCGCCGCGGCCGGCGCCGTCTGCAGCATGAGATCGCGGGCGACGAGGAACTGGCCGACGATCTCGGCGACGCTGAGATTGCGCACCAGGCCCATGCGCCCGGTCTCGCAGAACGTGCAGCCCATGCGGCAGCCGACCTGCGAGGACACGCAGAGCGTGTGCCAGCGGCTGCCGCGATAGCTGTGCATCGGGATGATGACCGACTCGGTCTCCAGCCCCGGACCGTCGCCGACACCCGGCACCGCCAGACAGAACTTGCGCACGCCGTCCTGTTCCTCGCGCCGCGCCAGCGGCGGCAGCGTCAGCGCCCCCGGCGTGCGCATCGCCTGCCGATAGGCCGCGCGCGCCGCCGCGGGGCTGGTGCCGAGCCGCGCCGCGAACCCGCGCAGCGTCAGCCCGGCGATCTCGCCGGCGTGCGGACTGGCGGCGGCGAGCGGCACGGCGTCGGACATCCGGCCTCTCCTACCATCGCCGCCGCGGGCAGCGGTAGACGGGCGCGCCGCCTGGGGGATTTGCCGCAGGCGCCGGGGCTTCTCGCGCAAGCGCCGCGCGCCCCCGCCGTCCCGCTCGCGTCTACCTCCCGCCCGCGCCCGGGGGCACGGGCGTTGCTCCAGCGCGCTGCCATCTTGCGCCGGCGGACGTTCCGCCGGCCGACGGAGGAGAAGACGCGATGCACAGGACCATCTGGAAGGCGATGCGCCGAGGCGCGGGACGGGCGGCGCTGGCCGCCGCGCTGCTCGGCGCGGCGCGGGCCGCCGACGCGCAGTCGGCGATCATCTACGGCTCGCTCGGCAACTTCGATATCTCGAACGACACCGGCAAGGTCTGCCACGGCTTCGAGGTCGAGCTCGACGGCCTGACGCCGGCCGACGTGCCCTACTCGTTCTCGGCCCAGCGCTACGGGGCGCCGAGCGTCACCGCGACCGCCAGCGGCGTGCGCGTGCGCTGGGAGAGCCCGTACGACGCCGCGTCGCAGCAGTTCACCGAGCGCACGCTGCCGCATACCGTGCCGTGGTTCCCCGGCCAGTGCTACCAGTGGAACCCCGCCACCTATCAGGAGTCCGGCTGCGAGCACTTCGGCACCGGTGCGACGCGCAACCCGAGCGGCGCGACGGCGCGCTGGCTGTGCGAGGACGCCGCCCGACCGGGCGTGCTGGTGCCACAGGATCCGCCGACCGCGGTGCCGATGCCGAGCTACTACGTCGCGCCGCCGGTGCGCGCCGGCGATCCGCCGCAGGTCGTCGTCGAGATCGACGCGCCGGAACCGGCCGAGCTGCCCTCGCAGTACGGCGACGCGCAGTGGGTGCGCATCTTCGTCACCCAGCTGCCCTTCGAGGCGACGCTCGACGAGCTGATGGCCGACAACCCCGCCATCGTGCCGATGGACCCGGCGCAGCTGGAGAGCGACTGGAGCATCCTGCAGGACGAGCCCGTCGCCGGCGGCAACGGCCGGCGCAAGCGCCACCAGAACCGCGGCAACCTGCTGCCGACGACGCGCGCGGTGGTGCGCCGCATCGAGACCTGGGCCTTCACCGGCAACTACGATCCGGTCACGCACGAGGCGCTGTGCGCCGACCTCGCCTGCAACGTCCCGGCGCCGGACGAGCTCGGCGACCTGATCAGCACGCAGATGACCGCCGCGCTCGTGCAGTCCGACTCCGTCACCGTGACGCGCAGCGGCAACGGCAACGTCGAGTCGAGCGACAAACGCATCAGCTGCGGCAACAAGTGCGTCGCGCCCTACAATGCCGGCGATGCGGTCACGCTGACCGCAAAAGCCGGCAGCGGCAGTACGTTTACCGGCTGGAGCGGCGCCTGCCGCGGCAGCGCCTCGACCTGCACGGTGACCGCCAACGGTCACGTCGACGTCGGCGCCACCTTCGCCGTCGTCCCCTCCGGCGGCGGTGGCGGTGGCGGTGGTGGCGGCGGCGGTGGCGGCGCCGGCAACCCGACGCTGAGCGTCAAGACGGCGGGCGGCAAGGGCGCGATCACCGGCACGCCGGGCGGCATCAACTGCGGCAAGGTGTGCAGCGCCAGTGTCGCCGCCGGGACGGCGGTGACGCTGACCGCGACGCCGGAGCCCGGTTTTCGCTTCCTCAACTGGAGCGGCGCCTGCAGCGGGGTGAACCCGACGTGCACGCTTACCCTCTCCGCCAGCGCCAGCGCGCAGGCGAACTTCACCAAGTAGTCGCCCGCCGAGCCCGACGCGACACGGCGGCGGCGCGGCGACGCGCCGCCGCCGGCGTGTCGTCAGTCGACCCGCACCGGCAGGTGCTCGAGGCCGCGCAGCACGGCGGTCGGGCGACGCACCGGCGGCGCGTCGCCGAGCCGCAGGCGCGGGAAGCGGCGCAGCAGCGCGGCGATGGCGATGCGCGCCTCCAGGCGGGTGAGCTGCGCGCCGGGGCAGAAGTGGCTGCCGAGGCCGAAGGCGAGGTGCGGGTTGGGGCGGCGCGTCGGATCGAGGCGGTCCGGGTCGCTGAAGGCTGCCGGATCGCGGTTGGCGGCGCCGAGGCAGGCGACCACCGCGTCGCCGGCGCGGATCGCGGCGCCACGCCACTCGAAGTCCACCATCGCGGTGCGCGAGATGATCTGCGCCGGGCTGTCGTAGCGCAGCAGCTCCTCGATCGCCGGCTCCAGCGCGCCAGGGTCGTCGCGCAGCCGCGCCAGCGCCGCGGCATCGCCGAGCAGCGCCAGCATGCCGTTGCTGAGCAGGTTCACGGTCGTCTCGTGCCCGCCGAAGACCAGGGCCGTGCACATCGCCACGACCTCCAGCTCGTTCAGCCTGTCGCCGTGGTATGCGCCGCCGAGCAGGCGGCGGACGAGATCGTCGCCGGCGCCCGCGCGACGCGCCTGCACCAGCTGCACGAAGTAGGCCCCGAGCTCGAGCAGCCCATCGCGCGCCGGGCCACCGGAGTAGAAACGGTCCATGCCGCGCGCGATCTTCTCGGACGCCAGGCGGAACTGCGGGCGGTCCGCCACCGGAACGTCGAGCAGCTCGGCGATCACCTCGCCGGGCAGGCGGGCGGCGAAGCGTTCGACCAGGTCGATGTCGCGCGCGCCGTCCAGCTGGTCGGCGAGCCCGGCGGCGGCGCTCTCCATCGCCGCCAGCAGCGCCTCGACCAGCGCCGCGACCTGCGGCGACAGGGCGCGCACGCGCGGATTGAGCGCCGCGGTGAGGATGGCGCGCACCGGCGTGTGATCGGGATCGTCGCTCGCCACCGTGCGCAGCACGGGCGCGTCGCCGATGGCCGCCGACGACCTGAACTTGGCGGCGCGGGCGCGGTCGCTGCTCAGGCGCGCGTCGTCGCGGAAGAACTGCTCGACGTCGTCGTGGCGGAACAGCACCCAGCTCTTGAGCTTGGCGCTCCAGTGCACCGGCTCGGCGGCGCGCAGCGCGGCGTAGAGCGGATAGGGATCCTGCAGAGCGGCGGGCGTGAATGGATCGAACCGCACGGCGCTCACCGCCTCACGGCGTACCCTTCGCCTCCTGCATGCAGACGTTCTGCATCTTCGGCCAGCGCGTCGCGCACTGCAGCGCGATGCGATCGGCGTCGGACTGGCGGCCGGCGAGACGGTAGGTGCGGATCAGCGGCACGGTCAGACTGGGCGGCTCCTGCAGCCGCGCATAGCCGCTCTCGATCACCTCGACCGCTTTGTCGCGCTTGCCGCTCTCCAGGTAGAGCGTCGCCGCCTCGGCGTAGATCGAGCCGGCCGGCTCGGGCCCGCCGATCGCCGTCTCGTACGCCGCCAGCGCCGGGGCCGGCGCGTTGGAGGCGATCTCGACCGCCGCCTCGACGTAGTTCGGATAGGCGTGCGCCCTGGTCGGCCCACTCAGGCTGGTCTTCGCCAGCTTGCGCGCCGCGGTCACGTCGCCGCCGGCGAGCTTCCCCTTCGCCTCGATCGCGGCGATGTAGTTCTCCAGGATGTCGACGGTGCCGTCGGCCTCCTTCGCCGCCTCCCAGCTGCTCACCTGCAGCGCCGGCGCCGCGCCGCCGTACTCGTCGCCGAGGTACTCGTCGATCTCGACGATGCGCTCCTCGGTCTTGGGGTGCGATTTGCCGGCCTCGTTGACCTTCTTCGCCCCCCACTCCAGCGCGCCGCCGACCACCGCGCCGGCGATGCCGCCGAGCGCGTCGCCGCCGGCGCCGAGGTTCTTGGTCGCCTTGGCGGTCTGCTTCTCCACCTGCGCGTTCACGTCGACACCGAGCATCTGCTTGTCGAGCAGCGCCGACTGCGCATCAGCGGCGCGCTCGCTCTCGAACGCCTTCTGCTTGCGCAGCAGCGCGGCCATCGCCTGCGGTGCGTAGCCGGCCCTGGCGATCAGGTCGGTGCCGAGGCGGTCGGCGTCGCGCTCCTGCTCGCGCGTCCACGCCGGGGTCAGCAGCATCGAGTTGAGCAGTAGGGCGCGCGACTGGTCCTTCATGCCGGCGCCCGAGGCACTGGCCTTCGCCGCGGCGGGCTTGCCCTTGGCGTCCACCGCCGCCTGCGCCTCCATTGCCAGCGCGCTCAGCTGGATGGCGCGCTGCTGCACGCCCTGCACGACGTCGGCGTCGGCGTGACCGAGGATGACGTGCGACGCCTCGTGACCGAGCAGCGCGGCGACCTCATCCTCGTTGTCGAGCCGTAGCAGCGTGCCGAGCGCGACGTAGATGTTGGCGTCGGCGGTGCTCTTGGCCGCCCAGTCGCCGCTGGCGCGCACGTAGACGCGCGCCGGCACGCCCTTGACCGGCGACTGCGCCAGCAGCTTGGCAAGGATGCCGTTCAGGTAGGTGTCGAGCGGCGACGCCGGCACCAGCCCGAGCCCCTCGGCGCGCGCATAGTCGACGTCCTTCGCCTGGCCGATCGACATGGCGCCGAAACGAAACGTTGCCTCGTCGACGTCGTCGATCTGCTTGTCGCTGGCGCGCGCCGCGCCGGCGCACACCGCCACCCACAGCGCGACTGCCACCGCGCCGGCGCGCCTCACGGCTCGCACCCTTCCTCGCCCATGCCGCGCGACGCCGCGTGACCGGTGGCGCCGCCGAGGTTCTCGCACTTCGGCTTGCCGCTCAACTTGAGATCGGTGCGCGCCTGGCTCGCCTCGACGTAGTAGTCCTTGCCGCCGAGCGACACCTTCAACCAGCCCTGGCCGCTGCGCACCGCCTGCATCGGCAGATCCGCCGCCGGCTTGGTGGCGACCACCGCGCCGTCGGGCTTGTCCATCAGCTCGACCGGGTCGGCCTTCCACTTCTTGATCGTCACCGTCTCGTCGGCCGCCGCCACGCCGACCGCCAACAGCAGCACCGTCACCAAGAGAATCCTTGTCATGCGTCATTCTCCTTCAGGATTCACCACAGAGGCACAGCGACACGGAGAGGAATGAACATTGTCATCTTCTTGCTCCGTGCCTCCGTGTCTCTGTGGTGGTTCCTGGTTTTTCTATCACTCCGGCTCGAATTCTTCCGCTGCCTCGAACAGTTTCTCGGTCACGTCCAGCACCTCGGTCCAGGTCACCGCGAAGAGGAAGTTGATCCCCAACACCCACTCGGCGGCGCCGAGGCGGCAGGCGAGGAAGGCCGCGACACCGGCGAGCAGCACCAGCATGCCGATCTGGCTGCCGAACGCGATCAGCAGCATGCGGCCGACGCGCGAGCGGACGCGGCGCAGCAGGTGCTGCCAGCCGGACTCGACGCGCGGGCTGTTGCGGCGCGCCACGAAGACGGCGCCGATCACCACCAACATGACGAAGTCGGGCAGCGAGACGTCGAGCCACGGCACCGTCGGCTCGCTGTGCGCCAGCGCCTGGGGCCCGAGCGTCACCAGGTTGTCGAAGGCGGCGGCGTGCAGGAACACCGCCGGCAGGTCGTTGTGCAGCGGCGTGTGCATCGCATCGGCGGCGCCGTGGAAGAAGGCGCCGTAGAAGACGACGCTGCCGTCGAGGATCGACTCGATGGTCGCGTCCTGTTCCTCGCTCGGCTCCAGCAGGATGCGCACCGGGATGGCCGGCGCCGCCGGGCAGTTCTCGCGGAAGTCGCTGCCGCGGTCCTGCACGATCCACCACGGGAATGGCGGCCGGCGGCGGCAGTCGAGCCACTGGTCGTTCCAGCTGTGCTCGGGCAGGTTCGCCCAGTAGACGCGGATCACGTCGGCGCCGCAGCCGGCGGCGCCGGCGCAGCCGCCGCACAGGTCGCGAAAGGCGGTGGCGGCGGCGGTGAGCCCCGGCGGTGGGCCGGTGGTGAGGTTGTAGAAGCGGGTGACGCGGTCGAGCGGGTCGATCTGCTTCGGCACCTGCACCGTGGTGACGCGCTCGCCGACCTCGGGACGCAGCGGCCGATCCGGCGCAAACGCCGCCGCGTACACCGGGATGCCGGCGGCGCGATAGCGGTCGAGCTCGGCGGCCAGCGCGGCGATGCTGGGATCGTCGCGCCGGTCCTCGAAGACGATGTCGATCACCACCGCCCTGGGTTTGTTGGCGCGGATCGCCTTGAGCACGCGGGCGTGGAAGCCGTAGCGCGGCGGCCAGGGCTCGGCGAAGGCGCTGAGGTCGCCGTCGCGCAGCAGTACCACCGCCGTCTGCGCGTGATGATCCTTCACGCACGGGCCATCGGGCGCGCCGGGGTAGCACCCGGCCATCGCGACGGCGAGCAGATCCTGCGAGTAGTACTTGGTCAGCCGCGTCAGCCCGAACGGGTCCATGCGCAGCAGCACCACGCCGCCGGCGAGGAACAGGAGATACTGCGCCAGCGGCTTCGCGTAGCGGCGCCACCCGCGGCGCGGCTCGGAAACCCGATCTGCGTGCGTCACGAGCCGCGCACTCTAGGCGGTCGGCGGCGAAATGCCAGCCGGGCAGCGGCGTGCACGCAGCAGTGCTGCTCGTCTGGTTTCCCCCTCCCGCCGGGGAGGGGCGGCAGTAGCGCGGCCCTCCGTGCCCGGTCGTGCTTGGCGTCGCGGGGCGGAGGGGCCCACCGCGGGCCGCGCGACGGTCCTGTCCGATCAGCTCCTGGGGGCTGGCGCCGATGAACGCTTGACGAAGAGCGCTGATCGTCGGACGATCACTTTGGCTACAACGCGCTTGTACGCGACGCCACGGCCGCGAGCAGCACAGCGGAGGTGCACCATGCAAGGCGAGGCGATACGCAGCAACACGCGCCCTCGACGACGCGCGGTGCCCCTGACGGTGGTCGCCGCATTCGCGCTCTGCCTCGCGGGGCGCGCCGACGCCGCGTGCAGCGGCGACTGCGGCGACGACGGGCAGATCACCATCGACGAGCTGGTCACGCTGGTGAGCATCGCGCTCGACAGCGCGCCGCTCGACACCTGCCGCGCCGGCGACGCCGGCGGCGACGGTCGCATCACCATCGACGACCTGCTGCGCGCGGTGAACGCGGCGCTCGACGGCTGCCCGGTGGCGCGCTGTGTCGAAGCGCCGCCGGACATGGTCGCCTGGTTCCCGATGGACGACGGCGGCGGGCCGGAGATCGCCAACCTGGTACGCAGCGACCATCCCGCCCGCAGCCACCCCGCCGGCCTCGGCTTCGCCACCGCGCCGCAACCGGTGGCGGGCGAGGTCGGCGGCGCGCTGCGGTTCGACGGCGCCGCGAGCTTCGCGCGCGTCGCCGACAGCGCGGCGCTCAATTTCGGGCGCGCCGCGTTCTCCATCGACGCGTGGATCAGCCTCGACCCGCAGGCCGCCGACGGCGTGCGGCCGATCGTCGACAAGCGCGACAGCGGCGGCGCGGCGGGCGGGGTGCGCGGCTACCAGCTCTTCGTCTTCAACGGCCAGCTCGGCCTGCAGCTCGCCGACGGCGCCAACGGCAACAACACCTGCGCCGCCAGCGGCGCCGCCTGCACCAACTACCTATCGCCTGGTCCAAACCTCGCCGACGGGCGGCCACACCACGTCGCCGCCAGCGTGCGGCGCGGCGATCAGCCGGCGCTGACTCTCTACGCCGACGGCGTCGCGGTGCTGCGCGCGACGCCGCGCAGCGGCGGGTTGGACAACGACGCCGACCTGCTCATCGCGCGCAGCGAGCTCGGCGGCCGCCAGCTCGCCGGCTGGATCGACGAGCTGGAGCTGTTCGACCGCGCGCTGACCGACGCCGAGGTGGCAGCCCTGTTCGCCGCCGGACGGGCCGGCAAGTGCCGTCCGCTCGACCACTTCTTCTGCTACGACACCAGCCCGGCGAGCGGCAGCCCGCCCTTCACGCCGATCGCCGACCTGGCGGTCGAGGATCAGTTCGGCCGGGTGCGGGTCGACGTCGCGGCGCCGAGCGCGCTCTGTGCGCCGGCGAGCAAGAACGACGAGGACGCCGGCGCCGCGGCGCACGACGACCACCTGCGCCGCTATCCGGTGACGGCGCGCGGTGGGCTCACCCCGCTGCTGCCGCAACAGGTGGTCAACCAGTTCGGCAGCCTGACGCTGGAGGTGCTGGCGCCGAGCGCGCTGCTGGTGCCGACGGCGAAGAACCTGAGCAGCACACCGCCGGCGCCGCGCCCGCCGGCGGTGGACCACTTCCTCTGCCACGACGTCCAGTTCCCGCGCGGCGCGCCGCCGTTCACCCCGATCCTGGGCGTGCAGGTCGAGGACCAGTTCGGCCTGCGCGTCGTCGACCTGCTCGCGCCGACACGGCTGTGCGCGCCGGCCGACAAGCGCGGCGAGGCGCCCGACGCGCCGCGGCACGGCGCCCACCTGCTCTGCTATGCGGCGCACCTGTCGCCGCGCGTCATCCAGCCGCCGGAGGGCAGCGAGGGGCCGCCGGAGATCGTCGACGAGCCGTTCGTCCCGCCGCTCGATCCGCTCTACACCAACAATCAGTTCGGCGCCGCGACGCTGACCCTGACCGACGTGGACGAGCTCTGCGTGCCGTCGCGCAAGAACCCCGGTGACGAACCGGCCGAGCCGCTGAACTGCGACGACGGCAACTTCTGCACCGAGGACCGCGTCGTCACCTACGAGCCGGAGGCCGACTTCGAGCAACCGCCGCCGCCAACCCCGGGCGTGACGCCGGAGCCCGAGCAGGGCTGTACGCACGACTGGAAGTACGGCCCCGACTTCGGCGACTGGCTGACCGACCGCGAAGGCACCAGCATCGCCCCGTGCTGCGAGGCGGACAGCGACTGCGACGACGGCAACCCCTGCACGCAGGACGCCTGCGCCGAGAGCGAGCACAAATGCTACTTCGCCCCGGTCGATCCCGACCTCTGCGGCAGCATGCCGATCCCGCCGGTGCAGCCGGTCTCGCCGGTGCCGTGCGTCGACGACGGCCTGGACGATCACCTGTGCACCATCCAGTGCATCCCCGGCCAGTTCGGCGAGGACTGCCCGGCCGGCATCCGCCCGCTCGAGCTGCGGCCCGGGGCCGCCGACGTCCACCATCACCTGTTCGACGAGCAGGCGTTCGGCGGGCGTTGGCGCAACGGCAGCGTCGCCGCGCCGCTGCACACCTGCGACGGCACCGGCTTCACGTTCCCGCCGCACGGCCGCGTCGACACGCTCGACCCGGTGATCGGCGACCTGCTCACCTGCCCGCAGATCCTCGGGCTGATCGCGCTCGTCCCCGACAGCCTGGCCGCCTTCGCGCTGGTCTCCGCCTACGGACCGCCGGTGTTCTCCGAGTTCGTCAGCAAGATCGAGGGCAGCAAGGGCGACACCGGCCTGCACCTCAAGCGCCGCTCGCCCGGCAGCGGCTGGCCGCGCTGGGACGCGCTGGTGCACCAGCGCGGGCAGCGCAACACGGTGCTCAAGGCGCACCAGGCGGGGCTCAACCTGTTGGTGGTCACGGTCGGGGGCTTCGCGCCGTTCTGCGAGCTGCTGCCGGCCAACGCGCACGGCTGCGACGAGATGGACGACGTCGACCGCCAGCTGGCGCTGGCGCACCAGTTCGCCGCCGCCAACGCCAGCTGGGCGCAGATCGCGCTCAGCCCGCAGGACGCGATCACCATCATCAACAGCGGCAAGCTGGCGATCGTGCTCGCCATCGAGACCAGCGACCTGTTCAACACGCTGTTCACCGACCCCAACACCCCGCCCGACGCCGCCGCCATCCAGGCGATCGTGCAGAAGTACTACGACCCGCCCTACGACGTGCGCTCGGTGCAGCTGGCGCACGAGACCGACAACGGCTTCTCCGGCGCGGCGCTGATCAACCCGCTGTTCGAGGTCTTCCAGTTCGCCGACAACCGCTACGGCCCGTCGTGCCACATCGACTTCGACTGCGCGCGGCCGCGCTTCGGCTTCGACGTCTTCGAGGGGCCCGACGGCGTCTGCCGCAACGCGCTCGGCCTGACGCCCGCCGGCGAGCTGCTGATCCAGGCGCTGATGGCCAGGGGCATGCTGATCGACATCGCCCACATGCCCGAGGCGGCGATGCTGCGCACCTACCAACTGGCGAAGCAGAACGTGTACTACCCGCTCTTCCACTCGCACACCAAGTTCCGCGAGCTGGAGCCCGAGTTCGGCGGCAACAACCACCACGTCATCGAGCACTCGGTCCCCGCCTGGGTGGCGCAGAAGATCCGCCGCAGCGGCGGCCTGATCGGCCTGCGCATCGGCTACCTGGAGGAACGCGACTACACGCCGTCGGGCGTCGTCAACAACTGCGCCGGCTCGAGCCGCTCGCTGGCGCAGGCCTACGAGTTCGGCCGCCAGGCGCTCAAGGTGCCGATGGCGATGGGCAGCGACCTGAACGCGTTCACGCAGAACACCCGGCCGCGCTTCGTCGACCGCAGCCTGCCCGGCAGGCCGCGGCAGAACCCGGGCGGCGCCTGCTCCGCCGGCTTCAAGGCCGAAGGCATCTGCCAGGCACGCGTCCAGGCCCACCCGCTCGGCACCGGCTACGATACCCGCGGCCTCGCCGACACGGCCTACGAGATCGACGTGCTGCGGGATCTCGAACACGTCGGCCTCAGCACCAGCGCCGTGGCGCCGCTGCGCAGCCAGTCGGCGGAGACCTTCATCCGCATGTGGATGCGCGCCAACGACCTGCCGTCGCCGCGCAACGGGCCCGCCGACCTCGCCAACGACGTCGACGTCAGCGGCGTCGGCGTCTACTACCCGAAGGCCGCACGCGAGCTGAACTACCCGCATGCCAACTGCTTCGCCGGGCTGATCACGCCGGCGTACTGCCCGAAGAGCGCGCAACTCGGCGACCCCTGCCGCTTCGACGGCGAGTGCGCCGGCTCGCTGATCTGCGGCAGCGGCCCGTTCTGCGGCCTGCCGGAGAGCCACTGCGTATGCCACGGCGACGGCAACGGCTGCGCCCCCGGCGAATACTGCAAGCTGCGCGTCCCGTTCATCGCCTCCGACAACGTCTGCCGCCCGCAGAAGGACGCCGGCGAGAAGTGCTGGCACCGCAAGGAGTGCAAGTCGAACCAGTGCAAGTTCACCCTCAACCCGTTCGGCCCGCACTGCACGTAGGCGGTCATTGCACCGCGGCAGCGGCGAGATCAGGCCGCAGATGCGGATGAACCAAGGTATGGCCGCGATGCGCGCACACCGCACGCCAGTTTCCCCCCTTTGAAAAAGGGGGGTGAGGGGGGATTTTCGGACTGATCTGCAAACTACGCACGCGAACGCGCTGCTCGTATCGCGAAATCAATTCAGAAAATCCCCCCTGACCCCCCTTCTTCGAAGGGGGGAATCGGTCCGAAGGGGAGAGTCGTTGTGCCGGGCCCACCGAACCGGGATGCTGATCCATCGATGAGTCCGTTCGAGATCTTCAACCCGGCGACGATGCTCGACCCGTCCGCGTTCACCGGCGAGGCGGGGGCGTCGCGGCTGGTGCAGGCGGCGGCGCAATTTCCGGGCGGGCCGCTGGCGATGGTCTTCGCGCTGTTCTGGGCGCCGGTCGGCCCGGGCATCCCGGCCGGCGTGCTGCTGGCGCGGCACCTGCACGTACCTGCGCCGATCACCTTCGGGCTCTACTCGCTGTCGGACCTGCTGGCGATCGCCCTGCTCAACCCGCTCTACGGTTGGCTGCGCCGCTCCGGCCGGCGGATCCCGCTGGTGCGCACGGTCGGCAGCCGGGCGCTGCGCTTCGCCATGCTCGGCGTGCGCCGGCCCAACCCCGAGGACGTCCGCGCTGGCCGCATCGCGCCGGCGCTGTTGCGCATCGCGACGGTCGGCTTCGGCGTCGACATCTACACCGCCGGCGCGCTCGCCACCGGCCTGCCGCTGCCGCGCATTCCCGCCTGGGCAGCGGCGCTGGCCGGCGACCTGTGCTGGTTCGCCATGCTGCTCGCCAGCAGCCTGCTCGCCGCCGAGATCTTCGACGACGAGCGCGTCGTCGCCGTCGTCGTCATCGCCGTCACCATCTTCGGCCCGGCGCTGCTGCGCCGCATCTTTCCGGCACTGCGGTAGGGCAGAGGAGAGCGACGAACGATGAGCGATGAGCGACGAGCGATGAGCGATGAGCGACGAGCGATGAGCGACGAGCGATGAGCGATGAGCGACGAGCGATGAGCGACGAGCGACGAGAAGAGCAATCAGCGGTTGAAGGCGAGTGCCCTCATCGCTCATCGCTCATCGCTTTCCACTCTGTCATTGCAGTCCTTCGACCAGGACGATGTTGCCGCGCGAGCCGTTGTGGCGGTGGCGGGCGATCGCCTGGTACTCGGGCGACTCGTACCAGCGGCGTGCCTCCTCGGCGGACGGGAAGCGGATCAGCACGGTGCGCGTATAGGGCCACTCGCCCTCGATCACCTGCGGATCCTCCGACACCGCCAGCAGCTCGCCGGGGTAGCGGACGAAGATCTCCATGAAGCCGTCCGAGTAGCGGTCGTACTCGGCGCGGTCGTGAATGCTGATCTGGGCCATGATGTACACTGGCATGGGCTGACTCCTTCCGCGTCCGCGTCGTGCTTACGCCGCGCGCGTCGCGCTCGCAAAGGCCGTCGGGTTGCATTCCGCACGGGCGTGGCGGAGAGGAGCGCGACCACGGCGGCGGAGGAGCGATGCACGCGAGGCGGACGGCGCGATGGATCATGGCGGCGGCACTGTTGAGCGGCGCGAGCGGCTGCGGCTCGGACGATCCGTCGGCGCCGCGTCCGGCGGTGTACGCCGCCTACGTCGTGCTCGGCGCCGGCGCCGACGGCTCGACCATCGCCATCGCGCGCGCCGTCGTCGAGCCGGGCGACCCGGTCTGCCCGACGCTGCGCCGCGGTGACCGCAGCATCGCCATGCGCCTGCGCGGCAATCCGTTCGGCTTCCCGGTCAACGTCTGCGAGGCGCGCGTGCAGTTCGAACGCCGCTATCGCCTCTCCTGGACCGGTCAGGCGCTGCCGATCGCGCGGCGCGATCCGTCGCGCCTGGCGGTGCTCGGCGACACCGGCTGCAAATCGGCCAACTGCGCCGCCGGCGTACCGGCGGCACCGTTCGCCACCATCGCCGCCGGCATTGCGGCGCGGCAGCCGGCGCCGCAGTTGGTGATCCACGTCGGCGACTACGACTACCGCGGCACGGCGTCGAGCGTGCCGCTGCGCGGCGGCGGCTCGCTACCGGTCTACGACGCCGGCGACAACACGGCGCACGACCCGCAGTGCCAGCTCGACCAGCCGTACGTCAGCCAGAACGCCGACTACAGCCTCAACCCGGACAGCTGGGACTACTGGTCGGAGGATTTCTTCCAGCCGGCGGCGCCGCTGCTCGCGGCGGCGCCGTGGGTGATGGTGCGCGGCAACCACGAGTTGTGCAGCCGCGCCGGCCCCGGCTGGTTCTACTTCCTCGACCCCAACGTAGACGCCAGCCTCGGCGGCCGCGGCGAGCTCGCCTGCCCAGCCCAGGGCGGCGACGCGCCGCTGCCGCCGCCGGTGCTGCCGTACCTGTTGTTCGCGCCGCCCTACCTGCTCGACCTCGGACGGCTGCAGCTCGCCGTCGTCGACTCGGCCAACGCCTGCGACTCGTTCGCACCGCAACGCACCGTCGACATCTACACCGAGCAGCTGGCGACGGTGCTCGGCGCGGCGAAGCCCGAGGTGCCGTTGTGGCTGGCGACGCATCGGCCGGTCTGGGGCGTACAGGACGAGTCGGGCACACCGATCAACGCGACCCTGCAGGCGGCCTGGGCGGCGGTCGACTCGACCGCGCCGGTGGCCCTGATGCTCGCCGGCCACATCCACACCTTCCAGTCGCTGACCTTCGATCCCGCCACGCCGCCACGCCCGCCGCAGGTGATCGTCGGCTCCAGCGGTGTCGCGCTGGGCACTGCGCCGACCGGCAGCTTCAGCACCACCATCGACGGCGGCATGGCCGAGGTGCTCGGCCTGGAGGAGTTCAGCTCGCTGCAGGTCGCGCTCGACCGCGGCGACGACTGGAACGCGACGCTGATCGATCCGAGCGGCGCCGAGCTGGCGAGCTGCGCCACCGCCAACCTGCCGGGACCGCTGTGCCGCGAGTGATGCGCGAATTGCGCAGGTAGCGATCGTAGCGCGGCCCGCCGTGGCCGCCAGACGATAAAAAGGCGGCCACCGAGGGCCGCGCTACAACAGCCCAAGATTCAAACACAGCCCAGCAACCAGAACCAGGGATG
>JANRJF010000342.1:0-32697 GCA_033764095.1 Deltaproteobacteria bacterium | reverse complement strand
GCGCTGCTCGCCGCGCAGGACGCGCTGCGCGACCGCCACGGCGGTCAGCGCGGTGAAGCCGTAGGCCTCTGGCGTGCGCAGGCGGGCGCGCACCGTACAGCCGTCGGCGTCGCTCGCCTCGGCGACGATGACGCGCGAGCCGCCGGCGCGCTGCTGTGCGCTCGGGCCCTCGCCGAGCAGCGCCGCGGGCAGGCCGAGCAGCGGCCGCAGCGCCGCCTGGCCGCCGATCGCGCTGAGCTGTTGGTTGAAGCGGAAGAGCGCGCGCTCCGCCGGGCTGACCTCCAGATAGGTCTCGATGTTGGGGATGCCGGTGGTGTGGAAGGCGGTGACCACGTCGCCCCAGCTCACCGCCGCGGTCGGGCGCGCGCCGCGACCGAAGTCGACGCGGCGCTCGCGCGTCCCGATCGGTACGCTGGTCAGCACGCCATTGCGCCGCACCGCGACGATCGAGCCCCACTGTTCCAGGATGGTGCGACGCGAGCCGCGCGACAGCGCGTCGGTGCGCGACACGGCGATGGTGAGCGCCGTCGCGCCCGGCAGGCGCCGCGCGACGTGCGCCGCAAGGCAGTCGGAGGGCAGCACCACGAAGCCGACCGCCGGCAGGATCATCACCCCGCACGCCGCCGCCTGCGCGTGGCGCCGCGCCAACGCCGCCAGCGCCGGCACCTCGCCGCTGATGTCGAGATAGTGCACGCCGGCGGCGAGACACGCCTCGACCAACGGCGCGGTGGTGGCGGTGAACGGCCCGGCGGCGTTGAGCAGTACCGCGACCCCGTCCAGCGTCGCCGCCAACCGCGCGGCGTCTTCGAGCCCGACGGCGCGCGCCTCGCAGCCGAGCTCGCGTGCCAGCCCGCCGAGGCGCGCCGCATCGCGCCCGGCGAGGATCGGCGACAGCCCGAGCGCGCAAGCTCGCTGCGCGATCAGCCGACCACTGAAGCCGGTGGCGCCGTAGAGCAGCAGCTCGCCCGGGGGTCGAGCGGCGCGCGTCACGGCCGCCTCAGTTGCGCTCGAACACCCAGGTGACCAGCCCTTCGATGAAGCGCTTGTCGCGCGAGTCGGGCAGGCCGGCGTAGAGGCGCGCGTACTCGTGGCGCGCCGCGCCGGCCAGGCCGTGCGCGATGCGGCGGCCGTACTCGATGCAGTCGTAGGCCTGCATGCGCTCGTACATCCAGCCGACCTCGTCGGCCCCGCGTGCCTCGCGCTCGCGGCCGAGCACCGCGGCGACGCGCGCCCGCTCCGCCGGCGTCGCCAGCTGCAGCAGACGGATCAGCATCAGCGTCCGCTTGCCCTCCCAGATGTCGCCGTACGCTTCCTTGCCGTAGCGCGCGCTGGCGTCGAGCAGGTTGAGCAGGTCGTCCTGGATCTGGAAGGCGGCACCGAGGAAGAAGCCGAAGCGGATGAAGCCGTCGAGGTCGATCGCGCCATGCGTACCGATCAGCGCGCCGACGCGACTCGGGTAGATGGTGCCGAACCAGCAGGTCTTCTTCAGCACCATCTGCATGTACGCGGCGTCGTCCACCGCGGTGACGTTGTCGCGCCGCCAGCCGAGCTCCAGCGCCTGCCCCTCGGCCGACTCGCGCGCCATGCGCTGCGTCTCCTCAAGGATGCGCACCGCCAGGCGCGGGCCGATGGCGTCGATGTTGGCGAGCAGCGGGCGCAGGCTCATCAGGCTGAGGGTGTCACCGGCGTTGATCGCCAGCGGCACGCCGTGCAGCGCGTGCAGCGTCGGCTGGCCGCGGCGCTGCGTGCTGCCGTCCTCGATGTCGTCGTGGATGAGCAGCGCGTTGTGCAGCAGCTCGATCGCCACCGCGCTCGGCACGGCGTCGGCGAGGCGGGCACCGAAGGCGCGCGCGGTGGCGATGCACAGGCTGGGGCGCATCATCTTGCCCGGCCGGCGCGGGTACTCGGCGAGCAGGTCGTAGAGATAGCGGCGCGGCTCCAGCGCCGGCAGGTAGGCGGCCAGCGCGTCGCGCGTCACGGCGCCGTACTCGCGCAGCAGCGCCGAGACCAGCTCCGGCGTGACCGTCGCCGCCATGCTGCCGCGCTCAGGCGCTCAGGCGCGCCGTGATCGTGCCGAGCGGCTCGCCGCTCTGCGCGTCGAGCACCACGCCGCTGTAGACGCCGCCCGGCTGGCCGTCCGGCACGCGCAGGCGCAGCACCGGGGCGGCGCCGTCGCGCTCGGCGACAAATGCGACGTCGTCGAGCGGCGGCAGGTCGGCGGCCAGGGCGCGCAGAGCGTGCGTCGCCAGCGGGCGCGCACCGACGCCGGGCTTGAACTCGACGCTGACCCGCACCGGGCGCGCCGACTGCACCTCGATGGCGACCGCGGTGGCCGCTCCGTACGAGGTCGGCGACGGCGCCGCCGCGGCGGCAGGCGGCGTCCACGCCGCCGCCAGGCCGCGCAGCAGGTCGCCGTTGGCGAGCGTCGAGTTGACGAAGTCCATCCACAGCGCGACCAGATCCGCCGAGAAGCGCACCAGGCGCTCGCTCGCCTCGCGCACGTCGCCGCTCATCGCCGCCGGCCCGTACGAGGCGCCGCTGATCTGCTCGGCGACGCGCTGTCCCTGGCGGATCTGTTCCTCGATGACGCGGTAGCCGACCGCGACGCCGTCGGCGACCACGTCGCTCCACGCGTCGGACGGTGGGGAGGCGGCGTCCGCCGCGCCGTCGCCGGCGCCGCCGGTGTCACGCGGATTCCACGACTCGGACGTGCGATAGAGCGTCGACCAGTGGCGCAGCGGCTCGGTTCGCTCCGGCTCGGGCCGGTGCAGGCGTGGGCGACCGTTCACGGCATCCTCCTGGCTCACGGGTGGTCGTAGCCGATGATGTCCTCGAGCGGCGGCGACTGCGCGATGGCGTGCGCCGCGAGGCGCCCCGAGATGACCGCCGACTCGACACACCCGGTGTTGTGTCCGCAGTTGGTCCAGTCGCCGGCGACGGTGAGGTTGTCGTAGGAGTTGTCGAGCGGCGAGATGCGGTAGCGGGCGCTGCCCGGCAACGCCAGGGTGTAGCGGTCGGATGGATTGACGTTCGCCTTCCAGAACTGGGTGGCGAAGCGCTCCGGGCCCGCACCGTTGGCGGCGGTGCCGCTCGGATCGGCGAGCAGCTCCCAGCGAAAGCCGCTCGCGCCGACCGCGCCCGGCCAGAAGTGCCGCATGTCGCGCTGCAGGAAACGCACCGCGTTGTCGCGCACCTCGGCGTCGCGGCGCGCCTGGTAGTGCTCGTCGAAGGGCCCCGGCGCCTCCGGCAGCACCGAGCAGAAGTAGACGATGGCGCCCGGTGCCTCGCACCACGTCTCTTCCGGAATCAGGTGCGCCATGTCGGCCCAGGTGTCGAACGGCTGGGCGAAGCCGGACAGGCTGGCGAGCGGCTGCTGCCAGCCGAGCGCCGACAGCGGCTCGCGCAGCCACAGCTGAAACGCCTGCGTCGCGGTGGTGCGCACGTGCGCCACCATGTCGCGCCAGCGCTGGTCGCGGGCGAGGATGTCCGCGCAGAGGTGCGGCACGGCGCCGACGCCGACCGCCAGCACGACGAAGTCGAAATCCTCGCCGACGCGCAGCGTCCGGCGCGTCTCGCGGCGGCGGTCCCAGAACGACTCGAAGTCGCGCCCCTCGCGTGCGAGCCGGTCGCCGTCGACCAGCTGCGCGTAGTCGGGTCGCGACGGCCAGCACGGCAGCCCCTGCACGTCGACCAGCGGCTGGTACTCGCCGCCGCCGCGCACCTCGGCCTGCACGTCGATCTCCAGCGCCGTGACGTAGGGGCGCTCGCCGGGCGCCAGCGCCGCGGCGTCGGCGAGGCGCAGCTGCTCGACCCGATGGAAGAAGCGGAAGCTGACCCCACGGCGACGCAGCACCTCGTAGAAGGGCGCGAAGACGACGTCGCCCATCCCCGCCTGCATCTTCCAGAACAGCGCGCCGCGGTAGGTGAAGAACATGCGCAGCGAGCCGCGCAGCGCGGCGCCGGCGGCGAGGCTCGGGCGGGCGAAGTCGCCGTCGATGTGCGCGAAGGCGAGTGCGTGCAGGCCGCGCACGAAGGTCGAGTCGAGCGAGCGCGGCGCGGCGCCGTGCTGGCGCAGCCAGTCGCGGCAGTCGACATCGTCGATCGCGTCGAAGCCGCGCGGATCGCTCGCCAGGCCGTCGCGAATGATGCCGCGCATCGTCGCCAGGACGATGTCGATGACCTCCCACAGGCGCCGCAGCTCGTCGTCGCGTTCGGTGAGCTCCTCCAGCTGGCGGCGCGCGCCGCCGCCGATGGCGTCGAGCAGCGACAACAGGACGCTGTCGGGAAAGCGCGACTGCGCGCCGGCGACGCGCTCCAGCAGTGCGGCCGCCTCGATCATCCCCGCCAGGGTGGCCAGGGCGCCGTACCTGAGCAGTCGGGTGATCGCGTCGAGCAGCGCCGCGACCGACAGCGGGCGGTCGGCGCTGTCGGGTGCCGGCGCCGCGCCGCGCGCCTGCACCGCCTGCAGCAGCGTGCGCAGCAGCGCCGCGGTGCGCCACAGATAGGCGGTGACGGTGTACGGGTTGCCGGCGCTGAGCGGATCGCCCGGCAGCCCGTCGCCAACGGGAAACTCCGCCATGAACGCCGCCCAGCTGCCGTCGGCGTTGCGATCCGCGAGCCCGATGTGCGGGCTGGGGATGAACGCCTCGCGCCAGTCGGCGAAGCGGCGCGGCCGGCCGTCGCGGTTGCGCTCGGCGTAGCACTGGCGCAGCAGCGCGAAGGCGTTCTCGTAGAACCCCAGCCAGACGTGGAAGCCGTGCTCCTCGATGCGGCCGGCTGGACCGCGCCCCGACGCCCCCTTCCCGCCCAGGCGCCAGCCGGGCACGTACACGGTGACGTGGTAGCGGCCGTGGTGCTCGGGCCGTGTCAGCTCGAAGGCCGTCGCCATCGCCGCGCAGCCGCCGCCGACGACCGCGACTTCGATCGGTCTGGAATCCGACATCGAATGAAAGGAGGATTGGGATCCGCTAGGTGCCAAGTATCAGTGCCGCCCGTCCGTACAGCGGCACGGCCCTCTGACGCAATCCCCGGCGGGCGGTGCAGGCGATCGGTAGCCGACGCGGCCGGCGGCGATGGTACGGCGGGGCGCGATCTGCCACGCTGCGGCGGTCGATGAGCACGCCCAACCTCTTCGCCCTGCCCGAGCAACTCCGCACCGCGCTGCCAGCCAGCGTCCTGCTTGGACAGATGTGGTGGTACGCGGCGTCGGTGCTCTACCCGGCGCAGGCGCTGCGCCGGCTCGGGCGCTATCGGCCGGGCGCGATCGGCACGCTGCCGCCGCCCATCGCAGGCGGGCAGGGCGTGCGCTTCAGCCGCGCGGTGACCGCGCCGTGCCTGCTCGCCGACGCCACCGAGGTCGACGCGTCGATCCGCTACTTCGATACCATCGCGACCGTGTACGACATCTACCTGCAGGCGTTCACCCGCCCGATCTACGAGGAAGCAGCGCATATCCTGCGGCCGCTGTTGCCGCGTGACGCGCGGGTGCTCGACGCCGGCTGCGGACCGGGCACCGAAACCCTGCTGCTCACCCGCCTGGTGCCGGAGGGCGAGGTGGTGGGCATCGACCTGGCCGCCGGCATGGTGCAGACGGCGTTCGACAGCGCCCGCCGGCGCGGCGTGCGCAACGTCGCGTTCTACCAGGCCGACGTGGCGCGGCTGCCAGACGAGTTCGCGGCCGGCTTCGACGCCGTGTTCAGCTTCGGCGCCTTCCACCACTACCCCGATCCGGCCGCGGCGGTGCGCGAGATGCGCCGCGTGCTGATCCCCGGCGGGCGCGCCTGCGTGGTCGATCCGGGACCGGCCTGGTTCAAGGCGATCAGCTCGCCGTGGGCGAAGTGGGCCGACCCCGGCTGGGTCGGCTTCTACACCGGCGAGGAGATGCGGGCGTTCTTCACCGACGCCGGCTTCGCCAGCTTCTACTGGCGCGAGGTGCTGCCCGGCTTCGGGCTGTCCATCGCCTGCACCTGAGTCAGGCGAGCTCGGCGAGCAGGGCGTGCGCGTCGCGCAGGTCGCGGCTGTCGAAGCCCTCGTCGAACGACCCGGCGACGGCGGCGAGCGGCGCGCGCGCCTCCTCGCCGCGCCCCTGCTGGCGCAGCAGCCGGGTGAGGCTCATCATCGCGCGCAGCTCGAACGGCTTGTCGCCGCTGTGGCGCGCCACCCGCAGGGCCGTGTGCAGCGACTGCTCGGCGCCGGCAGGGTCCCCGGCGAGCGCCAGCAGGTCTCCCTTGACGCGATGCAGCCAGGGATCCTGCAGGCGGTTCAGGTTGCCGAGGGTCAGCGCCAGCCCCTGGTCGACGACCGCCAGCCCGGCGCTCGCGTCGCGCCGGCGCAGGTGACCCTCGGCGATGCAGGCGAGCCAGTAGCTGCGCGCCACCACCGCGCCGGTGAGCGCCAGCACGCCGAGGCCTTCCTGGATCTTCGCGATACCGGCCTCGACGTCGTCCTGCACGATGCGGGTCCAGCCGAGTCCGCAGGTCGCGGTGGCGAGGAAGAAGGGGAAGCGCTGTTCGACCGACAGCGTCACGGCCTGCTCGGCGAACCCGGTCGTCATCTCGACGTCCTCCAACGACAAGCCGAGCAGCATGGCGAAGATCAGCCAGGTGGCGGTGATGTACGGCGACGCCACCTCGGTCACCAGGCCTTCGACGACGCCGAGCCGCGCCCGCGCCTGGTCGAAGCGGCCGAGGTGGAACAGGCACCAGATCGAGTACAGCGGCGCGAGCAACGCCGCGTCCTGGCCGAGCTCGCGCGCCAGCACGCGCTGGTGGGCGAGCGCGTACAGCGCCGTGGCGCGCTCGAGGTCGACGATCGCCGCCGGCAGGTCGCCGCCGAAATACGCGGTGATCCCGCGCGTCGCGGTGGCGATCAGCACATGCTCCGGTGCGCGGGCGATCTGGGTGAGGCGCGCCGCCAGCTCGCCGGGCGTGTCGCGATGGTCGCGCAGCAGGTGGTAGGTCCACAGGCCGTACAGCGCCGGCAGCTGCTGCGGTGCGTCGCCGAGCCCCAGGCAGAGCTCCTGCGCGCGCGTGTAGTTGTGCTCCACCGCCTCGGCGCCGTAGCCGCGCGTCGCGATCAGGCCGACGCCGAGCGCGGTGCGCAGCGCCAGCTCGGCCTCCTGCTGGCGGCGCGCGCGCGGCATGGTCTCGAGCAGCGCCAAGCCGGCCTCGAAATGGCGGATCGACTCGACGTAGGCGCCGCGCCCCACCGCCCGTTCGCCGGCCAGCCGCCAGTAGTCCAGGGCGCTGGCGCGCTGCCCACCGCGCTCGTAGTGGTGCGCCAGCACTTCCGGCTGGGTGCGCTCGACGTCGGGAAAGCGCTCGCGCAGCGTGTCGGCGGTGCGCTCGTGCAGCGTCTGGCGCGCCGGGCGCGGCATCGACTCGTAGGCGACGTCGCGCAGCAGGGCGTGCTTGAACAGATAGCTCTCGGCGCGCGCGCTGCGCCGCTGGTAGAGCAAGCCGGCGTTGACCAGCTCGCGCACGTCGGCGCGCACCGCCGCCTCGGGCTGCAACGCGATGGCGCGCAGGTACTCGTAGCGGAACTCGCGGCCGAGCACCGAGGCGAGCTGCGCCGTCTCGCGCGCCGCGACCGAGACGCCGTCGAGCCGCGCGGTGATCAGGTCGCGCAGCGTCGCCGGGACCGCGGGGCCGGAGTCGCCGCCGGCGCCGTCCGACTCCAGCAGCACGCGCGTCACCTCTTCGACGAACAGCGGAATGCCGTCCGAGCGCGTCACCACTTCGTCGATCACCGCGCGCGGCAGCGCGTCGTGGTCGCTGACGTTGGCGGCGACCATCTCTTCGACCTGCTGGCTGGTCAGGTGCGGCAGCGGCAGCAGCAGGGTGTTGTCGATCGGCCAGGTGGGGCTGAACTGCGGCCGCGCGGTGAGCACGACGCACAGCTGCGGCGCGTCGGCCGCGGCGCCGGCGTCGGGCGCGCGCAGCTCGTCGATCAGCATCTGCACGGCCTCCAACGAGGTCGGGTCGGCCCAGTGCAGATCCTCCATGGCGAACACCAGCGGGCGGTCGGCCGCCATGCGGAAGACCAGTGTCACCAACGCGGCGAGCGTCGCCTCCTTGCGTCGCTCGGGCGGCAGCGCCGGGGGCGGTACATCGCCGGGCAGCGACAACAGCTCGGCGAACAGCGCGGCGGTGTCGGCGTCGTCGAGCCCAGAGCGCGCCAGCAGCGCGCCGACCGGCTGCTCGCCGGTGGTGAGCAGATCGACGAACGGGCGCAGTGGGCTGTTCTGGTTCTCCGCCGCGCACTGCAAGCCGATCCAGGACTCCGTCGGCACGTGGCGGCGCAGCTCGCGCAGCAGGCGCGACTTGCCGATGCCGGGCTCGCCGGTGACCAGCACGACGGCGCCGCGACCGGGCTGTACCTGCTTCCAGCGCTCGACCAGTTGCGCGAGCTGCGCGGCGCGGCCGACCAGCGGCGACTCGCGCTCGGACTGGATCGTCTCCACGCCAGCCGGCGTGTGCCGCACGCCGGTGAGGCGGAACACCTGAACCGACCCGCCGAGCTCCGGGATGTCGCAGGCCGGCGCCGGCGCGCGCTCGATCTCGCGCCGCAGCAGGCGCTGGGTGTCGAGGCTGGCCAGCACCTCACCCGGAGCGGCGACCGTCTCCAGACGCAGCGCCACCTGCGGGGTCGGCCCGACCAGGTCGACGGCGTCCGGCATGCCGGGCCGGCGCAGGGCGCGGGCGATCACCACGCCGGTGTGCATGCCGACATGCGCCTGCAGCCCGATGCCGCGCGTCGTCAGCAGATGCGCGCTGCGACTCTGCACGTCGGCGACCAGGCCGAGCGCCGTGCGCGCCGCGCGCCGCGCGTCGTCCTCGCGCGCCTGCGGGTAGCCGAACACCAGCATGACGCGATCGCCGAACGCGCCGGCGACGTGGCCGCCGCCGCGCGCGGCCAGCTCGGCGACGCGGGCGTACTGCTCGTGCAGCAGCTCGTCGAGCTGCTCCAATTCCAGGCGCTGGCCGTCGGCGCGCGCGACGCGCAGCCGGCAGGCGACCAGCGTCACCTGGCGGCGTTCACCGGCGCGGGCGCGCTGCGGATCGAGCCCGTCGTCCGCGTCGTCCGCGACGCCCGCTTCGACGACGCCGAGGGCGTGCAGCAGGCCTTCGATGGTCGCGGTGCGGCGTTCGACCGTCTTGGTCGTCACCGCCTCCAACACGGCGCGCAGTCGGGTCGGCAGGCCGGCCGGAATCGCGATCGGGTCGTCGTTGAGCTGCTTGAGAATCGCCTCCTGCACCGAGGCGCCGCGCACCGCCAGCTCGCCGGTCAGGCATTCGATGACGATCAAGCCCCACGAGTAGAGGTCGGAACGCGTCGTCGGCGCCTCGCCGCGCAACTGCTCGGGCGCGGCGTAGCACGGGGTGCCCATCATCTCCTGCGTCGCGGTGATGCGCGGCAGGCCCCATCCGTCGGCGGCGGGCGCGAAGCCGCCGAGCCCGAAGTCGAGCACCATGGCGTTGCGCCGCGCGCCGGTGGCGGTGACCATGATGTTCTCGGGCTTGAGATCGCGGTGCACGATGCCCTGCGCGTGCGCGCAGCTGAGCGCGTCGAGCACCTGGCTCATCAGGTGGACGGTCTCGCGCAGGCTGAGCTTGCCCTCGTCGAGCAGCACCTGCTTGAGGGTCGCGCCGGGCACGTACTCGAACGCCGCGTAGACCGCCCCCGACTCGGTCTCGCCGGAGTCCACCAGGCGGACGATGTTGGGGTGGAACAGCTCGATGCACAGGCGCATCTCGCGCCGCAGGCGCTCGGCATGGGTGTCGGCGGCGCCGCGCGCGTCGCTGCGCGGCGCCACCACCTTGATCGCCACGTCCTGCCCGGTGGACAGCTGCCGCGCCTGGTAGACGCGACTGAAGGCGCCGCCGCCGAGCGCGCCGACGATCTGGTAGCGCCCCTCGAACAGCGCGCCGGCGTGCAGGGCGTGATCGGCGAGCGCGGTCATCGCGGCTGCCATGACCGCAGCGCCGATACGAGTCAACAGGCATCGCGCGGAGCGGGCGCGCACGCCGCCCGTCTGTCCATGCCGCGGTTGAGACGCCCGATGCCATTGCGCAGGGAGCGCTGGTCGTCATACAGCCTGCGCACGTCGTCATGCTCGCCATGCAGATGACCGCGCCGCCACCTGAACAACTGCACGCCACGTTGGCGCGCTGCTTCGCCGCGCGGATGACGCCCGAGCAGCTCGCGGCGCTGGTCGACGACCTGGCGGCGGAGCTGCACAGGCCGGCGACGTCGGACCGCGCGCCGCTCTCGCGTGCCGTCGTGTCGTTGGCGCTGTGGAAGCTGGCGGAACACCAGTTGGCGTCGGCCGCCCGGCCGCCCGCGACCTTGACCGCGCTGTTACCGGCGGTGTTCGGCTGCTCGCTGGACGAGCTGGCCTGCCTGCGCGGCATGCGCACCCATCCGTGGCAGGTGCTCGCACGCGACTACGGCATCCTCGACTACGCCGTGCGCGCCGATGCCGAGTGGTGCGAGCTCGCCCTGGTGGTGGACTGTCGGTTGAACGACATGCCCGATGTGTTCGACGCGCAGCGCTGGGCGACGTGCGCGGCGTTGTTCTGGGGCGACGTGCGCAGGACCCGCTCCGATGCCGACCGGGTCGAGCTGACGGCCACCCTCAGGCTGCCGACCAGCAGCCGCGGGACGGCGGTCCCGGTGCAGGTGACGGTCGCTCGTGGCGCCACCCCGTTCCAGCGCCATGCCGAGGTGACGGTCACCTCGCTGGACCGACAGACGTCGCTCGACTGCGTCGCGCACCTGACGGCCGAGACGCCGCGCGGCGGGGCGTGGACGACTCGCGTGACGCAGCGCAAGGCGCTGCGCAGCGGTGGGCCGATGAGCGGCCTGCTGCCCTATTGGACGCAGGCCGAGACGCTCTGCCTGGCACTGGCGGTGTAGCGCGCGATGCGGCGGGCGCACTTCCACTCACCGTCGGCCGCCGCGCAGGTCGAAGGTCCGCGCGCCCGCCTCACCGGCGTGCCGCGCGCCGAGCTGCGCCAGGTGCAGTGGTCGAGTTACTATCATCGCTTCTTCGGCCGCGTGCGCTCCGGCGATCGCGTGCCCGACGCGGTGGCACCGCTGACGCTCGACGACTCGACCGCGCTGCTCGACCGGGTCTACACGCCGCGCCTGCGGCCGGTCGCGCGGCGTTGCGTCTCCCAGATGCTGCTCTACGGCCATCGCCCCGCGCCTGAGCGCCGCGATCAGTTCGAGCGGCTGGCGCGTTGCAGCGTCGCGCCGACTGGCGTCGCCGAAGCGGCACCGCACGGTCCGGGCGTGGCCAAGACCGCTCTCCTGCGCTGGGCGGAGCGCGAATTCGGGCTCACCGCGCCCCCGTTCCCGGCCTTGCGCGAGGAGATGGTCAACGCGGCGGACGACGTGACGCTCATCGCCCTGCCCACCCGCCTGGTGCACGACCGCGGCGCCTTCCTGGTGGAGAAGGACGTCTATCTGCGCGCCACGGTGCGCGAGCTGGCGGGGCTGGTGAACCCGGAGAACTGGGAGCAGCTGGGCGAGTTCTTCGCCGCGACCTATCGCGAGGGTCACGCGAACGACCCCGGCGAGCGCCCGCCCGAGCCGTGGAGCGGCGTGCTGCGGGAGGATTTCGTCGCCAGCTGGAATAGCGCGACCACCAGCGTGTTCCAGCAGCGCCTGCGGATCGAGTACACCGTCGAGCCTGATCGGGCGCGCAGCGACTACGCGCTGATGTACGAGGCGGATGACCAGGTAACGGTCAACGAGGGCTATCTCGAAGTGCGGCGCGACGATGCGCTGCCGGACGGATGGGTCGCCGGCACGATGACCAAGAAGGTCAAGTTCACGTCGAGCCTCCTCAACCTGCTCTGCCCGGCGCTGATCTCGATGCTGCTCGACAGCCAGGTGGGCGGGTTCAACAACTTCATCCGGCGCGGCGCCGAACCGGCCGCAACCGCATGACGATGCATCGACCCAACGGAGGGACCATGTCGAATGGTGACGACCAACACGGGGTGCGCGGCGAGCTCGAGCAGCTGTTCGACCGCTGGCTCAACGCGCAGAAGACGGTGGTCAAACACGTCGGCGCGTTCGTCCTCGACGCCACCGATATGACGATCGCGGGCGAGTGGTCCCCGACCAATTGGCTGGAGCGCTACGGCAAGCTGTGGACCGACCTCGCCGCCGCGCTCAAGCAGCCGTCGCGCGATGGTCGGCCGCAGTGAGCGCGCGACGCGAGACGCCCGGCATCGCCGATGGGTTCTTCCGAATGCAGCGGCGGTTCGCCATTCGCACCGCCACCTACGTGGCCCGGGTCGGCGACCTGGTGGCGCGCGGCTCGGTCGAGCCGCGTCCCTATCTCGAGGCGTACCTGGCGTGGTGGTCGGGAGGGCTCGACGATCTCGGCGACAGCCTGCCGCCGCCGCGCGGCCAGACACGGGCCCGTGAGTTTCCGCTCATGCACGTCCAGTTCGAGTTGCGTCCCGAGCGTGGGGACGTGCGCTTCGCGGTCCCCGTCGAGGTGTTCGACCGCCATGGCGACGCTGCGGTGGTCGTCCTCTCGACACACGGACTGGTGCGGCGTTTCGATCCGCGCGCCCCGCTGCGACCGCAGCTCACCCTCGCTCCCGAGCTGCACGTACGCATCGACCCGAACGAAGTGCGCTGCGATACGCGGACGCTGCCGGAGTTGAAGATCTACGGCGTCGACGCGCTGGTGCGCGGCGGCGATTGTTACGAAGGCTTGGTCTGGGGCGCGCTGAAGCACGACCAGACGGTCCGCTTCCCGGTGGCGGCCTTCGAGCTGACCATCGCCTGAGCCGCGCCGCGACTCAGTACTTGCGCATCACCGCGACGACGACGCCGCGCAACGTGCAGTCGCGCTCTTTCACCACGATCGGCGCCATCGCGTCGTTGGCCGGCTGCAGCCGGACGCGACCGGGGCCATCGCGGAAGAAGCGCTTCACCGTCGCCTCGCCATCGACCACCGCCACCACGGTCTCGCCGTTGGTCGCGTCGAGCCGTTCCTCGACGACGATGTAGTCGCCGTCGAGGATGCCGTCGTTGACCATCGAGTTGCCGACCACCTTCAATACGAAAGTGTTCTGGCGCCGGATCAGCTCCTCCGGCACGGCGATGGTGTCGGTGGTTTCCAGCGCTTCGATCGGCTGGCCGGCGGCGACGCGTCCGAGCAGCGGCAGCTCCACCGCGCCGCGCGCCGCCCGCCGCGGCACCATCTCGATGGCGCGGCTGTGGTTCCAGGTGCGGCGGATGGCGCCCTTCTGCTCCAGATTGGTGAGGTGCTTGTGCACCGTGGCGAGCGAGTTCAATTTGAACCGGCCGCGGATCTCCTCGAGGGTCGGCGCGTAGCCATGCTCGGCGATGTAGCCGTCGAGATAGTCGAAGAGCTCTTTCTGCCGCTTGGTGAGCACCATTCGCGTGTCCAATTCCGCCGTGCCGATCGATAGCGAACATGCGGCGAAAGCGCAATTCGCCGGCCTCGCCGGGCTGGGCGAACGGCTGGCCGATACCGCCGGGCGGCGGGAGCGGGCACGGCTGGTGGCCGACTACCTCGGCGCGCTGACGCCCGACGACGCCGCCCTCGCCACCCGACTGCTGCTCGGGCGCGCCTTCGCCGAGGCGCAGGGACGGCGCCTGGCGCTCGGCGGGGCGGCGGTCTGGCAGGCACTGCGCGAGGCCGGCGCGAACCCGGACCAGCTGCAGTGGGCCGGCGCGCCCGATTTCGGCGATCTCGTGGCGCGCGCCATGCCGCCCGCCGCGCACCATCCCCCGCTGACATTGCGCGACGTGCAGGACGGCTTCGTCGCCATCGCCGCCGAACACGGCGACGGCTCGCGCGGCCGCCGCATCGCGCAACTCGCCGCGCTGCTGCGGCGCGCGACGCCGATCGAGGCCAAGTACCTGGCGAAGGTCGTCGTCGGCGAGATGCGTCACGGCGTGCAGGAGGGCATCGTGCTCGACGCGCTGGCACTGCTCGCCGGCGCCCCCGCCAGCGACCTGCGGCGCGCCCAGCAGGCGCTCAGCGACATCGGCGAGCTGGCGCGCCTGGTGCGCGCCGATCCGGCGCGGATCGCCGGCGTGCAGGCAGAGCTCTTCCGGCCGATCAAGCCGATGCTGGCGCAATCCGCCGCCGACCTCGCCGCGGCGTGGGCGGCACTCGATGGACGACTGGCGCTGGAGTGGAAGCTCGACGGCGCGCGGGTGCAGATCCACAAGCGCGGCGACCAGGTGCGGATCTTCTCCCGGCGACTGCAGGACCTCACCCGCAGTCTGCCGGAGATCGTCGCGGCGGTACGCGACACCGCGGCAGCGGACACCGCCATCTTCGAGGGCGAGGTGCTGGCCGAGGCCGACGGCCGGCCGCTGCCGTTTCAGGAGCTCATGCGGCGCTTCCGGCGCGTGCGCGACGTCGAGCGTCTCGCGGAGGCCGTACCGGTGCAGCTCTACCTGTTCGACCTGTTGCGGCTCGGCGACGTCTGGCTGCTCGATCGCGCCGAGGCGGAGCGCTGGGAGGCGTTACAGATCGCGCGTGGGGCGCTCGCCTGTGTCGAGCACCTGGTGCCCGCCGACCTCGCTGCAGGCGAGGCCTGCTACGCCGCGGCGCTGGCGGCGGGCCACGAAGGCGTCATGGCCAAGGCGCTCGACGCGGCGTACACGCCGGGACAGCGCGGCGCCGGCTGGCTCAAGATCAAGCGCAGCGTGACCGTCGACCTGGTCGTCGTCGCCGCCGACTGGGGCTACGGCCGCCGACACGGATGGCTGAGCAACTACCACCTGGCGGCGCGCGACGAGGCGAGCGGACGGCTCGAACCGGTGGGCAAGACGTTCAAGGGCCCGACCGACGCCGAGTTCGCCGCCCTCACCGAGCGCCTGCTGGAGCTGAAGATCGATCAACGGCACGGCACGGTCTTCGTCCGCCCCGAGCTGGTGGTCGAGGTGAAGTTCGACGGCGTGCAGAGCAGCCCGCAGTACGCGGCCGGGTTGGCGTTGCGCTTCGCCCGCATCGTCCGGCGGCGCGACGACAAGCGCGCCGCGGATGCGGATACCCTGGCCACGCTGCGGGGTTATCTGCCGGGAGTGTAGGGGGCGCGCCGGCGGCGCGCCCCGCTCCAGGCGAGCGCGCCGCCGGGCGGGCCCTGGCGGCGTCACCAGTCGGCCACAAGCGCAGAACGCGCTTGACCGCGCCCGGCGGCGCGGGCTAACCAAACGTTTGTTTGTAAACGACCGTTTGTCAGCGAGGCATACATGGATCTCTCCCAGGTCAATCTCACCGATGCCGATCTCTTTCAGCGCGGGACGCCGCACGACATGTTCCGCGTCCTGCGGCGCGAGGCGCCGGTGTACCGCCATCCCGAGCCGAACGGCCCGGGCTTCTGGGCGGTGACCAAGTACCACGACCTGAAGTGGGTCTCGAAGAACCCCGGCCTGTTCTCCTCCGAGCGCCAGGGCACCCTGCGCGAGGACCCGGCGCCCACCGACCTGCCGGCGATCCAATCCATCATGCTCAACATGGATCCGCCGCGGCATCGCCAGTACCGCACGCTGGTCAACCAGGCATTCACGCCGCGCATGATCAACAACCTGCACGGCCGCGTGCGCGCCATGGTGACCAAGATCATCAACGGCGTCATCGAGCGCGGCGAGTGCGACTTCGTTGAGGACGTCGCGGCCCTGCTGCCGCTGGAAGTCATCTGCGAGATGATGGGCGTGCCGGAAGAGGACCGCCGCCACATCTACGTCCTCGGCAACAAGATGGTCGGCATCGACGACCCCGATCTGCAGAGCGACGGCAAGCCGATCGTGCCGGGCGACGCGATGGCGGCGTTCGGCGAGATGTTCGTCTACGCCAGCAACCTCTGGAAGATCGCCCACGAGACCGACAAGGACACGCTGGCGCGCGCGCTGGTCAACGCCGAGCTGGAGGGCCGCAAGCTCGACGAGATGGAGTTCAACTTCTTCTTCCTGCTGCTGCTCATCGCCGGCAACGAGACGACGCGCACGGTCACCTCGAACGGGATGATCGAGCTGCTCGCCCATCGCAGCCAGCTGCGCGACCTGGAGAACGACCCCACCCTGGTGCCGAGCGCGGTGGAGGAGATCCTGCGCTTCGCGCCGGCGGTGCACACCTTCCGCCGCACCGCCACCGCCGACGTCGAGCTGCGCGGCCAGATGATCCGCGCCGACGAGAAGCTGCTGCTCTGGTACCCGTCGGCGAACCGCGACGAGGACGTGTTCCGCGAACCCGACACCTTCGACATCCGCCGCAGCCCGAACGACCATGTCGCCTTCGGCTTCGGCGAGCACTACTGCCTGGGCGCCAACCTGGCGCGCATGGAGCTGCAGGAGGTCTTCCGCGGCATCACCATGCGCTTCCGCGACATGGAGCACGCCGCGCCGCCGCGCCGCCTGCGCTCGACCTTCATCAACGGCGTGAAGGAGATGTTGGTGACCTTCACGCCCGGCCCGCTGCAGCCGGTGGAAGGCTGACCCTGGCGCCGCCGTCGCGCTCAGCGCGGCGGCGGCGGCAGGTCCTCGAGCGACTGCTCGCGGTCGAGCACCTCGGCCGCCGCGTCGGAGGGCGTCGCGAGCGGATCGTGCACCACCGGCGAGAGCTCCTCGGCCTCGGCCGGGAAGAGCAGCGAGGCGCCCACCGCGGTGCCGAGCACGCCGGCGACCACCGCCAGCGAGATGCCGATCGGCACCGCCAGCCACGGCTCGACCAGCATCTTGGCGCCGACGAAGACCAGCACCGCCGACAGGCCGATCTGCAGGAAGCGGAAGGTGTCGACGATGCCGGCGAGCAGGAAGTACAGCGAGCGCAGGCCGAGGATCGCGCAGACGTTCGACGTGTAGACGATGAACGGATCGGTGGTGATCGAGAAGATCGCCGGGATCGAGTCGACGGCGAAGATCACGTCGGTGGTCTCGACCATCACCAGCACCACCAGCAGCGGCGTCGCGATCCAACGCCGGCGCCCGCCGACCGGCGCCGAGACGACGAAGTGCTGGCCGTAGTAGCGCTTGGTCACCGGCAGGAAGCGACGCACCAGCCGCACCACCGGGTTGGCCTCGACTTCCAGGCCCTCCTCGCTGGCGAACGCCATGCGCACGCCGGTGAAGACCAGGAAGGCGCCGAACAGGTAGAGGATCCACTCGAAGCGGTGGATCAGCCAGGTCCCGCCGCCGATCATCGTGCCGCGCAGCACCAGCGCGCCGAGAATGCCCCAGAAGAGAATGCGGTGCTGGTAGCGGCTCGGCACCGAGAAATACGAGAAGATCAAAACGAAGACGAAGATGTTGTCGACCGACAGCGCCTGTTCGATCAGGTAGCCGGTGAGAAACTCCAGCGCCTTCTGCGATCCGAGCGTGACGTAGATGCCGACGTTGAACGCCAGCGCCAGCGACACCCAGGTGATGGTCCAGCCCGCCGCCTCGCGCAGGCTCACCTCGCGGGCGTGGCGGTGGAAGACGCCGAGGTCGATCGCCAGCACCCCCAGCACCGCGGCGTTGAACGCCACCCACACCCACCACGGCATCGTCAGACCTTGAGGAAGATCTCGCGCGTCGCGTCGCTGGTCAGCTGACCGACCGAGGTGATGTGGTCGCTGAACGCCTTCAGTGCGCCCAGCGAACTGGCGCCGACGTCGATCAACACCGAGAACAAGGTGAACCCGAGCGCCGCCTTCTCGCGCTGGAAGTGCCGGACCCAGGCCGGGTCGACGCCGCATTCGCCGTCGGTGATGAAGACCACGTCGCCGCGCCGCCGGCGGTCGCGGCGCAGCGACTCCAGCGCCGCGTCGAGCGGCTGCTGGAAGTCCGTGCCGCCACCGGGGAAGTACTCGGCGAGCGCGAAGACCTGTTGGAGGTCGGGCGCGTAGCGCTGCCGCGGGTTGAGGTCGAGCACCTGCAGCGGCGTCTCCGCCGAGGAGAAGCAGATCGAGCGAAAGTGGCGGCGCTGCCGCGCCGCGATGTCGAGTAGTGTCAGGGTCACCGCCTTCGCCCAGATCTCCTTGTCCCCGGCCATGGACGAGCTGCCGTCGAGGCAGACGATCAGCGGGCCGCGCCCGCGCTGCTCGCGGGCGCGCAGACTGTAGACGCGCAGCTCGCCCTCCACCAGGCGGCGGCGGAAGTCGCGGCGCAGCACCGGGTGGCGCAGCCCCATCAGCTCGGGCGGCAGCAGGTGCTCCCAGGCGGCGCCGCGCTCGACCGCGAACACCTCGGAGTTGTTGCGCTCGTACAGTTTGCGGCGCAGCGCGCGGGCGCTGGCGCGCATGCGCCCGACCAGCTGGGCGAGGCGCAGCAACTTCGGGTTGCGCGCCAGGTGGCGGCCGAGCTCGAGCTGCGCGCCCGCCGAGCTGCGCCCGCCGCCGCCGAGCTGCAGGCTCCACCGCTCGGTGGCGTCGCGCGCGGTGTCGAGATCGGCGAGCGCGCGATCGAGCAGCGGCGCGACACGCGACGGGCGCCGCACCGCGGCGTCGTTCAACGTCTGCGACAAGCGGCGCGCCTGCTGGTCCAGCCGCCCCGCCGCCGCCCCGTGCTCGCGCAGCAGGCGCTGCCGCAGGTCGGCCAGGCGCCGCTCCGCCGGCGCCCCGGCGACGGCGCGCTCGAGCTCGGCGGCGGTCGCGGCGTCCTCGCGGCGCGCGTCGTTCTCCTCGTCCTGCTGCGCCAGGTTCCAGACGTCGAGCATCTCGCCGCGCGTCAGCAGCCTTTCGGACTTGAGCAGCTCCAGCAGCGATTCGCCGAGCAGCAGGGTTGCGAGGCCGGCGACGTGCTCGTCGAGCACCGTCTGCTGGCGCAACGTCGCCAACGCCGCCGCGCCGCGCAGCTCGTCGAGCACCAGCCGATAGACGGCGGCCGCCGGCGCCACCGTCTCGGCGGCGTGCACGACGATGTTCATCTTGTAGCAGAGCGCGTAGAGGTCGAGCAGAAAGGCGTCGAAGTGCGGCAGCAGCTTGCCGCCGCTGGCGGCCAGCGCCTGCAGCGCCGGCGAGTCGGCGCTCAGCGCGGCGAACGCGGCGCGGTCGTACGCGTCATGCTCGATCCAGTGCGGCCGGCGGCGGTCGTCGCTCACAGCGCCTCGAGCATCTCATGCTGGATCGACTCGATCTCGGCGCGCACCGCCTCGACCGCATCCACCGGGCGGCCGGCGCCGCGCGCCTCGTCGAGCAGCCCCTCCAGCTTGGCGAGGATCTGGCGGATCTTGGTGTGCGCCTCGACGACGGCGCGCCCACGCAGCTCGTGCGTGTCCCACGGCCGATGCGCGTAGTCGCGCAGCTCGCGCGACTGGTAGAGCAGTGCGCGCGCCTCGTCGACGTAGCCGCGCAGCAGCCGATGCACCGCCTCGCGTACCGCCGCACGCTCGCCCGGGTCGCGCCACAGCACGTGTTCGAGAAAGAACAGGTCGTCGTCGCCGACCGCCTCGCGCCCATCCAGGTAGGCGTGCGCGCGCAGCACGTCGAGCGCCTGGCGGTAGCGGCGGTCGGAGGCGACCACCTGCACGCGGCCGAGCTCGCGGCGCAGCTCGGCGAGCGCGCGGTAGGCGGCGTCGGGTACGCGCACCGCGGCGACCTCCGCCTGCGCGGCGCGCAGGTCGGCGAGCGACAGCGTCGTCGCGCGCGCCGGCGGACGGGCCTGCAGCATCTTCAGGAAGCGGAAGTCCTCGTCGATGTATCCGACCACGAAGCGCAGGAGAAAGCGGTCGTAGAGCGCCTGCAGCTCGTCGTCCTCGGGCAGCTCGTTGCTGGCGCCGATCAGCGCGATCAGCGGCACCGTCACCGCCTCGCGACCGTTGTCGAAGCGACGCTCCTGCATCAGCGCCAGGATGGCGTTGAGGATCGACGAGCTGGCCTTGAACACCTCGTCGAGGAACGCGACGTGCGCCTCGGGCAGCTTGCCGGTGGTGACGCGCCGATACTCGTCGCGTTCGAGCGCCGCCAGGCTCACCGCGCCGAACAGTTCCTCGGGGGTGGTGAACTTGGTCAGCAGCCACTGGAAGTAGGTCGCGCCCTCGAGGCGGCGGCAGAGCGCGTCGGCGAGCATAGACTTGGCGGTACCGGGCGGGCCGATGAGCAGCACGTGGTGGCCGCTCAGTACCGCGGCGAGCGCGCCGTCGATCACCTCGCTGCGCTCGAGGAACCACTGCCCGAGCTCCTCGCGGATCGCCCGGACCGTCTCGCGCGCCGTCATGCGGCGGATGCTAGGAGCGCGTCGTTCGGCACGCAAGACGGGAACGCGCGCGGCGGGCGGACGGGGCTTGACATCGCAAATCGGGCGTCGGTAAGGAGCGCTCGGTGCCGAAACCCAAGATACGCAAGAAGGAGAGCGAGGCGGTTACCGTCTTGCGCTTCAGCGAGGACCATCTCTGGGTGCGCTCGGAAGCGGGCCGCGCGCAGCTTGGCATGTCCGACCAGGGACAGGACGGCATCGGCGAGATCATCGCCGTCGAGCTGCCCGACGTCGGCGACACCATCGAGAAGGGCGAGCCGTTCGGCGAGCTCGAGTCGGTGCGCACGGTCCACGAGCTGATCGCCCCGGTGAGCGGCGTCGTGCAGGCGGTCAACGGCGATCTCGAAGACCACGCCTCGCTCACCAACGAGGACCCGTACCACGAAGGCTGGTTGATCGAGATCGAGCTCAGCGACGAGTCGGAGCTCGACGAGCTGATGGCGACGGAAGAGTACGAGGAATTCGTCGCCGGCGCCGAGGACGACTAGCGGCCCGGCCGCGGCACGGGGCGAAGCGGTGCTCCGCGCGCTCCTGGCGGGACTCGCCCTGGTCGCCTCCTGCACCGATCCCCCGGCCGCCGGCCCGCCGGCCGACAGCCCCGCCGACGTCGCGGCGCGCCGCGACATGGTCGCGCGGCAGTTGCGTGCGCGCGACATCACCGATGCGCGCGTGCTGGACGCGATGCAGTCGGTCCCGCGTCACCGCTTCGTCCCCGACGCCCAGCGCGCCGCCGCCTACCACGACGGCGCGCTGCCGATCGGCCGCGGCCAGACCATCTCGCAGCCCTACATCGTCGCCCTGATGACGCAGCTGCTGCGGCTCGACGGCAGCGAGCGCGTGCTGGAGATCGGCACCGGCTCCGGCTACCAGGCGGCGGTGCTGGCACGCCTGGCGCGCGAGGTCTACTCGATCGAAATCGACCCGGTGCTGGCCGAGCGCGCCCGGGCGACGCTGGCCGCGGTGGGCGCCGACAGCGTGCATGTGCGGGCCGGCGACGGCTACTTTGGCTGGCCGGAGGCGGCGCCGTTCGACGCCGTCATCATCACCGCCGCGGCACCGCGGCTGCCCGAGGCGCTGCGCGCGCAGATCCGCGAGGGGGGCCGCATCGTCGCGCCGCTCGAACGCGGCGACGGCGAGGAGTTGGCGGTCGGCATTCGGCGCGGCGACACCATCGAGTGGTCGCGGCACGGCTCCGTGCGCTTCGTGCCGATGACCGGCGAAGTGCGGCGCACACCGGCGCCGTAACGGCGCTCAGTCGCGCCGGTCGATGCGGTAGACCAGCTCGCCGGGCTTCACCCAGCCGAGCCGCTCGCGCACCACCTTCTCGAGGTACGAGTCGTCGCGCTCGAGGCGATCGAGATGGTCGCGCGTGCGCGCGTTGCGCTGCGCCAGCGCGAACGCTTCCGCCTCCGCCGCCGCCTGCTGCGCCTGCAGCTGGCGCAACTGGATGACGCCGCCGCCGCCGTACACCGCCGACACCGCGCACAGCACCAGCGCGGCGATGCCGAGCGCGACGACGGCTTTGTATTTCCAGGGCAGCGGCGTTAGGTAGCGCACGTTCGATTCGCCTCGCGCCGGATTCTAGAGAAGCCCCGGTGTGGAGGCAACGCGTTGGAGGCCGAGCGGTGAAGATCCAGAGCATTGTGGCGCGTGAGATCCTCGATTCGCGGGGCAACCCGACCGTCGAGGTCGACGTCCTGCTGCGCGGCGGCGCCCTCGGCCGCGCCGCCGTGCCGTCCGGTGCGTCGACCGGCGAGCACGAGGCGCTGGAGCTGCGCGACGGCGGCAAGCGCTACAAGGGCAAGGGCGTGCGCAAAGCGGTGGCCAACGTCGCGCGCGTGATCGCGCCGGCGTTGAAGGGGCGCGACGCCTCCCAGCAGGCGGCGATCGACAAGCGCCTGCTCGAGCTCGACGGCACGCCGACCAAGCGCAAGCTCGGCGCCAACGCGCTGCTCGGCGTCTCGCTGGCGGTCGCCAAGGCGGCGGCGGCGGCGGCGGGCGAGCCGCTCTACCGCTACCTGGGCGGCAGCAAGGCGGTGACGCTGCCGGTGCCGATGATGAACATCCTCAACGGCGGCGCGCACGCCGACAGCTCGGTCGACCTGCAGGAGTTCATGGTCATGCCGATCGGCGCGCGCAGCTTCGCCGAGGGGCTGCGCATGGGCACCGAGGTGTTCCACGCGCTGAAGGGCGTGCTGCACGAGCGCGGCCTCGGCACCGGGGTCGGCGACGAGGGCGGCTTTGCCCCCAATCTCGCCTCCAACCAGGAGGCGGTCGAGCTGGTCCTGCAGGCAATCGAGCGCGCCGGCTACAAGCCCGGCACGCAGATCGCGATCGCGCTCGATCCGGCCAGCAGCGAGTTCTTCAAGGACGGCGCGTACGTCTTCAAGAAGTCGGACGGCTCGCGCCGCACGCCGAGCGAGATGGGCGACTTCTGGGCCGACTGGGTGTCGCGCTACCCGATCGTGTCGATCGAGGACGGCCTCGCCGAGGACGACTGGGAGGGCTGGCAGGCGCTCACCAGCCGGCTCGGCAAGCAGGTGCAGCTGGTCGGCGACGACCTGTTCGTCACCAACGTCAAGCGCCTGCGACAGGGTATCGAGACCAAGGTGGGCAACTCGATCCTCATCAAGCTGAACCAGATCGGCACGCTGACCGAGACGCTGGAGGCGATCGAGCTGGCGCGCTCGGCCGGCTACACGACGGTGATCTCGCACCGTTCCGGCGAAACCGAGGACGCCACCATCGCCGATCTGGCGGTCGCCACCAATGCCGGTCAGATCAAGACCGGCAGCGCCTGCCGCGGCGAGCGCACCGCCAAGTACAATCAGCTGCTGCGCATCGAGGAGCAGCTCGGCAAGAAGGCGGTGTACCCCGGCAAGGCGGCGTTGAAGCGCGGCCGGCGCTGAGCGTTTTTCCTGTGGTCGGCGCCACCCGGCGCCGATACACTGCGCGCCGATGATGGTGCTGCTGCTGGTCGCCCTGGCGGTCGTCGCCTGGGCGGTGTTTGCCTACAACCGCTTGGTGACGCTGAAGAACCAGGTGGCCAACGGCTGGAAGCAGATCGACGTGCAGCTCAAACGCCGCCACGACCTCATCCCCAATCTGGTGGCGGCGGTGCGCGGCGCGATGGAGTTCGAGCGCGACACTCTGGAGCGCGTCATCAGCGCCCGCAACCGCGCCGTCGCCGCGTCGCCCGGGCACGAATCGATGGTCGCCGAGGCCAACCTGAGTCGGGCGCTGCGCCAGCTGTTCGCGGTGGCGGAGAACTATCCGCAGCTGCGCGCCAACGAGAACGTCCTGCGCCTGCAGGAGGAGCTGACCACCACCGAGAACCAGCTCGGCTACGCGCGCCAGTACTACAACGACGTGGCGACGCAGTTTAACACCCAGCAGGACGTCTTCCCCGCCGCGCTGATCGCGCGCCAGTTCGGCTTCCAGCACGCCGAGCTGTTCGCCGCCGACGACGCCGAACGCGCCGCTCCCACGGTCGATCTGACGCTGCCCACCAACCGGTGAACTTCGTAGACCAGCAACGCCGCAACCGCCGTCGCACGCAGCTCCTCTTCGCCGCCTTCGCGGCGCTCTTCGCCGCGGTCGGGTTGAGCGTCGACGTCACGCTGATCGGCGCCCCGCTGCCGATCGCCACACTCGCCGCGTTGGCGATCGCGAGCGGCACGGCCTGGCTCGGCTGGCGCAACGGCGCCGACTGGGTGCTGCAGTCGCTGCTCGCCGAACCGCTGCAGCCGAGCGACCCCGAACATCAACAGCTCGACCACATCACCACCGAGATGGCGATCGCCGCCGGCCTGCCGCGCCCGCGCCTCTTCGTCATCCCGGACCCGTCGCCCAACGCGCTCGCCGCCGGGCGCGATCCGGCGCACGCCGTGCTGGCGGTCACCGCCGGCGCGCTGGCGCTGCTCGACCGCGAGGAGACACAGGGCGTGGTCGCGCACGAGATGGCGCACATCGGCAACCGCGATACGGCGGTCATGACGCTGGTGTCGGTGCTGTTCGGCGGCCTGCTGATGCTCGCCGATTGGGCGCGCCGCAACCTCTGGCTGAGCCGCCAGCGCGGCGCCTCACCCGCCGTGTGGTTGCCCCTGCTGGTCGCCGTGCTGGTCCTGCTGACGCCGCTGCTCTCGCGCATCCTGGCAATGGCCGTCTCGCGCCGCCGCGAGTATCAGGCCGACGCCACCGCGGTGCAGCTGACGCGCAACCCTGAAGGCCTCGCCCGCGCCCTGGAGAAGATCGCCGCCAGCGAGTTCCCGCTGCGCGCCGCGACGCGCGGCACCGCCCACCTCTTCCTGGTCAGCCCGCTGCGCCGCCGCGTCGACCAGCACGAGGGGGCCTGGGCGAGTCTCTTCGCCACCCACCCGCCGCTGGCCCAGCGCGTCGCCCTGCTGCGCGGCCTGGCGAGCTGACATGCCGTCCAATCCCGCCCCCTGTCCGCACTGCGGCGTGGTGATGGACGTGGTGCAGGCGCGGACCCGCTCGGGGTACTGCCTGCTGCTCGATCAGTGCGCGCGGTGCGGCGGCATCTGGTGCGACCGCTGGGAGCTCTACCCGCTGGGCGCCGAGGAAGCCGCCCGCATCGACGCGGTCGACGCCGCCAGGCTGCGCGCCGCGACGCCGGCGCCCAGCGAGCCGGGCCGCTGCCCGCGCTGCACCGCGCCACTGCGTCCGTTCCGCGACCCGACGCTGCCCGCCGACGCGCGCATCGAGCGCTGCGCGACCTGCGACGGGATGTTCATGAACCGCGGCGAGCTGGCGCGCCTGAAGCGCCGCAGCCCGCGCCGCCCACCCGGCGCCGACGCCGAGCTGATCGCACGCGTCGGCGCGCAGCTCGGCGTCGCGACCGCCTGGTCGCAGGTCGCCAACCTCGACGCCGCCACCTACGCTGCCGAGGACCCGACGCCCGCCACCGACGACTGGCGCAGCGCGTTACGCAGCGCGTCACCGTGGTTGGCGCTCGCGGCCCTCATCCGGCTGCTGCTGCGCTAGCCCATGTGGCACAAGGGGTTTTTGCACTACAGGCAGTTGTGGGGTGGCGTTAAAACGCCCTGCTAGGCGAGCCGCGCGTAGGCACCTTCAACGGCATTTTAGGCCGGGAAATTCCCACGTAGACACAGCCTATTCCGCTTTAAAAAAAAATTTCCAAAATGGCATTCGCCGGTTGACGCCCCCGCCGGCGCTTCCATATACTCCGCAGCGTATGGGTGGTGGGTGGCTGATGAGGACAGTGCCTGTGATGAGAGAGGCCAAACACACGTAACCCCACAGCAACACTACGAGGAGGTACTCATGCCTGCAGCTAAGAAGAAGGCTCCGAAGAAGGCCGCGTCGAAGGCGAAGAAGAAGGCTCCTGCCAAGAAGAAGGCGACGGCCAAGAAGAAGAAGTAACACCGCAACACCGCAACACGGTTCGACTGAGGCCATTCACTCGGCCCAAGTTTTTCTCTCTCGCACAGGCACGGGCCTTCGGGCCCAACGGAAAGGCCCTCCGGAACCCCGGAGGGCTTTTTCGCATGGAGAGAACGCCGAGCGGTTCCGCTCGCGTGACGGCCCGTGAGAGGGCGGACCTCGCCGTCCGCCAGACGGTCAGTGGCCGTTCACGCCACGCGCAGCCGGCGCTTGGGGATGTCGCGGGTCAGCGCGTCGGTCGCCTCGGCCTCATCGTCGCCGCGCATGCGTTCCATACTGTGGCGCACTTCGCGGCGGGTGGTGGTGAGCCCGTAGCGCTCGAGGATCGACTTGATCAGGTCGTACTGCAGCTCGATCGACTCGCTGACCGAGACGTAGCCGAGCTTGGCGGCGCGCAGGCGCTCCCAGTACGACAGGGCGTTGAGCTGGAAGAAGTGGATGTCGGTCTCGCGCGGCTCGATGACGATGATGTCGCCGCGGAAGTTGGGGTCGTCCTGATACTCGCGCAGGCCGTATTGCAGACGCGAGTGCAGCAGGGTGCGGAACACCTGGTTGAGCACGTTCAGCACGCCGCCGTCGGCGAGCAGCGGGCCCTCGTACTGATAGCGGCCGGTCTCGCGGTCGAAGCGGCGCCGCACGCGGTTCGAGAAAGGGCGGAAGGGGTTGTAGCAGATGATCAGGTCGGCGCCGTGCTCGACCGCGACGTCGAGGTTGGCGGTGCGGCGCACGCCGCCGTCGACGTAATCGACGCCCTTGATGCGCGCCGGCTTGTAGAAGCCGGGCAGCGCGGTCGAGGCCTGCACCGCCTCGGAGATGGTCGCCGAGGCGTCCTCGTCGTGGCCGAAGACGACGCGCTCGGCGGTGTCGAGGTTCATGGCGCTGATGTAGAGCTCGCGCCGCGTGCGCCGGTACATCGTGCGGAAGTCGTTCGACAGGCCGGCCTGCTGCAGGTTTCGCCGGATGTAGCGCTCGATGCTGGCGTTATCGAACAGGCCGCTGGGCAGGTGGTCGAGCAGCGACGGGAAGTCGCGCCGCGTGACGATGGCCTCGGCGATCGGCGCCAGCAGGCCGGGCAGCGCACCGAAGGTCGGCCGGCGGGCGAAGTCGTTCAGCAGCAGTTGCAGGTCGGTCGCCAGCTTCGGCGTATTGCGCAGCACGTCGACCAGCGACCCGGGCAGGAAGGTGGCGAGTGCCAGCGCGTAGCGCAGCGGCCGCTCGACCAGCTCGGCGACGTTGGGGCTGTAGAAGTCGCGCGCGCGGAAGCGGCTCAGCTCGTCCGACCTGCCCTCCAGGCTCTTGATCATCTCCGCCGGGCTGACGCCGGCGGCCAGCGGCGTCGCCAGCACCGCGCCGGCCGACAGCCCGATGTAGGTGTCGAGCTCGGTGGTCTTGCGATTGACCAGGAAATCGTCGAGCGCCTTGAGACCGCCCAACTTGAAGGCACCGCCAGTGATCGCTCCACCTGCGAGCACCAGTGCGACCTTCGCGTTGCGCTTGCGCGCTTTGGGGTCGCCCTTTTGAACGATGGTGATGCCCATCGGGCGTCAATCAAACGATCGTCTGGGACGATAGTGAGCCATGACGCAGTATGTCAAGGAAGAAGTGTCGGTCTGAGACAGGCGCGCGTGGCGAGATCGTGGCGCCCTTCGGCGAGTCCCTCGTGCGTGTCGAGCACACGCCAGTACCCGTCGAAGACATAACCGTACACCGCCTCACCGGCGGCAAGCGCGCGCGGGTAGGTCTGCTTGACGATGCCGAAGACGCCGTGGCCGAGGTAGTCGAAGACGCGCGGCTCGAGCACGTGGACGCCGGCGAACATGAGTGCGCGCAGCGGCACGTCGACCTGCGGCGGCTGGCCGAGAAAGCGCCGCACGCGCTGCGCCGCGTCGATCTCCAGCGCGCCGTAGCGTGCCGTCTCGCGGTCCGGCCGCAGCACCATGGTGGCGAAGCCGCCGTGCGACTGGTGGAACTCCAGCACGCGGCGCAGATCGAGGTCGATCAGGATGTCGGAGTTGAGCAGCACGATGCGCTCGCCGGCGAGCCAGCGCTCGGCGCCACGCAGCGCCCCGCCGGTGTCGAGCAACGGCTCCTCCTCCGAATAGGTGATGTCGACGCCGTAGGCGTGGTCGCCGAGCTCGGCGCGGATCTGCGCGCCGAGGTGATGCAGGTTGATCACCGTCTCGGTGATGCCGGCGGCGCGCAGCAGGGCCAGCGAGTAGGCGATGAGCGGATGCCCGCCGACGCGGATGAGCGGCTTGGGCGTCTGATCGGTGAGTGGGCGCAGCCGGCTGCCGAGGCCGGCGGCAAGGATCATCGCCTTCACGAGCGCAGCTCGGGAACGTACTGGGCGAGGATGCGGCGCACCGGCTCGAGATCCGGACGCTGCGCCAGCAGCCGGGCGACCTGGGCCCAGGTACCGGGCAGAAAACGCAGGTAGCCGGGCTTGCCCTTCACCCGATCGAGGTAGTGGAAGCGACCGACGACCTTGAACGCCTTCTGCAGCGCGCACGTGGCATAGACGTCCCACAGCCCCTCGCGCTCCCACGGGGCGCCACCGCGCGCCGCCCAGGCGCGCGCGTAGTAGTCGAGCAGGCGCGCCTCCAGCGCCGGCGTCACGACCTGGCGGGTGTCGCGATCGCCGAGCAGCGTCGCCAGGTCGTAGGGCGCCGGGGCGAGCAGCGCGTCCTGGAAGTCGATCACCCGGACGCGCCCGTCCTGCACGTAGAGGTTCCAGGCGTGGAAGTCGCGGTGGTTCAGCACCCGCGGCTGCGCGTCGAGCATGGCCGACAGCCGGCTGAAGTGCGTGCGCAACTCGTCGGCCTCGGCTGGCGGCAGCGAGCCGCTCAGCCGGTCGACCAGCCCGTACTCCAGGAAGTGCTCGAACTCCCAGTCGAACAGGCGGCGATCGAAGGCCTGCTGAAAGGCGATGCAGCGCGTGTCGCGGCGCGCCGTGCCGTCGATCTCGAGCAGCACGAGCTGGTCGATGGCGGCCTCGAACAAGGCCTGCTGCGCCGCCGGGTCGCGCCCCTGCACGGCATCCCACAGCGGCGTGTCGCCGATGTCCTCGAGGATCAGCAGGCCGCTGTCGGCCGCGTCGACATAGAGCTCGGGGATCGCGAGACCGAGCGACTGCAGGAAGTGGTGCACGTTGACGTAGGGCAGCTCGCGCAGCGGCTCGCTGAACACCGCCAGCTCGTCCGACGACATGGCGATGCCGCGATCGGCGAGCAGCATCACCACCGCCGTCGCCGGCGCGCCCGGGCCGCGCAGCCAGGCGCGCGCGTAACTGCGCGTCGAGGCGTCGCCGGCCAGTGGCGCCAGCCGCTCGACCGCGGTGGCGGCGCCGAAGCGCGCCCGCACCAGCGCGGCCACCCGACTGGCGACCGCCGGCGCGACCTCGCTCATCGCGGCGCCCCGGCGCGCGCCAGCGCCGTTCCGTCGATCGCCCCGCGCGCCCGCATGCCGGGCGCGGCTGTAGCAAGGCGTCCGACAGCGGTCAAAATCAGGCTAGGTTGACAGGACATAGGCCTTTGCATAAGCCGTCGCGCTGGAAGAATCCCGTCCCAGAGTCATTTTTTCGAGCCGCCCGAGGCCCCGACTGCGATGCTGCAATACGTCCCCGTGCTGATCACGTTCGCGCTGGGCCTGATCGTGGTCACGGTCATGGTCAACGCCAACCGCTTCCTCGGTCCGCGCAACAAGACGGTTACCAAGCTCGACACCTTCGAGTGCGGCAACGAGTCGAGCGGCTCCGCCTGGGGCCGCTTCTCGGTGAAGTTCTACCTCACCGCCATCCTGTTCATCGTCTTCGACGTCGAGGTGGTCTTCCTCTACCCGTGGGCGGTGGTCTTCCGCGAGCTCGGCTGGCCCGGCTTCATCGCCATGGCGGTGTTCCTCTTCCTCGCCGTCGTCGGCCTGCTCTACGAGTGGCGCAAGGGAGCGCTGCAGTGGGATTGAGCCCCGAGGCACTGATCGAGCAGCTGCGCCAGAGCTTCGGCGAGCGCATCCGCGACGCCAGCCCGGCGTTCGGCGAGGCGACGATCGTCATCCACCGCGACGACGCGCTGGAGATCTTTGCCGCCCTGCGCGACCGGCCGGAATACGGCTTCGACATGCTGACCGACATCACCGCGGTCGACTACCTGGGCAAATCACCGCGCTTCGAGGTCGTCGCGCACCTCTACTCGGTGGCGAAGAACCATCGCCTGCGGGTGAAGATCCGCGTCGTCGAGAGCGACGCCTGGGTGCACTCGCTGACGCCGCTGTGGAAGAGCGCCAACTGGGTGGAGCGCGAGTGCTGGGACATGCTCGGCATCCGCTTCGTCGGACACCCGGATCCGCGCCGCATCCTCATGTACGAGGAGTTCGTCGGCCACCCGCTGCGCAAGGACTACCCGGTCGACAAGCGCCAGCCGCTGGTGCCGGAACGCGACCCCATCGAGGTCGGGTGGAAGGTCTGATGGCGTACCCGAACAGCACCCCGCCGATCGAGCTCGACGCCACCGACGAGATCATGGAGATCCAGATGGGCCCGTCCCATCCGGCGACCCATGGCACGGTGAAGTTCAATCTGAAGATCGACGGCGAGATCGTCCTCGAGTGCGATACCGAGGTCGGCTACCTGCACCGCGGCTTCGAGAAGATGATCGAGCAGGGGACCTGGACACAGGCCATCCCCTACACCGACCGGCTCAACTACGTCTCGCCGATCATCAACAACGTCGGCTTCATCCTCGGCATCGAGCGCCTGTGCGGCATCGAGGCACCGCCGCGCTGTCAGGCGATCCGCGTCATCATGAGCGAGATCTCGCGCATGTGCGACCACCTCACCTGCCTCGGCATGGCAGGCGCCGAGCTCGGCGCGCAGACCGTCGGCTTCCTGACCAACGAGTCGCGCGAGTTCCTGTGGGACATCGTCGAGGCGGTCACCGGCGCGCGGCTGACCATCTCCTATACGCGCATCGGCGGCGTGACGCGTGATCTGCCGCACGACATCCGCGAGCGCGTCGCACACGCCTTCAAGAACCTGCGCGGCGTGATGGACGACTGCGACAAGCTGCTGACCCGCAACCGCATCTTCTACGATCGCATGGTCGGCATCGGCGCCCTCTCGAAGGAGGACGCGATCAGCTACGGCATTACCGGTCCGCTGCTGCGCGCCACCGGCGTCCCCTACGACGTGCGCAAGGCGCAGCCGTACTGCGGCTACGAGCACTACGACTTCGAGGTGCCGGTCGGCACCACCGGCGACAACTACGACCGCTTCCTCATGCGCGTGAACGAGATCGAGCAGAGCATGCGCATTGTCGAGCAGGGCCTGCGCGAGATCCCCGACGGCCCGATCACGGTCGACGATCCGCGCTACGTGCTGCCCGAGAAGCACCGCGTCTACAACTCCATCGAAGGCCTGATGCACCACTTCAAGCTGATCATGGAGGGCGCCAAGGTCCCCGCCGGCGAGGTCTACCAGGCGGTCGAGGGCGGCAACGGCGAGGTCGGCTTCTACATCGTCAGCGACGGCAGCGGGCGCCCCTATCGCTGCCGCGTGCGCCCGCCGTGCTTCTTCGGCATGGGCGCCCTCGGCGAGATGCTGAAGGGCCACATGATCGCCGACATCATCCCCACCTTCGGCATGATCAACATGATCGGCGGCGAGTGCGATCGGTAAGAATTCACCACAGAGACACAGAGCGCACAGAGTCGATCCTGATTTGGTTCCTTATCCTAACTCCGTGACTCTGTGCCTCTGTGGTGAATTCTTCTTCTGGGATTGAGCATGGCCGTTGAGTTTTCTCCTGCCGCCAAGGCGAAGTTCGAAACCTTCCTCACGCGCTACCCGATCAAGCGCGCGGCGATCATGCCGACGCTGTGGCTGGCGCAGGAGGAGTTCGGCTGGCTGAGCCCCGAGGTGATGGCCTACGTCGCCGGGCTGCTCGAGCTGCCGCCGGCGTTCGTCGCCTCGGTCGCCTCGTTCTACACCATGTATTACAAGCGGCCGGTCGGCCGGCATCACGTACAGGTGTGCACCAACCTGTCGTGTGCGCTGCGCGGCGCCGACGAGATCGTCGACTGCCTGCGCGTCCGGCTCGGCATCGGCGTCGGCGGCACGACCAGCGACGGGCAGTTCACGCTCAGCGAGGCGGAGTGCCTGGGCTCCTGCGGCACCGCGCCGATGATGCAGGTCAACGACGATTACTGGGAGAACCTCACTCCCGAGCGCACGCTCGAGATCGTCGATCGCCTGGCGCAGGGATAGCGGGCGGGGTCGCGCAGGATGGACACGACGCTGTTGTTGGACCTCGGCATCTCCGCCGTGCTGGCGCTGGCGGTGACGCTCAACGCGCTGCAGCTCGCCGGCCTGCTCGGCTGGGTGGAGCGCAAGGGGTCGGCGCTGATCCAGGATCGCATCGGCGCCAACCGCGCCGCCATCTTCGGCGTCGCCGGCGCCGGCCTGGTCAACACGCTGATGGCCGACCCGCTCAAGTTCCTCACCAAAGAGGACGTCATCCCGCGCGGTGCCGACCGCCTCTTACACACACTGGCGCCCTGCCTGGCGGTATTCCCGGCACTGGTGACCTTCGCGGTCATCCCGTTCGGCGACGTGCTGGTGATCGGCGGCCACGAGATCAACCTGCAGGTCGCGCCGCTCGACGTCGGCATCCTCTATGTCCTCGCCATGGTGTCGCTCGGCGTCTACGGCGTCGTGCTCGGCGGCTGGGCGTCGAACAACCGCTGGTCGCTGCTCGGCGGCATCCGCGGCTCGGCGCAGATGATCTCCTACGAGCTGGCGATGGGCCTGGCGCTGGTGGCGATGATCATGACCTACGGCACCGTCGACCTGCAGGCGATGTGCCGCGCCCAGGGCGGCACCATCCTCGGCGTGCTGCCCAACTGGGGCATCTTCTACCAGCCGCTGGCGTTCCTGATTTTCATGGTCGCCGGCATCGCCGAGAGCAAGCGGGTGCCGTTCGACCTGCCGGAGTCGGAGTCCGAGCTGGTCTGCGGCTACTTCACCGAGTACTCGGGCACCAAGCA
>JANRJF010000341.1:0-21172 GCA_033764095.1 Deltaproteobacteria bacterium | reverse complement strand
CGGCGCACCCGGACCCGGCGGGCCGCCGGGGGGCGGACCGGGTGGCCGCCCAGCCTCCGGCCCGCCCGGCGGTGGCGGCGGCGGCCACGGCGCCCCTGGCGGCGGCGGCGGTGGCAGGCGGTGGACGAAGGCGAGGCGCGGGCCGACCGGCACCGCCTGGCCGGGATGGGTGGTCACCAGCATCGCCTGCATCGCCGCGTCCGAAGCCAGACAGGTGCCGGCGCGCGTCCGCACCCGGCCGTCGGCGCCGAACAGCGCGATGCAGCGCAACCCCTCGGGCGCCAGGCGCTGCACCGCCTCCTCCAGGCCGCCGCGGTCGCTGCCGTGGTCGACGATCGGCCGCACCGCGTGCAGCAGCCGCTCGCCCTCGCCGCTCGCCACCGTGCGCTGGGCGCGGTCGACGACGCGCAGCGCCGAGGCCAGCGCACCCGCCAGCGCCAGCGCGATGACGCCGCCGACGATCGCCTGGGCGTAACGGGCACCGCCCGGCGAGCGCCAGAAGCGCCCGCCGGGCGGGAGGGAGTCGGAGGTCGGCATGCGCTCACATAGCGCTACTCTTCGGGAACTTTGAACAACACCAGATTGTCGAGGAAGGCGATGAGGTCGGACTGCTCGGCGCCGCTCAGCTGCTCGAAGGCGCGGCGCGACGCCTGCGCCTCGCCGCCGTGCAGCAGGATCGCCTCGCTCAGCGTCGTCGCGCGCCCGTCGTGCAGGTAGGGCGCGGTCGAGCCGACGCCCCACAGGTTCTCGGTGAGGAACACCGAGGCGCCGCTGCCGGTCTCGTCGATCGCCTCCGCCAGGCCGGGGCCCATATCGTGGCGGCGCAGGTCGCCATACAGCGACACGATCGCGCCGCCCGCGCCGTCGCGCACCAGCGCGCCGAGACGGACGGTCTGGCCGTTCGCATCGCGCACCACGTTGTCGGGCTGGTCGGCGGTGAGATCGACGCGCACCGGCAGCGCCGGGTCGACGCCGCGCGCCACCGGATCCTGCCCGCCCGGGAAGGTCGCGTCGCGGAAGTTCGGGTTGGCGCTGGGCTCGCGGAAGATCGGATCGGCGAGGCGCAGCTCGGCGCGGTGGCAGCCGGTGCAGCTGGCGCGTTGGAAGGCCTGTTCGCCGCGGCGGATCGAGTCGCGCTGCGCTGGGCTGAGCGGCGGATCGAGCAGGCCGAGCCCGTCGAGCTCGAGCTTGCTGGTCGGACGCGGCTGCGCGGCGAGGTAGACGGCAAGCGCAGTCATGTCGCCGATCGTCATCTCGTCGGCGACGCCGTCGCCATCGCCGTCGACGCCGTCGCCGGTCAGCTCGACCGGCTGCATGCCGAGCTCGTTGTGCGCCGCGCCGCGATTGAAGTCGCGCAGAAAGGCAACGCTGCCCTTCCACTGGAACGGCCGCACCACCAGGTCCTGGTCGACGCCGCGCACGCCGCGCAGGTCGAGATCGACGCGGCAGGGCCGCTGACTGCGCGGCGTGACGGTGAGCGCGCCGAACGGCAGCTGCTTGGCGCGCAGCGCGACGGTGCGGCGGCGGCCGTCGCGACAGGTGGCGGCGCGCGCCGCGTCGCGCTGCGCCTGCAGCTCTTCGGTCATCTCCTCGGCCAGCCGCTGCAGGGCACCGGGAGCAAACACGTGCGGTGTGTTGCGCTGGATGAAGCGGTCGAGCTCGCCGCTGTGGGTCGGATCGCGGTGCACGTTGGCGGCGGCGCTGCCGGCGCCGTCGTCGCCCGGCAGGTTGTGGCAGCCGGTGCAGGCGGCGGCGTTGGGACCGGTGGCGCGGCTCGGCGTGTGCGAGGACCAGGCGGCGAGGTCGGCGCGCGGCACGCGCGTGACGCGGCTGCCGTCGCCGACCTCGGCGCCGACGCCGTCGACGGCGTTGAAGCTGGTCTCGAACAGCTCGTCGCCGTGCTCGAACGCCTCGCTGAAGGCGTCGGCGTTGCGGCCGTCATGCAACAGATCGACCAGTTCCTCCTGGTCCAGATGCTCCCCGCCCGGCGCATGCAGGCTGGCGACGATGCCGAACGGATCGAGCAGGCCGCGCGCCGCCAGGCTGCCGAGGCCGGCGCTGATGAGGAGGGCGAGAACCAGCACGCGCCGCGTTCGCATGGCCGCGCCTCATTCCTCGCCCGCCGGCGGCGGTGGCGGCGCGTCGGCGGGCAGACAGGCGATCTGCTCGCCGAACGCCGTGCAGCTGCCGGCGATGCGCTCGCCGTAGCGCCCGGTGAAGGTGCAGGCGTCGCCCTCGGCGAGCCCCTCGCAGGCCTGCAGCGCGATCGGCGGCGGCCCGTGCCGGCGGCCCTGCGGCGGCGGCCCGCTCGGCTGCGCCGCGGCGGCAGTGGCGATCAGGGTGACGGCGAGGATGGTGCGGGTGATGGGCATCGGAACCTCCGTTGGGTTGTCGATGCCGTGGCAGTGCAAGGCTGCGGCCAGCGGCGTGCCGCTGCCGGAGCTGGCGCGCGGTGCCGCGCAGCGGTCGCGGCGCGCTGCGGAATCCGCAATCGGCTGCGGAATCCGCAGCTGGAAGGCTGCCGCAACGCACGCGGCCGCCTGGCCGCCGCTCAGCCCAGCACGACGCGCACGGCGTGCGGCGCGTTGTCGCGCAGCAGCGGCACGTGCGCGACGCCGTCCGCGAGCACGCTGGGGGCGCCGTCGAGCTCGACGTGGACGACGCGGGCAGCGCTGCCGGAGGGGTTCTCGACGGTGACGGTGTAGCGCGAGGCACCGTCATTGAGACGCAGCGTCACGTCGAAGCCCGGCCAGGCGTCGGGGATGCGCGGGTCGATGATCAACGTGTCGCCGCCGGCGACGCGGATGCCGAGCACGCGCTCGAGGCCGATGCGGTACATCCAGGCGGCGGAGCCGGTGTACCAGGTCCAGCCGCCGCGGCCGACGTGCGGGGCGACGCCGTAGACGTCGGCGCAGATGACGTAGGGCTCGACCTGAAAGGTCGCGATCGCGTCGGCGCTGCCGCCGTGCTGCACCGGCGTCAGCATCTCGTAGTACGGCGCCGCGTCGGCGCGGCGGCCCATCATCGCCAGCGCCATCACCACCCAGGTGGCGCCGTGCGTGTACTGGCCGCCGTTCTCGCGGATGCCGGGCACGTAGCCCTTGATGTAGCCGGGGTCGTGCGCGCTGGTGTCGAACGGCGGCGCCAGCAGGCGGATGAGGCCGGCGTCGCGCATCACCAGACGTTCGTCCACCGCCTGCATTGCCTGCGCGGCGCGCTCGGCGGGCGCCGCGCCGGAGATCACCGCCCACGACTGCGCCAGCACGTCGATCTTGCACTCGTCGCTCTGCGCCGAGCCGAGCGGCGTGCCGTCGTCGTAGTAGGCGCGCCGGTACCAGGCGCCGTCCCAGCCGCCGTCGTTGAGCGCTGCGCGCAGCGCCTCGCGGTGCTGGCCGTAGCGCTCGGCGCGGGCGCTGTCGCCGCGCGATACGCAGAACGGAATGAACGCGCCGAGCAGATCGTAGAGGAAGAAGCCCACCCAGACGCTCTCGCCCTTCCCCTCGCGGCCGACGCGGTTCATGCCGTCGTTCCAGTCGCCGGTGCCCATCAGCGGCAGACCGTGCGCGCCGACCGCCAGCGAGCGGTCGATGGCGCGACAGCAGTGATCGTAGAGATCAGTGCGCTCGGTGGCGTGGCCGGGCAGCAGGTAGGCCTCGTCCTCGCCCGGGGCCAGCGGGCGGGCCTGCAGGAAGCCGACCCGCTGCTTGAGGATGGCGCGGTCGCCGGTGACGCCGATGTAGTACGCGGTCAGGTACGGCAGCCACAGCAGGTCGTCCGAGAAGCGCGTGCGGATGCCGCGCGCCAGCGGCGGATGCCACCAGTGCAGCACGTCGCCTTCGACGAACTGATGCGCGGCGTGCAGCAGGAGCTGCGCGCGCATCAGGTCGGGGCGGGTGTAGACGAGCGCGGCGGAGTCCTGCAGTTGGTCGCGGAAGCCGTAGGCGCCGCCCGACTGGTACAGCGCCGAGCGCCCCCACAGCCGGCAGCTCAGCACCTGGTAGAGCAGCCAGCCGTTGAGCATCAGGTCGATGGCGCGCGACGGGGTGCGCACCTGCACGGCGCCGAGCGTCTCGTCCCAGAAGCCGCGCACCGCGGCCAGCGCCGCCTCGACCGCCGCCGGCGTCGCGTAGCGCTGCACCAGCTCGGCAAGCGTCTTGCGCTTCACCGCCTCGCCGAGCAGGAAGGTGCACTCGACGCTGGCGCCGGCCGCCACTTCGACCGCAACGCGCTGCGCGAAACACGGATCGAGCCCGGCGGCGGCACGCCCGTCGAGCTCGCCGCCAGCGCGCAGGGCCGCCGGCGCCGCGCTGCTGCCGTCCTGGCCGAGGAAGGCGGCGCGGTCGCAGGTACCGCTCAGCGCCGCGCCGTCCGGCGCCGCGACCGCCGCAAACGCGTCGCCGTCGCCGAACTCGTCCGCCAGCCGGTTCGCCGCCAACCAGGCGCCGCTCTTCTTGTCGCGCGCGCAGCACACCAGGCGCGCCGTTTCGCGCGGCGTCACGCCGAGCACCAGGCGCGCATAGCTGTAGAGCGCCAGGCGGCGCGGCGCGCTGCCGCGGTTGGTGATGCGCAGGCGCGTCAGCTTCACCGGCTGCTGCAGCGGGACGAAGCAGGTCACCTCCTGCTCCAGCTCGCCGACCGTGCCGCGCCACCGTGTCCAGCCGAAGCCGTGCCGCACCTCGTAGGTGCCGGACGGACACGGCCCGGGCTGCGGCGACCAGAACGCGCCACTCGCCTCGTCGCGCACGTAGAGCGCCTCGTCGTGCGGATCGCCGACCGGATCGTTGCGCCACGGCGTCAGCCGATGCTCGCGGCTGTTGCGGCTCCACGTGTACCCGGCGCCGCTCTCGCTCACCAGCGCGCCGAAGCTGTCGTGGCCGATGACGTTGATCCAGGCGAGCGGCGGCCGCGCCGCCGCATCGGGACCGACGACGATGCGGTACTCGCGCCCGCCGGCGGTGAAGGCGCCGGCGCCGTTGTCGAACTCCAGTTCGCTCGCTGGCGCAGGCGCGGGCGACGGCGGCGGCGCCGGCGCAGCGGCGGCGATCGGGACGATCGGCATGCGGCCCGGCGCCGGCAGGTCCTCGCCGACCACCAGCGACGCCCAGGCGAGCGCGACGGCGAGATCGGCGGCCGGGAACGCATCGCGCGCCTGCACCTGGACACCCGGCGCACCGCCGCGCTCCTTGATCAGGGCCTGCCCGGCCTCGACCGCGGCGGCGTCGGCGGCCAGCACCAGCATGTCGATGCCGAGGCCGAGGCGCGTCCAGTACGCGTGCGCGGTGAGCAGGCGCGGCAACAACCCGGCGTCGCGCGCGACAATCAGCGGCCGCCCGCCCATCGCATGTCCCCACAGCTGCGAGACGGCGCCACGCGGACGCTTGCGCTCGGCCAGCCCGGCGCCGACGGCGGGATCCTGGTAGAGCAGCGCGACGGCGAGGTCCTGCAGCCGCTCGGCCTCGGCGTCGTCGAGCCCGAGCGCGGCGCGCCGCGCCCGCTCCGCCGCCGCGGCGGCGTCCCAGGCGCCGTCGCGCAGCCCCGCATCGCCGCTGCGCGCCCACAGCGCGAGCAGCGCGGCGCGGTCGGCGGCGGCAGCGAGCACGACATCCACCGTCGCCGTGGCGCCGGCGGGAATGACGACCTCGACGCGCGCCGCGAAGGCCGGATCGAGCACGCTGCCGACGCCGCCGGCGAGCGGTCCGCCAGCCTCGAGCGCCGCCAGCGTCGCGGCACGGCGGTTGCGGCCGAGCAGGCGGGCGCGGTCGGTGTCGAAGGACGGCGACTCGCCACCGAAGATGGCGAGGCCCATGAGCGGCGGATGCTCGCCGGCGCTGCGCGGGCGGCGGCGCGCTAACACCCCCCTTTGAAAAAGGGGGGCGAGGGGGGATTTGTCGGATGGTTCGGAAATCCCCCCCTTCCCCCCTTTTTCAAAGGGGGGAGTCGCATCTTCAAAGGGGGGAGTTGCATCAGAGGGCGACAACGCAGCGGCAGTGATGAGCTCAGTCTCGACGAACAACTTCGAGAACGCCGGATGCGCGGCGTGGGCGGGGAGCGCGTTCAACACCAGCGGCGCGTACCAGGTGACTTCGAGGCGGCGGGTGCGGCCGGAGGCGTTGCGAATGGTGAGGCGGCGCAGCTCGGCGTCGAGATCGGGAAACACGCAGACGGCGAGCGAGGCGTCGAGCTCGCGCTCGCGGCGGCCGAGGCGCACGCCACCGGGGCTGGCGACTGCGGCGTAGCGCTCGGCGCCGCCGAGACCGCACGGCTGCGCGCCGAGCGACCACGTCGCGCCGTCGTCGCAGTCGCGCAGGTAGACGAACAGGCCGTCGCCGTCCTCGACGCGATCGCCCTCCCAGGCGGTCAGCAACGTGTCGTGCCATTGCGAGTAGCCGCCGCCGGCGCCGCTCAGCAGGACGCCGTACGAGCCGTTCGACAACAGCCGCGCCCGCGGTGCCGCCGTGTCGCGGGTGGCGAGATCAATCAGCGCCATAGGAGAAAGCGGAAGCACGGATGAACACAGATGAACACCGATAGAACTGCTCTCGCTCGCGACGCGGGAGTCTCGCCATGCTGCGTTTCCATCTGTGTTGATCTGTGTTCATCCGTGGTTGCTTCTTCTCAGTGCTCGAAGCGCACGTCGGCGGGGATTGAACGCACGATGACGGCGCCGTCGGTGAGCTCGGCGGGTTGGCCGTTGACGGTGGCAGCGCGTAACGCGGCGGGCAGTGGCGGGCGCAGGACCAGGCCGTCGGGTGGAGCGACCAGGTCGCCGCTGAGGCGCATGCGGGTGAGCGACGGGCCGTCGGTGTCGAGCGTATAGCTGAGGATGCCGAACGGCGTCGGCAGGCGCTGCACGCCGGTGCCACCGGGGCTCTCCACCCAGGCGCGCGGCACGCCGTGCGCGAGGATCAGCGCCGCGTCGCGCTCGTAGGCGAACATCGTGCGCACCGATTCGACGAAGCCGGCGGCGACCCAGGTGTGCGGCATGTCGCCGATGAACTTCGGCGCGCCGGCGTCCTTCCAGACCACCTCCGCCCACTCGTTCCACGCGGCGGGACGGCGGCCCTGCATCAGGGTGTCGAGCACTTCGAGCGCCTTCTCGCGCTCGCCGAGCCGTACCAGCACGCCGACGTTGCGCAGCTCGTAGGGCGCGTAGGCCTCCCAGTTCACCGTGCCGGCGACGCGGCCCATCAGCTCCTCGTAGTAGCGCAGGAAGGTGCGGCGCAGCGCCTCGGGCGGCAGGCGATCCTGCTCGCCGGCCGGATCCAGCGCGATCGAGCTGGAGCTCGGATCGTAATCGGCGAGATCGGCGGAACCGGGAATGAAGTCGATCTTGCGCGTCTCCAGCACGCGGCGGATGGAGGCCTGCAGGTCGGTCTGCAGGCCGTCGCGCAGGGCGGTGGCGCGCGCCAGCGTCGCGGCGTCGTCCTGCGCGACCGCCAGCTGCACCGCCGACTTCAACCCGGCCAGCGCGAAGAAGTCGTCCCAGTACGAGTGCACCGGGCGCGAGGCGTAGCCCTCGTGGCTGATCGACTCGGGCAGCAACCCGTAGAACGCCTGCTTGGCGCCGCTCTTGTACTCGTCGGTGAGGCGCTGGGCGCGCAGCTTCTCCAGGTAGTCGAGCGCCAGCACGATCTTCGGCCACAGCTCGTTCACCAGCCCGATGTCGCGCGTGTAGCGGTAGTACTCGCCGATGGCGAAGAGGAACTCGCCGTTGCTGTCGTGCTCGGGCAGCGGGTCGGGGCCGTGCCGGTCGATGCAGCAGGGAATCTTGCCGTCGGCGTACTGGTAGCGCGCGTACCAGCGCAGGAACTCGCGCACCGGGTGCTGCACGCCCATGTCGAGCAGCGCGGTCGAGGTCATGGCGCCGTCGCGGATCCACGAGCGCGCGTAGGTGCGCGAGCCCGGCTGGATCGCCGGCCCGGCGCGGTTGATGAGGATGTAGGCGAGCGTGCTCTTCACCGCGTGCGCGATGTCCTGCGCGTCGGGCGGCAGGCGGAAGGCGACGGTGTCGAGGCGGCGGCGCCAGTCGGCGATGGTCGCCGCCAGCTCGCGCGTCACCAACGCCTCGGCGCCGTCGCCGGCGCAGCTCGCGACCGCCTCGTCGGCGTCGTAGAACGGCGCCGCGATGTAGACCTCCTGGTGTCCCTGCGGCGGCAGGCGCAACTGATAGGCGAGCGCCGCCGAGGCGTAGCCGACCGGATCGACCACCTGCTGGCGCTGCGGCACGACGCCGTCGAGCAGCGACTCGGTCACCTGCCCTTCGTCGAAGGTCGTCGCGCCGACCGTGGTGGGCGGCGTCAGCGACCGCACGGCGGCGCGCCCGTCCACCCACAGCGTGCGCGCGTCGAACACCAGCTCGTGGATCGGCGTCGTGCCGCCGACCATGTTCAGGCTCTGCCACGGCGGCAGCACCTGGAACGGGCGCACGGCGAGAAAGAGCGTCACCTCGCGCGCCGTGTCGCTGGTGTTGTCGAGCCGGTAGCGGGCGAACACCTGCGAGGCGCCGGCGGGGCCGCTGGCGAAGGCGGTGACCGCGAGCGAGACGGGGCCGGCGTACCAGGTGACGGTGGGGATCGGCAGGTAGCCGTCCTCCAGCTCCTGGCCGGTCTGCACGTCGCTCCAGGTCACCAGCTTGCCGTCGAGGAAAAGGAACGGCTCGATCGAGAAGCCACCCTTTTCGATCTCCAGCATGCCCTCTTCGTTGAGCAGCGCCTCCTTCGCGTCGCCGTCGACGCCGAGCACCGTCCAGTAGGTCTGCTGGCCACTGAAGTACTTGGGATAGGTGCCGGGGGCGGCCTCGCGCGCCATCGCGGTGAAGAAGTCGTTCGGCGAGGCGGCGAGCTCGAGCGGCAGCACGGCGACCTGCTTGATGCCGTAGCCCTCGCCGCGACTGCTCTGGTTGAGCTTGAGGCGCAGCGCGTGCGACTCGCCGTCCGGCAGGTAGACGTAGTCGCGCGCGCCGTTGCTGCGCGTGCTGGAGTAGAGCGTCCGCCAGTCCTTGCCGTCGTCCGACGCCTGCACGTCGTAGCCGACCGCGTAGTCGTGATCGTCCCAGTCGATGACCAGGCCGCCGTACTCGCGCGGTCGACCGAAATCGAGCTGCAGCCACTGGTCGGACGACAGCGTGCCGCTCTTCCAGCGGGTGAACTGGCTGCCGTCGAGCACCTGCGCCGGCGGCTCACCCGGCGCCGAGGCAGAGGCGCTGGCGCGCGGCGCCGGCGGCGTGCGCGGCGGCAGCGGCCGTTCCTCCAGCACCAGATCGTCGAGCCACACCGAGCCCTTGTCGCCCTCGGCGCCGGTGACGGCGATCTCCATCGCGACGATGTCCTTCGGCGCGCCGCCGCTCGCCGGGCCCCAGGCGAACTCGATGCGCGGCTTCTTGATGCGCCGCTCGGTCCACTCGGCAGGCAGTTGGACGTCGCGCTCGCGGTACCACCAGACGTTCTTGCCGCTCTTGTCGATCAGCTTGAACTCGAAGTTCACCTTCGGCGCCGCGGCGCGCAGCTGGTAGCGGAAGGCGTAGTTCGCCGGCAGCGGCAGTGGCGCGTCCTTGCGCACCAACACGAAGCCGCCGCTCTGGCTGAAGTCGAAGTCGATGCGCAGCGCCTTGCCGCCGTTCGGGCCGTCATCCTGGCCGAGCTCGACGCGCACGCCGTCGGCGGCGACGGTCTTCCAGCCCGAGATGTCGGTGAAGTCGTCGAGAACCGTTTCGGCAAGCGTCAGCTGGCTCTTCATCAGAACGCACGCGACGGCGAGTGCAATCGTCCAGCGACCTTGCGACATCCACCCCCCGGCGACCGCGATCGGTTGTGGCATACGGGCGCGCGCGGAGCCAGCGCGAGGAAGGCTGTTAGGCTGCTAGGCTGTTACGCGGTTAGGGGGGGAACGGGCGACTCAGATTCAGCTTCCTTCCCGTAACAGCCTAACAGCGTAACAGCCTAACAGCCTTCCTTAGACCGCCCACGCGGCGTTCGCCGGGGTGAACAGCGCCGGCAGGCCGCCGGTGTGGAGGAAGGCGACGCGCCGGTACGGCGCGAAGCGGCCGGCGCGGGCGTTGGCGATCAGACCGGCCATCGCCTTGCCGGTGTAGACCGGGTCGAGGATCAGACCTTCGAGGCGCGCCGCCATCCGGATCGCCTCGCGGCACTCGTCGGTGTGCGCGGCGTAGTGCGGGCCGACGTGGTCGAGGTCGAGCTGCGCGCGCCCGCGCGGCGCCGGCAATCCCGCCAGCGCGGCGGCGGCGCTGGCCAGCTCTTCCACCCACAGGTTCAGATCCGGCCGCGCGCCGACGTCGATGCCGAGCACGGCGGCGTGATCGCCGAACCCAGCCGCCAGTCCAGCGTGCGTGCCGCCCGAGCCGGTGGCGAGCACGACCAGGTCGAGATCGGGCGCCTGCTCGCGTAGCTCCAGCGCGCAGCGCGCGTAGCCGACCGCACCGAGCGGCGTCGAGCCGCCGATCGGCACCAGGTAGGGCTTGCGGCCCGCCACCGCCAGCTCGTCGCACACCGTCGCGATCTCCGCTTCGACGCCAAGGAAGTCGTACCACTCCTTCCAGCGGATGTCGGCGCCGAGCAGGCGCTCGAGCAGCACGTTGCCGATCGGCGGCTCGGGTTGCGGACCGGTGAGCACCAGCGTGCAGGCGAAGCCGAGCCGCCGCGCCGCCGCGGCGGTCAGCCGCGCGTGGTTGCTCTGCTGCGCGCCACCGGTGACCAGGGTGTCGCAGCCGCGCGCCCGCGCGTCGGCGCAGAGGTATTCCAGCTTGCGCACCTTGTTGCCGCCGCCGGCCAGCCCGGTGGCGTCGTCGAGCTTGGCGAGCAGCTGTCCCGGCCGCATGCCGAGCGCGTCGCCGAGCCGATCGAGCGGCACCAGCGGGGTCGGCAGGTTGGCGATGGGAATGCGGCGGTCGAGCATCGGAGAGGCTGTTAGGCTGTTAGGGGGGTTCGGCTGTCGTTCCTCGATCGTCCCCTTAACAGCCAACAGCCTAGCAGCCTAACAGCCTCTCCTACTCGTTGCGCTCGATGATCGCCTGCGCGATGGCGCGCGCCACCAGCTCGGCGCCGCGCGGCGTGTAATGGCAGCAGGGATCGGAGTAGATCGACGCCTCCTCGGCCGCGAACAGCATGGTGAGGTCGTGGAAGTCGACGCCCTGCTCACGCAGCTCGCGACCGCGGGCGATGAGCAAGGGATAGCCGCGCGCGACGCGGCCGGCGTCGGCGACGTCGGGATCCCAGGCGACGCGCCGCTCCTCCTCGTTCAGCGTCTTCGAGCCCTCCAGGTACTGGTTGGGCTGCAGAAAATGGAAGAACTGGATGCCCTGTCCGGTGGCGAGGTTGTGCATCTCCAACGAGGCGCGCGCCCAGACCTCGACGAAGTCGACGAACATCGCGTCCTCGTCGTCGAAGTGCAGCGGCGGACCGCTCACCTGCGGCCCACTGCGCGCCGCGGCGAGCCCGGCATCGAGCGCGTGCATCTGCGCGTTCAGCGCCGCCGCCTGGCGGCGGTCGAGCACGTCCCAGATCCACAGCCAGAGCGCGCTCGCGTCGAGCGGCGCGCGCGCGAAGCGGCGGCGCAGCGCGGCGCGCGCGGCGCGCGTCGCCTCCACCTGCCCCATCAGCACGGTGGCCGCGGGGTCGAGCGCCTGGCGCGCGTGCAGGTGCCAGTTGTGCGGGTAGTAGGGATAGACGCCGTCCTGCACGTTGTCGGTGGCGCCGTCGACCTCGTTGAAGCCGTCCAGCACCACCACCGCATCGAACTGGGCGCCGAGCGCCAGCAGGCCGGCCAGCACCAGCAACTGCTGCGGCTGCTTGTAGCCGCCGAGCGCGGTGCTGAGCACCTCGACCTGGCGGCCGGCGAACACCGGCGAGGCGTGCAGCGCCTCGATCAGCGCCGCGCGCCCGAGACTGAACACCTGGTCGGCCACCGACCCGCCGAAGAAGGCGATGACGAAGCGGTCGGGGGTGCGGGTGGTGAGCGGCGACGCCTTGAAGAAGCCGTACGGGTTGATGCCCGGCGCGCGCGGGTCGACGACGTAGCCGAAGTACGGGTGCAGGATCACCCGTTGATCGTCGAGCGCCTGCGCGCGCGGCGCCGCGTCGGCAGCGCCGGGGTCGTGCAACAGGCGCTCGGCGACGGCGGCGTGATCAGTCGCCAGACGCGCCGCGAGCTCGAGCAGCAGCAGCGGGATCGCCACCGCAAGCAGGATCAGCAGCAGGCGTTTGAGCAGCAGCGGCACGCGGCGCGCGGTCTAGCACGAACGCTCACCCCGACGACACCGCGACGCGGCGGCCGTGGCGCCGCGGTGCCGAGGTGGCCGGCGCCTATGCCGCCGGCAGCGCGGCGACCGGCACCTCGGCCGCGCCGCTCGACTCGCGCGGCGCATCGCGCAGCAGGGTCACCGTGACGGTGGTGCCACGGCCGACGCTGCTGGTGATGCGCAGCGTGCCGCCGTGCGCTTCGACGACGGCGCGGACGATGAACAGGCCGAGACCGGAGCCGTCGACGCCGCGGCTGCGGGTGCCGCGGAAGTGGCGCTCGGCGAGCCGCGGCAGCTCCTCGGGCGGAATGCCCGGGCCATCGTCGGCGACCGCCACCTGCACGCCGTCCTCGTGCGCGCGCACCGTCAGCCGCACCCGCCCACCGGCCGGGGTGAACTTGATCGCGTTGCCGAGCAGGTTGGCGATGACGCGGGCGATCTGCACGGTGTCGATGGTCAGCATCGGGAGCCCCTGCTCGACCGTCACCTGCAGCGCGACGCCCTTGATGTCGGAGGCGCTGCGCGCGATCACCAGCGCGTCGTCGACCACGCGCGCCAGGCTGGCGCGGCGGCGCAGCACGAGCAGGCGACCGGCCTCGATGCGCTCGGCGTCGATCAGGTTCTGCGACAACGCGATCACCTGCCGCGTGCTGGAGCGGATGCGCCGGGTGAGGTCGGCCTGCTGGTCGTTCAGCTCGCCGGCGCTGCCGTCGAGCAGCAGGTCGGCCAGCGACTCGATGACGCCGAGCGGGTTCTTCAGGTCGTGGCTGACGCCGGACAGCAGGTCGAGGCGCAGCTCGCGCGCGTGGCGCTCCTCCTCGCCGCGCTCGCGCCCGCGCGCGAGGTGGACGAGATGGCCGAAGAACAGCGCGACGACGAACAGGAACGGCACCTGCAGCATGGTGCCGGGATTGAAGAGCGCGCCCGGCCCTTCGTAGTGCGCGACCGTATAGAGGCGCACGACGGTGATCAGCACCGCGGCGCCGACCACCAGGCCGAGCCGCTCCGACAGGGCGCAGACGAACAGCACCGCGAAGTAGAGGACGAACAGATCGTTGGAGCCGCTGCCGGCCAACGACAGCGCCAGCGTCAGCGCCGCGGTGTCGACCGCCATCAGCGTCCACTCCAGCACCGCCGCCGAGCGCAGGCGCGGCAGCAGCTCGGTGAGCGCGACGTTCGAGGCCAGGTAGGCGGCGACGAACAACGCGATCGTCGGCGTCACCTGACTGAGCGGACGGCTGAAGAGCACCAGGTATGAGGTCGCGACGATCAGCACCCAGCGCAGCAGCACGACACTGTGTACCTGGTGCAACGCAGTGAGCGGCGTTGCAGCAATCGGAGCGCTCGCGGGCAGCTTGCTGGGATCGTCGACGGACACGCCCGTGCAACGTTGCACAGGTCGTGCCGGCGCTCCGCGTAGGTAGCATCTTTACCGGTCACATGATGGGTCCTTGCGGTTGCGAGGTCGGTACCGCCATGCCGCCGACCCCACCGCGCGCTGGCGCGTCGAAAGCTCGCCGAGCGTCACGCCCGGTAACGATCGACGTGCCGGCCGACACGGCACTCGCCACATGCGCCCGCGCAGCGCCCGCCGTGGGCTGCGCTGCGCGCTTGTGGAGAGCCCGCCGGCTCGTTTGGCCGGCGCGGTGGAATCGGCTAAGCGGAGCGACCGCGTCGCAATCGACAGGAGGGGGCCATGCGTACGAGACGGATCGGATTTGGGCTGGCGTGCATCGGGTTGATCGGCTTGGCGGCCAGCGCGGGCGCGCAGGAGGGCGAGCCGCGTGAATTGGTCGCGGCGGTGCTCGAGGCGATCCCCAAGAACAGCTTCGTCTCCAAGCTCACCCTGTCGTCGGACGCCTTCGCGCCGCGCGAGATCCAGATGAGCCGGAAGTACGTCGACGGCGCGCACGGCAGTTATCTGGAAGTCGTCGCGCCGGACGAGTTGGAGGGCATCCGCTTCCTGTTCCTCGAGCGGCCCAACGGCGAGCACGAGCAGTACATCAAGGTGAAGGCGAGCCGGCAGGCGGTGCGCGTGCAGGAGGGCGTCCGCACGCAGCCGTTCCTCGGCTCGACGTTCTACGTCTCCGACCTGGTGCTGCCGCAGATCGACGACTTCACCTACAAGTACGTCGGCAAGGACGTGCTCGACGGGCGCAGCGTGACGCTGGTCGAGATGACGCCGAAGGACCCGGCCACCTCGGTGTACGGCAAGACCGTGCTGGCGCTCGACCCGAAGGACAAGCTCATCCTGCGACGCGAGTTCTTCGACAAGAACGGCGAGAAGGTGAAGGTCTGGACGATCGACAAGATCGAGCAGATCGACGGCATCTGGACGCTGAGCGGGCAGGAGATGCGCGACCTCAAGGCGAACCGCAAGTCGCGCCTCGACGTCAGCGACGTGAAGTACAACTCCGAGCTGCCCGACATGATGTTCACGCCGAAGTACCTGTTGCGCTGACCGGGCACGGGCGCGCGCCTGGCACCCGCGCGCACGCCGCGGGTGAAAAAATCCTCACGGGCTGGCGCTGCCGACGTGGTATGGGACGATCGGGTCGCCACCGACCCGGGGGCTCACTCCAATCAGTCCGGGGGGACACATGAGACATTCGGTTCGTCGCATCGGCGAGGCGCTCGGCCTCGCCGCCCTGCTCGCCGCGCCAGCCGCGGCGCAGCTCACGCTGACGCCCTTCGCCAGCGGCTTCACGCGGCCGGTGGAGATCAAGCACGCCGGCGACGCGCGCCTCTTCGTCATCGAGAAGTCCGGCTACATCCGCATCGTCCGCGCCAACGGCACGGTCGAGCCGACGCCGTTCCTCGACGTGCACACGCTGGTCGCCGGCGGCAACGAAGAGGGCCTGCTCGGGCTCGCCTTCCATCCGAGCTACGCCAGCAACGGCTTCTTCTTCGTGTACTACGTCAACACCGCCGGCAACATTCAGGTGGTGCGCTACCACGTCAGCGGCAATCCCGACGTCGCCGACAGCGGCAGCGCGACGCCGATTCTCGGCATCCCGCACCCGACCAACAGCAACCACAACGGCGGCGGCCTGCAGTTCGGCCCCGACGGCTACCTCTACATCAGCACCGGCGACGGCGGCTCGGGCTGCGATCCGGACGACAACGGCCAGGATCCCAACGCGCTGCTCGGCAAGCTGCTGCGCATCGACATCGACGGCGGCGCACCGTACGCCATCCCACCGTCGAACCCGTTCGCCGGGCCGGACGGCATCGCCGACGAGATCTGGGCGCTCGGCCTGCGCAACCCGTGGCGCTTCAGCTTCGACCGCGCCAACGGCAACCTCTACATCGGCGACGTCGGCCAGGGGCAGATCGAGGAGATCGACTTCCGCCCGGCCGGCGATGCGGGGGGACAGAACTACGGCTGGGACTGCTTCGAGGGCAGCTCGCCGGCGTCGATCAGCGGCTGCTCGACCACCGCGACCTGCACGCCGATGAGCGCCTTCACCTTCCCGGTGCACGAGTACACGCACGCCGACGGCTGCTCGATCACCGGCGGCTACGTCTACCGCGGCAGCGCCGCGCCGGCGCTGGTCGGCACCTACCTCTACAGCGACTACTGCTCGAACGAGATCTGGGGGCTGACCACACCGGACAACGGCACCACGTGGAACAACGAGTCGTTCGGCACGCCGGTGGGCGGGCTGAATCCGACCGCGTTCGGCGAGAACGCCGCCGGCGAGCTGTTCGTCGCCAGTGACGGCGGAACGATCTATCAGATCGGCAGCAGCGCCCCGCCGGCCGGCTGCCCGCCGACGCCGGCCACCGGCTGTGCCGCGGCCGGCAAATCCAAGCTGCTGCTCGACCATCCCGGCGACACCAGCAAGAACAAGCTGCTCTGGAAATGGCTCAAGGGTCCGACCGTGGACATCGCCGACTTCGGCGATCCGACCGCCAGCACCGCATACACTTTCTGCATCTATGCCGGCACCGCGGCCTTCGATGTCGAGGTCGGCATTCCCGCCGTCACCGGCTGGAAGCCCGCCGGGACCGGCTACAAGTTCACCAGCGCGCCGAATGCCGATGGCGCATCGAAGCTGCTGCTCAAGAGCGGCCCCGATGGCAAGTCGAAGATCATCCTCAAGGGCAAGGGCGCGAACCTCGATCTCGAGGCGCTGCTGGATATCCTGTCGATCACCCCGACGACCTTCACCGCGCAGCTGCTGCGCAGCGACGGCAGCCAGTGCTGGGAAGCGCCCTACCCGAGCATCTTCATCAATCACAACCCGCCCGATGTGAGCATCAAGGCGAAGTACCCGAACCCGTACTGAGGTCGACGCCCCCCGACGCCGGTGGTTCCCCACCACCGGCGCCGGGGCGGCGCGCCTGCCCGTCAGGCGGTCAGCAGCTGGGTGCGAGGCGCTGCAAACACCGGATCGAGCAACTTTTCGACTGGAACCTGGAGCGCCGCCGCGATGCGCGTCAGCTCATCGGGGTCGGGCGCGGCGCCGTTCTCGATCGCCGAGAGGCGTCCCCACGCGATGGCGGCGCGACGCGCCAGTACGACCTGCAGCACGCCGCGTTCGAACCGGTGCTGCTTCACCGCCGTCAGTCGCATCGCCGCGCTCCTTCCTGAAGGCGACGACGGCAGCAATCGATGTGCCCATCGCCGTGCTGCGGCGCCCTGCCGCTGATCGCGTGCGATCGTCAAAGAGCCGCCAGATCCGAGCGTTACGAAAGCAATGCGCATCTGCCGTGTGAGCTTCATGCGCGCCTCGCCGAGCGCCTTGGCCGCGACGCGCAGCGCGTGGTAGGAAAGCAGCCTGGCTCGTCGCTGACCGATGCGTGAATGGATCGCGGTGAGCGGCGCGCTGATCGCCGCGGGCGTCGCCCTCTTCCTCTACAAGGTGCTGGTCCTCGGCTATCCGCTCAGTACGGCGGAGGCGCCCGGCACTTGGCGCGTCGACATCGTCGTCGCCGCCGCCGGCGACGGCAGCCGCGCGGTGATCGACATCCCGCTGCCGCGCTCCTCCGGCTACCAGCGCATCGTCAGCGAAGAGGTGCAGTCGGACCTGATGCGCTTCAGCATCAACGAGGCGAACGGCGACCGGCGCGGCAAGTGGAGCGGCCGGCTCGACGGCTCGACCAGCCTCTCCTACCAGGTGACCATCGAGGCCGAGGCCTACGGGCGGGCCGACCTGCCGGCCGATCCGGGCGGCAAGTACCCGAGCTCGGTCGACGACTACCTGGAGGCCTCGCCGGCGATCCCGCCCGGTGATCCGGCGGTCACCGAGCTGAGCCGGGAGCTGGCGCTGAGCGGCAAGGACAAGACCGCGCTCGCCTTCGCCATCTACGACTTCGTCGCCAAGGAGATTGGCGCCGCGCGCGGCGCCGCGCCGATGGACGCGCTGCTGGTGATCAAGGAGGGGCGCGGCACGCCGCGCGGACGCGCCCGGCTGTTCTGCGCGCTGGCACGCGCCAACGGACTGCCCTGCCGGGTGCTGAGCGGCATCGCGCTGCGCGACGGGCGCAGCGAGGAGTTCAGTTACTGGAACGAGGTCTACCTGGACGGCGGCTGGGTGCCGTTCGACGCCGTCGAGCGGCGCGCCGGCCTGCTGCCGCCCGATCGCCTCTCGCTCGGCCCGAGCGACGGCAACGAGCCGATCAAGGCGTCGAGCGTCAGCGGCCTGACCACCCGCTTCGACGTGCAGTCGGAGCTCGAGACCTACGCCGAGCTGGCGCGCCGGCGCCGCGCCGACTCGCAGCACTGGCTCGACCGCCTGTCGCTGCTCTTCCTGCCGGTGCAGCAGCAGCAGGTGCTGCGCATCCTGCTCCTGGTGCCGCTCGGCGCGCTGGCGATGTGCGTGCTGCGCAACGTCGTCGGCCTGCGCACCTTCGGCATGTTCATGCCGGTGCTGATCGCGCTCGCCTTCACCGGCACCGGGCTGGCCTGGGGCACGCTCTTCCTGCTGACGCTGATCGGCTTCGCGCTCATTTCGCGGCTGTGGATCCAGCGCCTCTACCTGCTGCTGGCGGCGCGCATCGCCTTCATCCTGACGCTGGTCATCCTGCTGATGGTCGCCCTGTTCATCATCGGCGACAAGCTCGGCATGCCGACCGGCGGGGTCGGCGCCTTCCCGTTCGTCATCATGACGATGATCGTCGAGCGCATCAGCGTCGGCCTCGAAGAGGAAGGGCTGATGAACACGGTGCGGCGCATCGGCGCGACGCTGGCCTCGATCTATCTCACCTACGGCGTGCTGCACGCGGTGAACCTGCAGACGCTGTTCCTGGTCTACCCGGAGCTGTTGCTGGTGATCCTCGGGCTGCTGGTCGCGGTCGGCCGCTACACCGGCTACCGGCTGGTCGAGCTGATCCGCTTCCGCGAGCTGGCCGACGCGCCGAAGCCGGACGGCGGCTGAGATGCGGCGCCTCTTTGCCCGCGCCCGGGCGCTGCGCGAACGCGGCGTGCTCGGCATCAACCAGCGCAACGGCGCCTTCGTGCTGCCGCTCAACCCGCGCAAGCACTACCCGCGCGTCGACGACAAGCTGATCACCAAGCGCCTCGCCGAGGCCGCCGGCATCCCTACCCCGGGCCTGCTCGGCGTCATCGCCTATCAACACCAACTGCGCGACCTGCCCCGACTGCTCGAGGGCCGCGATCAGTTCGTGCTCAAGCCGGCGCACGGCGCGCAGGGCAACGGCATCGTCGTCGTCACCCAGGTCGAGGCGGACGGGCGCTTCCGCAAGAGCAGCGGCACGCTGCTGACGCCGCTGGCGCTGCGCCAGCACGTCTCGAACACCATCTCCGGCGTCTTCTCGCTGCGCGGCGACGCCGACACCTGCCTGATCGAGGCGCGCGTCATCCTCCATCCCGCCCTGCACGACCTCACCCGCTTCGGCATCCCCGACATCCGCGTCGTCGTCTACCGCGGCGTGCCGGTGATGGCGATGTGCCGCCTGCCGACCGCGGAATCGGACGGCCGCGCCAACCTCCACCAGGGCGCCATCGGCGCCGGCATCGCCATCCGCGACGGCCGCGCCACGCACGCCGCGATCCACAACCAGAGCGTCACCCACCACGTCGACACGCAGGCGCCGATCGTCGGCTTCCAGGTGCCGCAGTGGGACGAGGTGCTCAGCCTGGCGACCCGCGCCGCCGAGATGAGCGGGCTCGGCTACCTCGGCGTCGACGTCGTCGTCGACGCGGCGCACGGGCCGCTGCTGCTGGAGCTCAACGCCCGCCCCGGCCTCGCCATCCAGATCGCCAACAACCAGGGCCTGCTGCCGCGCCTGCGCCGCGCCGAGACCCTGCCGGCCGCGGCGCTCGCCACCTGGCAGGATCGCATGGCGGCGGCGCGGGATATCTTCTGAATCTTCTCTTGTCTCCAGCCGCGGCACCTCTCGCACGCGATGAAGCCACGGATTACACGGATTTCACGGAGTGATCTTGGACAACAGGTGCAGCTCATTCCGACTTCAAGACGGCACGGGTATGCTCCCCGGTGACGCCTCGAAGCGGGCCGACGTGCATCCGTTCTAATCCGTGAAATCCGTGGCCATTCCGCCTGCGACCGCACGCACCGCCGCCCTAGCGGCCGCGCTGCTGATCGCCGCCGCGCGCGCCGACGCCGCCGCGCCGACGGCATGGGACGTGACCGTCGCGCTGCGCGTCGCGCCGACCAACGGCGGCGCGGTGTCGATTCGCCTCGCGCTGCCGCCGACCGACGCGCGCCAGCGACTCGGCGAGGTGCACGTCGCGACGCGCGGGCTCAAGGCCGAGGTGGTGACGGACGGACCCGACCCGCACGTGCTGTTGCGCGGCAAGCTGAAGGGGGCACGCCGCGTCGCGGTCAGCTACGCGGTCGAACAGCTCCGCGCGAACGCGACGATGCCGCCGATCACGCCACTGGAGGCGCCGCCGCCCGACCTGTTGCCCTTTCTCACCCCGAGCCCGTTGTTCCAGTCGCGCTCGATCCTGGTGCGCGACTTCCTGGAGACCAACGTCAGCCCGCTGCTCGACGCGCCCGGCCCGCCCGACCTGGTGCGCAGCATCATGCAGGTGACGCGCGAACGGCTGCCGTGGGCCAAGGACGGCAAGACGCTCACCCTCGACGTCATCCGCAGCGGACGCGGCAAGCGCATCGGCATCGAGCGCGCCTTCACCACGTTTCTGCGCTGCGCCCGCATTCCCGCCCGCTTCGTCGAGGGCGTCGATCTGCGCAGCAAGACATCCCGCAAGCGCGCCTTCTGGACCGAGGCGTGGGCGCAGAACGCCTGGTGGCCGATGAGCGCCTCGTCCGGCTGGGTCGGCCGCCCGCCGCGCGGCTGGATCGCGCTGGCGCGCGACGGCCAACGCGTCCTGCAGGCCGAGGACACGGCGACCGTCACCTACGCCGTGCAGGCGACGGCTCGCGAGGGCGGATCATGACCCATGGGAGGTGGGCCGACGCTGTTGCGGCGGGGAAGAGAGAAGGCAAAAGGCAAAAGTGTGGAGTCGGCGGAGTAGGACTGCCGGACTCGCGGCCTGGGGCATGCGCACGCCACGAGCGCCGCCGACGCCGATCACGCGGCCTCCGGACCTTTGGCCTTTTGCCTTTTTCTTTTTGCCTTTTGCCTTTCGCTTTCTGCTTCTTGCCTTGCTTCGTCAGCCGCCTGAACGCAGACGATCCCCCCGCGCTACCGTTGCGGTTGGTCGCCGTGGACGATGCGCCGCTGGCCAGCCTCGTGCTCCTCGGCGCCGGGGCGCAGGCGCCGGTGCTGTTGGTCGATCCGCAGGACCCGGCCGCGGCGCAGCGCTTCATCGCGCAGTGGCACGGCCCGCGGCAGTGCCTGGCGCGCGCCGCGACATCGCCGGCCGTGCGCGATGGGCTGGCGGCGCTGGCCGGCCAACCCTGCGCCGCCGCCGACGACATGGCAGGGCTGGCGCGCCAGCTCTGGCCGGCGCCGAGCGCCGTC
>JANRJF010000340.1:0-4189 GCA_033764095.1 Deltaproteobacteria bacterium | reverse complement strand
CATCGGGCCTCGCGGCGGGCGCGCTCACGGCAGGGTGCCGCCGTCGTCGATGCCGGCGGCGGCGGCGCAGTCGAGCCGGGTCTCGGCGCCGCTGCGCCGCGTCGCCGCGCCCATGGCGGTCAGCGGATGGCGCCGCCGGCGAGCAGGTCGATGGCGGGACCGAACAGCCCGCGCTTCAACGCGCCGTAGGTGGCGCGGTCCTTGGCCGCCAGCGGCTCGACGCGCGCGATCGCCTGCGGCAGCACCTGGTCGGCGGCCACCGCGGCGTCGATGATGCCGAGCCGCGCCGCCTCCTCGCCGCCGACCCGGCGGCCGGTGAGCAGCAGGTCGGTGGCGACGTGGATGCCGAGCTTGCCGGTGATCAGCGCGTTCATGCCCGGCGCCAGCGGCATCGAGAGGTCGATCTCCGGCAGGCAGAAGAAGCCGCGGTCGGCGCGCATGACGCGGAAGTCGTGCGTCAGGGCGAACATGCCGCCGCCGGCGAAGGCGTGGCCGTTGATCGCCGCGGCGCTCGGCAGCGGCAGCGCCAGGAAGCGGCCGAGCAGCGCCAGGAAGTCGGGGATGAAGCGCGGCCCCTCGCTGGCGCCGGCGCCCATCAACCAATCGAGATCCAGCCCATTGGAGAAGAACTTGTCGGTGCCGACGGTCACCAGGGCGGCCGGGCCGGTGCTGCGCTCGATCTCGTCGAGCGCGCCGCTCAGCGCGGTGACGAAGCCGCGATTGAAGCGGTTCTCCCCCGACTGGAGGGTGAGGATGAAGACGGGACCTTCGCGATTGAGATCGATCATGAGGAAGGCTGTTAGGCGGTTAGGCTGTTGGCCGCTAGGGGGGGCGTTCTGCCGGGAGCGGATTGCCCCCTTAACAGCGTAACAGCCTAGCAGCCCAACAGCCTTCTTCAGCTGTCCCGCAGCCCGTACTCCTTCATCTTCTTCTGCAGCATGACGCGCGACAGGCCGAGGGCGCGGGCGGTGCGCGAGACGTTGCGATTGTTGGCGGCCAGCATCTGGCGGATGTAGTCGGCCTCGAACTGCGCGCGCGCCGCGCGCAGGCCGGCGCCGGGCCCGTTGTCTGTGATGGCGGCGGCCGGTGCGACGGCCGCCGCGGCAGACGCGGCCGGACGCGGCGCGGCGCCGTCGCGCAGGTGGGCGGGGAAGTGCACCGCGCTGATCAGCTCGCCGGGGCGCGACAGCGCGATGGCGCGCTCCAGCACGTTCTCCAGCTCGCGCACGTTGCCCGGCCACTCGTAGCGCTGCAGCGCGTCGAGCGCGGTCGGATCGATCCCCGGCACCTCGCGTTGGTGGCGCTCGGCGGCGGCGCGCAGCAGCCGGTCGACCAGCAGCGGCACGTCGTCGCGGCGCTCGCGCAGCGGCGGCAGCTCGATCGGGAAGACGGCGAGGCGGTAGTAGAGATCCTGGCGGAAGGCCTGGCGCGCCACCTCGGCCTGCAGGTCGCGATTGGTCGCCGACACCACGCGCACGTCGACCTTGCGCGGCCGCGTCTCGCCGACCGGCACCACCTCGCTCTGCTGCAGCACGCGCAGCAGCTTGGCCTGCATGGCGAGCGGCATCTCGCCGACCTCGTCGAGGAAGATCGTCCCGCCGCTGGCCGCCTCGAACAGGCCGCGGTGGTCGGCGGTCGCGCCGGTGAAGGCGCCGCGGCGGTGGCCGAACAGCTCGCTCTCCAGCAGCGTCTCGGTCACCGCGGCGCAGTTCACCGCCAGGAACGGCGCCTCGCCGCGCGCCGAGGCGCGATGGATGCCGCGCGCCACCAGTTCCTTGCCGGTGCCGGTCTCGCCCTCGATCAGCACCGCGATCGGCGAGGCGGCGGCGCTCTCCATCAGGCGGAACACCTCCAGCATCGCCGGGCTGGAGCCGACGATGTCGTCGAAGCGGTTGCGGCGCGCCATGTCGCGGCGCAGCGCGCCGACCTGGGCGCGCAGCAGATCCTCGGACGCCTTGACGCGCGCGAACAGGCGGGCGTTCTCGATCGCCACCGCGACGCTGCCGGCGAGTGCTTCGAGGAAGGCGAGGTCGTCGTCGGTGAAGCGGCCGTCGTGGCGCTTGTTCAGCACCTGCAGCGCGCCGATCACGCCCTGGTAGGTCTTGAGCGGGGCGCACAGCACGGTGCGGGTGGTGAAGCCGGTGGCGCGGTCGATGCCGGTGAAGAAGCGCGGGTCGTTCTGCACGTCGTCGACCCGCACCGCGCGGCCGTGGTTGATCACCCAGCCGGCGATGCCGCGGTCGGCCGGGAACCGCAGCTCCAGCAGGCGGGCGAGGACGGTGGGATCATCCTCGGCGACGTAGGGGAAGTAGAGCTCCTTGCCGTCGGCGTCGAGCAGCAGCACCGAGGCGCCCATCGCGTCGAAGGTCTCGCGGCACTGCGTGACGACGAAGGGAAAGAGCTCGTCGAGCTCGATGCGCGCCGCGAAGGCGCAGGCCAGATCGTAGAGCAGCCGAAACCGCGTGGTGCTCTCGCTGGGCGCAGGTCCGCCGTCGAAAGCCATGTCCCGGTCTGGATGTAGCGGACCGGAGAGACCGGGGGAAGCGGGTGGGGCGAGGCAGTCAGTCGGTGCGCCGGTAGGCCGGTCCCGCCGGTGCATTCGGGACGTCCTCCCGCAGCACTGGCGCACCGGCCCACCGGCGCACTGGTCGTGCTCAGCTCTTCGCCGCCAGCTCCTCTTCGATGATCTCCTGGAACTTCTCGAACGGCTGGGCGCCGTCGAGCATGCGGCCGTTGATGAAGAAGGCGGGCGTGCCGTTCACCCCGGCCTCCTGGCCGGCCTTGAGGTCGGCGTCGATCACCGCCGCGAACTTCTCCGACTTGACGCACTCGTCGAACTTCTTGCGGTCGATGCCGACGTCGCTCGCCATCTGCTGCAGGTTGGCGGCGCTCAGATCGGAGGCGGCGACCAGCTTGTCATGGTACGGCCAGAACTTGCCCTGCTCGTTGGCGCACAGCGCCGCGACGGCCGCCGGGCGCGCCGACTGGTGGAAGGGCAGCGGATAGTTGCGATAGGCGAAGCGGATCTTGTCGCCGTACTGCTTCAGCACCTGCTGCACGGTCGGCTCGACCTTCTTGCAGAACGGGCACTCGTAGTCGGAGAACTCGATGATGGTGATCGGCGCGTTGGCCGGGCCTTTCACCGGCGCATCGGCAATCGCCACGTCGACGGTCGGCGCCTTGAGCGCGATCTTGGTCGGGTACTTCTTCTTCAGCTCGGCGATGTAGGCGTTCTGGCGCTCGCCCATGCCCTTGCGCGACAGGTACTCGACGATCTGCGGCTTCACCGTCTCGAGCGGCGCGCCCTGCAGCTGGTCCTTGTTGTCGTCGTAGACCTTCTGGATCTCGGCGTCGGTCGGCTTCTTCACCTTCTCGACGATCTCCACCTCGGTCAGCTTCTCGACCGTCACCCCCTTCGCCGTCGCCTCCTGCTCGAACAGCGCGAAGGCGACCAGCTCGTCGAGCTTGCCCTTCACCACCTCGTAGCGCTGGGTCTCGATCTCGGCGAGCTCCGACTTGGCGGCCGTCTCGACCTGGTCGCGGGTGATGGTCTTGTTGCCGACCGTGGCCAGCGGCTCGGCCACCGCCGCGCCGGCCGACAGGCCGATCGCGAGCAGGGCAATGGCGGTGATGCGCATGAGTCCTCCTTGAGGGGTGAGGGGGAAAACGTGATCCGCGCAGCGTACGGGTCGGCCGGGGTTTCCGTCAACCGTCGTCAGGCGCGATGGTCCAGGCTGGCGCCATGACCACGACCCTGCATCATGGAGGCCGACACATGCGCTGGTTCCGTCCCCTGACACTCCTCGCCATCCCCCTGCTGGCCGCCACCGCCCGCGCCGGCGACCCCGCCCCGACCACGCTGCGGCCCAATCCCTTCCTCGCCGGCCAGCTCGACGTCTACGGCAGCGACGGCCGGCGCACCGGCATCGTCCGCCCCAATCCATTCCTCGACGACCAGCTCGACCTCTACGACGCCGACGGCCGCCGCACCGGCACGCTGCGCGAGAACCCCTTCCTGCCCGGCGAGTACGAGCTCGAGCACCAGGACGAGTGACCCACCCTTCCCTCGCGGGAGCCGTTTCGCTATACGGAGCGGCGCTGTCGCAGCCCCGATAGCTCCCCCAAACGCACGCTGGCGTAGCTCAGTCGGTAGAGCAGCTGATTCGTAATCAGCAGGTCCGCGGTTCGA
>JANRJF010000339.1:0-1974 GCA_033764095.1 Deltaproteobacteria bacterium | reverse complement strand
ATCCGCGTGCGCGCCGCGGCGATGGTCGACGTGCTGCTCTTCGACCTGGCGCTGCACACCTTCGACGGCAACTTCGGCGCGACGCACGGCCGCTCCTACAAGAAGGACAAGATGACCGGCCGCGACGACGACACCTGGGGCGCGGTGAAGCTGCTCTTCGACCGCAGCGACGGACCCTACACGTCGATCGGCGACACCGCCGCGACACTGTTGGCGCGCGCCGCGCGCTACCGCCTGCCGGAAGCGATCTGGCGCGCCGGGCGCAGCGACGCGACGGTCACCGACCGCGAGCGCATGAGCCTGCCGCTCGACGACGCTCCGCCGGTGATCGCCGACCCGGTCGCGCCGGGCGGCTACTCGTTCAGCGATCCCGCCGACCTGCCGATCTGGTGGGGCATGCAGGCGCTCACCGCCTGGCCGGTGGTGCCGCTCACCGTGCAGACCATCGACCAGTACAACCTCTGGGAGACGCGCCTGTTCAGCCGCTTCGCCGCGCTGCGCCAGTTCACCGGCGACATCCCGTTCGCGCAGCAGCTCGCCGCGACGCTGGCACCGATGATCGGCTTCGGGCTGCTGCGCGAGGTGAACACCTATCACCACCGCACCGCCGACTATCTGCTCTCCACCGCGCAGGATTATCGCAAGGGCGCGCTGAATGGGCAGATCCACGCCTGGCAGGCGACGCTCGGCGTCGACGCGATCGTCTTCACCCAGCACCCGGCGGTGCCGCCGGTGCAGTCGACGGCGTGGCGCGACGATCCCGACCCCGGCTACTGGACCGGCGAGGCGAGCATCCCGCGCTCGGCGCAGATCGAGAACGTCGGCATCCAGCTCTACGCGCCGCGCTACCCGGGCGTGAACGCGCCGCCGCTCGACGCCTTCCGCTACGAGCCCTACACGCACGCCTACCTCCCGCAGGACCACTTCGACGACGTCGTCCAGGACGGCTCGTGGACCTTCGCGCGGCACGGCGACGGCTACCTCGCGCTCTATTCGTGGCGACCGACCGAGTGGCTGGCGAACCAGCCGGAGGTCATCGCCGCCAATGGCATGACCCTGCCCTTCGACCTGCGCGCGCCGGGCGGCCCCGACAACGTCTGGATCGTCGAATGCGGCCGCGCCGTCGACTGGGAGAGCTTCGCCGCCTTCCGCGCCGCCATCAGCGCCGCGCCGGTGTCGGTGACCGTACTGCCGGTGGTCAACACGCTGCCGGGCGGCTTCGACGTCGTCTACGAGTCACCGAGCCGCGGCCGCATCAGCTTCGGCTGGGATGCGCCGCTGACCGTCGCCGGCGTCGAGGTACCGATCAGCGGCTACCCGCGGCGCGACAGCCGGTATGCGACGACGCCGTACGGCGATCCGCGCACCACCATCGCGGTCGAGGGGTATCGGGTGGAGATCGACTTCGAGGCCGGCAGCCGCGTGGTGTCGAAGGACTAACCACAAAGGCACGAAGCCACAAAGTCACACGGCGAGCATGAATGGGCTCGCCGTGTGACTTTGTGGCTTCGTGCCTTTGTGGTTACCGGTCGAGCAGCGCCAGCTTCTCCCGCTCGCGGAACTCCTCGCGCAGCGCCGCGTAATCGGCCGCGGTGAACGGACGGAAGGCCTTGTCGCCGCGTTGGCGCCAGAAGATCGGCTCGTCGGGCAGGCGGCTGCGGTCGAAGTGCACCTTCTTGTAGTTGCGCACCAGGACCTTCTGCGTCTGGGTGAACTCGAAGTCGTCGACCAGGCGGACGAAGTCGGGGAACCACTTGCGGTCCATCGACGCGCCGGTGACCTGCTCCTCGCACCAGTCGAAGAACTGCTGCGGATCGAAGCGGCCGCCGTCGCGTAGCTTGATCGCCGCCATCACCAGCTCGTCCGACACCGAGCACGGCACGCCGTAGGCGACGGCGAGCTGCACGTCGGGGTGCTCCGAGAGGATGCGGCCGACCTGCCCGGCGGAGAAGTTCTCGCCGTCCTTGCGGATCC
>JANRJF010000338.1:0-7966 GCA_033764095.1 Deltaproteobacteria bacterium | reverse complement strand
CTCTACTTCGACGAGCCGTCGGCCGGGCTCGACCCGATCAGCTCGCGCCTGCTCGACGACCTCATCCTCGAGCTGCGCGACAGCCTCGGCGCCACCATCGTGGTGGTGACCCACGAGCTGCCGAGCATCTTCACCATCGGCACCAACAGCGTGTTCCTCGACGCGGACACCCGCACCATGATCGCGCAGGGCGATCCGAAGGAGTTGCGCGCACACGGCGACCCCAAGGTGCGGCGCTTCCTGACCCGCGGCGGAACCGAAGCGGAGGCGAACGCGACGCATGGGTAAGAAGGTCAATCCGGCACTCATCGGCGCCTTCGTGCTCGGCGCCGTCGCCCTCGCCGTGCTCGGCGTGGTGGTTTTCGGCGGCGGCCAGTTCTTCAAGAAGACGCGCCCCTACGTCATGTACTTCCCGGGCTCGGTGAACGGCCTCAGCGTCGGCTCGCCGGTGAAGTTCCGCGGCGTGCAGCTCGGCCAGGTGACCAACATCGAGCTGGTGTTCGACGCCAAGGCGCAGGACCAGGCGCCGCGCATCCCGGTCTACGCCGAGCTCGACCCGGCCAAGATCATCGTCGAGGGCACGACGATGAAGCTCAGCAACCCGAAGATGCTGCAGGCGTTCATCGAGAAGGGCCTGCGCGCACAGCTGCAGTCGCAGAGCCTGGTCACCGGCCTGCTGTTCGTGCAGCTCGACTTCTTCCCCGACACCAAGGCGGTGTTTCTCAATCCGCCGCACTCCGAGCCGCCCGAGCTGCCGACCATCCCGACGGCGCTGGAACAGGCGCAGAGCGCAGCGCGCGAGATCATCGACGAGCTGCGCTCGATCAAGTTCGGCCCGGTGATGGAGAAGGTCAGCACCGCGCTCGACGGCATCAACAACCTGGTCAACTCGCCGGCGGTGCACGCGACGATTGACGCGCTGCCGGAGACGGTCAAGCACCTGAACGAGGCGCTGGCGACCACCCGCACCATGCTCGCCAAGATCGACGCGCAGGTCACGCCGCTCGGCCGCAACCTCGACGACACCCTGGTGCAGACGCGCAACACCATGGCGGCGGTGGAGAAGACCGCCGGCAGCGCCACCACGCTGATCGAGCCCGGCTCGCCGCTCGACTACCAGTTGCGCAAGGCGCTGGAGGATCTCGGCGGCGCGGCGCGCGCCATCCAGGAGTTCGCCGACTACCTGGAGCGCAACCCGAGCGCGCTGATCTACGGCAAGCCGGTCCCGGAAGGAGCCTCGAAATGACCGCCGCCCGTCTGCCGCTCGCCGCTCTCGCGCTCGCCCTGGCGTTGGGCGGCTGCACGCTGCTCTCCGGCCCCAAGGTCGAGCCGACGCGCTTCTACGTGCTCACCGCCGCGCCGGCCATGCCGACCATGTCGAAAATGCTGATCGGCCTCGGCCCGGTGCGCTTCCCCGGCTATCTCGACCGCCCGCAGATGGCGATGCGCGCCGACGCCAATCGCATCGAGTACAGCGAGTGGGCGCGCTGGGCGGAGCCGCTGAAGGACAACTTCGAGCGCGTGCTGGGCAGCGACCTGAGCGCGCTGCTCGGCACCGACAAGGTGGTGAAGTTCCCGTGGTACCGCAACGCCGCGATCGACTACTCGGTGACCATCGACGTCTCGCGCTTCGAGCGCCAGGGGCCGAACGAGGTCGGCCTGCTCGCCCGCTGGACGGTGCGCGACGGCGAATCCGGCAGCCCGCTCGCCTCCGACCTCGTCGACCTGCGCCATCCGGCCTCGACCCCGGAGGAGGCGGCCGCCGCGATGAGCGAGTTGGTCGAACAGCTCGCCGTGCAGATCGCCGCGGCGGTGCCGAGGAAGTAGGCTGTCAGGCTGCTGGCTGTCAGGCGGTTAGGGGGTTGAGGAGTTTCCCGCCCTCCTCCCCCTGACAGCGTAACCGCTTAGCAGCCCAACAGCCTTCCTCCTACTCGCCGAACTGCATCACCGCAGCGATCTTGCCGCTCACCGCGTCGACGTAGGTGAACGGCAGCACCAGGCTGCCCTGGTCGCCGTCGCGCCAGAAGGAGCAGACGAACGGCGCCCCCTCGCGCGTCTCGGCCAGCACCGGGGTGCCGAGCGCATCGACCAGCTGCGCGGTGGCGCGCGCGGTGGTGAAGGCGCCGGGGAAGCCGAAGCTGCCGCCGGTCGGCTCCAGGCAGTCGCTCGGCGTCGCGCCGGGCGGCAGCAGCGACAGCGTCACGCCGGACGACACCGACGCCGCGCCGGTTCCCGCCGGCAGGCCGAGCCCGCCCTCGACCGTCAGCGGCGCGAGCGGATCGTCGACCTGTGTCGCCAGCACGTCCTGCGCCGTGCCGCCGTCGCAGTCGATGGTGCCGTCGCTGCCGCGCGCCGCCAGCCGCGCACAGAGGATGCTGCCGTCCGCCAGCGAGAGACTGAAGACGGCGGTGTCGCGCAACGTCACCTGGTGCACGCCGCCGCCCAGGTCGGGGCCGGCACACATGCGCAACGGCTCCAGCACGGTGATGTCGCGCAGGGCGTCGCTGGCCTCGCCACCATCGGGCAGCCGCGCCCAGAAGTGGCTGTTGTCGCGCGTCGGCGTGAAGACGCGCTCACCGAGCCCGGTGCTGTCGCAGTCGAAGGGCGGCTCGCCCTGGACGCGCACGACGAACTCGACCGGCGCGCTGAGCTTGCCGGCGCGGTCGCGCACCCGCGCCGCAACGATGGTGTCGCCAGGCTGGAACGACCAGGCGCGCGCGATCGGCAGGCAGTACTGCAGATCGGCGGCGGGACTGACGAAGCCGAAGACCGCCCCGGCATCGCGCGTGCAGGCATTGGCGCTGGTGCGACCGGCGGGGCTGCCGGTGCCGTCGTTGAAGCGACAGCCGAGGTCGGCGATGGCGTCGAGCACCATCGGCGCGTCGCTGAACTGGAACGGATCGACCGCCGGGATGCCGCCGATGATCGGCGGATCGTAGTCGCACACCGCCAGGCTGCCGTCGCCGAGCGGCCGCGAGACGATGACGTCGAGGCCGGCCGGGTTGCCGTCCGCGTCATAGGTGGAGGGCTCCAGCGCCGCGCGGCCGCGCTCCGCCTCGACGTAGATGGTCAGGCCCTGCCCGGTGATACGCGTGAAGATCGGGCGCCCGGCGGTGTCGAAGCCGTTGGGCTCCTGCACGATATCATCGGCGCGCGCGACGCCGAAGGCGACGATGCGCGGCTCCTCGGGTCGCGGCGTCGCCGTGATGGTCGCCTGGGCAGTGCCGGTCGGCGTCGCGGTGAAGGTGGGGGGAAGCGTGGCGGTGCTGGTCGGCGGCGGCGGCACGGTGTTGGTCGGCGCCGCCGTGGCGGTGAAGGTCGGCGGCGGCACGGTCGCCGTCACCGTCCGCGTTGCGCTGGCCGTTGCAGTCGGCGTCGGCCGCGGCGTGTCGTTGTCGTCGCCACACCCCGCCGCCAGCACCAGCATCGGCACGAGCACCAGCCCCAGGCGTCGTGACCTCATCGGTTCTTCCTCCCCCTGCGACGCTAAAAGCTTAATGGGCGGAATTGCAACTTGCAGGGGCAGGTCGGGGGGCCGTAGCGCGGCCCTCCGTGGCCGCCTTGGCGGGCGTGCGGGTACCCGCTCGCCGCGTCGTCTGCCGGTCGAAGCAACGCGGGATTGCGGCCTACGGCGGCGGGCGGCTGGCTGCTCTGACGCGGCACGGCATGCGGCCACGGAGGGCCGCGCGACGGATTCGGCCGGGCTGCGCGACGGACCTGCGCGCTACCATCTTGCGCCGGGCGGCCGGGCACGGCAGACACAACCGATGGCCGAGACTCCCGACGAGCTGCGCCGTGAAGTCGAGCGTCGGCGGACCTTCGCCATCATCTCCCATCCCGACGCCGGCAAGACGACGCTGACCGAGAAGCTGCTGCTCTACGGCGGCGCCGTGCGCCTGGCCGGCTCGGTCAAGCAGCGGCGCGCCGAGCGCCACGCCACCAGCGACTGGATGGCGCTGGAGCGCGAGCGCGGCATCTCGATCGCCACCAGCGTGATGCAGTTCCCCTACCACGGCTACCAGCTCAACCTGCTCGACACGCCGGGCCACAACGATTTCAGCGAGGATACCTATCGCACGCTGGCCGCCGCCGACTGCGCGGTCATGCTGGTCGACAGCGCCAAGGGCGTCGAGCCGCAGACCATCAAGCTGTTCAAGGTCTGCCGCGCCCGCCAGATGCCGATCGTCACCTTCATCAACAAGCTCGACCGGCACGGGCGCGAGCCGCTCGACCTGCTCGACGAGATCGAGCGCATCCTCGACATGCCGTGCAGTCCGATCAACTGGCCGATCGGCTCCGGTCCCGAGTTCCAGGGCGTCTACGATCGCGAGTCGGACCGCCTGCTGCGCTTCGAGCGCGGCGCCTCGGCGGCGCACAAGGCCGAGATGCAGGTGGCGAGCATCGACGACCCGGCGCTGCGCCAGGCGATCGGCGGCCACGCGCATCAGCAGCTGCTCGACGAGATCGCGCTGCTCTCCGGCGCCGGCACCGGCTTCGACCTGGAGGCCTTCCGCGCCGGCATGCTGTCGCCGGTGTTCTTCGGCAGCGCGCTGACCAATTTCGGCATCGAGCCGTTCCTCGACCGCTTCCTCGAGCTGGCGCCGTCGCCGCTGCCACGCCACGCCAGCAGCGGCGACGTGCCGCCCGAGGCGCCGTTCTTCTCCGGCTTCGTCTTCAAGATCCAGGCGAACATGGACCCGCAGCACCGCGACCGCGTCGCCTTCGTGCGCGTCTGCTCGGGCCGCTTCGAGCGCGGCATGGACGTCATCCACGTGCGCACCGGCAAGCCGCTGTCGCTGAACAAGTCGATGCAGCTGCGCGCCCAAGAGCGCACGCTGATCGACGAGGCCTACGCCGGCGACATCATCGGCCTGTGGGATCCCGGCGTGCTGCGCATCGGTGACACCATCAGCCAGCGCAAGGACGTCGAGTACGACGGCATCCCGCGCTTCTCGCCGGAGCGCTTCGTGCGCGTCGTACTGAAGGAGCCGTTCAAGCGCAAGCAGCTCAAGAAGGGCCTCGACCAGCTGAGCGAGGAAGGGGTCGTGCAGGTGTTCTTCGACCGCCACCGCCTGGAGCGCGAGCCGGTGCTCGGCGCAGTCGGCCAGCTGCAGTTCGAGGTCATGCAGTACCGGCTGGAGCACGAGTACAACGTCCCGGTGCGCTTCGAGCCGCTGCCCTTCCAGCACGCGCGCTGGGTCGGCAACCCGAACTTCGATCCCGACGAGTTCGAGCGCAAGGCAACCGCCACATGCATGCTCGACGTCGAGGGCCGCCCGCTGGTGCTGTTCGAGAACGACTTCCGCCTGCAGCGCGCCCTCGCCACCTACCCCGAGCTGCAGTTCATCGCCGCGGTGCAGCCGGGACGCAGCAAGGACGCTGCATAAGGAGTGCGGAGCGATGGGCGACGAGCGATGAGGAGTGGTTGCGCATGACCGATGCGGCGTTGCCCAGCATCGGTGAGGCGATCGGGCCGTTATTGCTCGCCCTGCCGCGCGAACAGCAACCGCTGTTCATCGCGCTGGCCGAGCGGCGCGCCGCGGCGCGCTATCGCGAGTGGGCGGCGGCGGTGTCCGACGCCGATTTCGCCGCCGCGCTGCTCGCCTGCGCGGGGCGCGAAGAGGAGATCGCCGGCCGGGTCGAGGCGCTCCACCCCGACGCCGCCGCGGTGCAACGCGCGCTGCTCGCCTCCCATCCACAGTTCGAGACGCTCAACCTCGCGCTCTTCGCCGACCGCTCGCTGCCGGATCAGTTCCGCATCCAGGCCAACGGCGAGCGGCTCGGCGCCGCCACCTGGCGCAGCTTCGCCGACGCCGCGCCCAGCGCCGCGGCGCGCGAGACGTTCCTCGACTGCGCCGCGCTCGAAGAAGAGAGCGCCGTCGTGCTTGAAGCGTTCGGCGACGGGCAATAAGCCGAACCCTCGTCGCTCATCGCTCATCGCTCGTCGCTCGTCGCTCATCGCCTGAGCGCCAGCCCGAGCAGCACGACGATCGGCGCCGCCAGCACCAGCGCGCCGTAGTGCGGCGTCGTCGCGCCGGACAGGATGGCGCCGCCGAGAAAGCTGCCCCACACGCCGAGCAGCAGCAGGGCGCGGCGCGCGTGCGAATCGGACGGGCTCTGCGCGTCGGGCAGCGGCGCGCCCAGCAGCGCCAGCGCGGCGTGCGTGCCGGCGCGGTTGAGCGTGCCGGTGACGAAGGTGAGGCTGACCGCTTCGCTGCCGACCTGCGACAGGCAGGTGTTCATCACCCCCATGCCGAAGGCGAGCGCGGCAATCGACGCGAAGGCGGCCCGCACGTCGAGCTGCGCCGCCACGACGATGACCAGCAGGATCAGCGCCGCCAGCAGGAAGCGCAGCCGACGCGCGGCCAGCGCCGGGGTGTGCATGAGCAGCGTGCCGCCGACCACCCCGGCGAAGAAGGCGCCGATCGCGGTCAGTGCCGGCAGGGCCAGCGCCCAGCTGAGTTGCCCGAGGCCGGTGCCGGCCTGCGTGGTGTTGCCGCTCATGAACGAGACGTAGGTCTGCAGCGCGATGAAGCCGTACGCATCGACGCAGCCGGCGATCATCGCCAGGGTCGCGGCGAGCAGCGCTTGCGAGCTCGCCGGGCTCACCGGCGCGTCTCTTCGCCACAACGGCACAACGGCACAACGGCCGTCGTGCTGTCGTGGTGTCGTCGTGTCGTGGTGGTCATCCGCGCCGCGCCGCCGTGCCGCCGTCGATCGGGATCACCGCGCCGCTGATGTAGGCCGCTTCATCGGAGACCAGGAACGCCACCAGCGCCGCCACCTCGTCCGGTTGGCCGAAGCGCCCGAGCGGGATGTCGGCGAGCTTCTTCTCGCGCCAGTCGGCGCCGCGATTGTGCGCCGAGAAGCCGAGCGACCGGGAGGTCTCGATGAAGCCCGGACAGATGGCGTTGGCGCGCACGCCCTGCGCCGCATAGTCGAGCGCCAGCGAGCGGGTCAGGCCGACCAGCCCGTGCTTGGCGGCGACGTAGGCGCCCTGGTTCCAGTTGCCGGCGACCCCGGAGGTCGAGGCGACGTTGACGATCGCGCCGCCGCCGCGCGCGATCATCGCCGGCAGCGCGGCGCGCGCGCAGAGCATCGCGCCGGTGAGGGTGACCGCCAGCGTCGCCTCCCACCAGGCCGGGTCGAGCTCGCCGACGCGTTCGGCGACCGGCTGATCGGGGCGATTGGTGGCGGCGTTGTTGACCAGCACGTCCACGCCGCCGAACGCCTCCACCGCGCGCTCGACCAGGCGCGCCACGTCCTGCGCCGCACCGACGTCGCAGACCACCGCCCGACCGCGGCCGCCGTTGGCGACGATGGCCGCGACCGTCTCGTCGAGCGGCATCGACCGGCGCCCGGCCGCCACGACTGCCGCGCCCTCGGCCGCCAGCCGGACGGCGATGGCGCGACCGATGCCGGAGCCGGCCCCGGTCACGATCGCGACTTTGCCGGCGAGCCGCATCACGCCGGCCAGCGGTCGGGGAGGTGGTCGAGGCGGTAGAGACGCTTGCAGTTGTCGTGCAGCATCTTCTTCACCTCGGCGCGCGCGACGCCGCGGAAGACGCGGGCGATGGTGACGCGGCTGTTCGGCCAGTCGGTGCCGGTGTGCGGGTAGTCGGTCGACCACATGAGCTGGTCGACGTTCAACCGGTGGCGCAGCTCGATACCGACGGTGTCGATCATGAACGTCGCCCAGAAGTTCCGATGGAAGGCGCGGCTCGGCATGGTCGGCAGCGCGCCGACGGTGTCGGTGAACCAGCGGTAGCGCAGGAACATGTCGTCGGTCTGCTCCAGCATCGCCGGGATCCAGCCGATGTTCGCTTCGACCAGCAGCAGCCGCAGGCGCGGGACGCGGTCGAGCAGGCCGGAGAAGATGATGCGCGCCACCAGCGGCACGGTGTTCGCGCCCGACTTGCTGGTCGCGGCGCGCGGCAGCACCGCGGCGGGATCGAAGCGGCGCTGC
>JANRJF010000337.1:0-2184 GCA_033764095.1 Deltaproteobacteria bacterium | reverse complement strand
CGTGCTCTACGGCCTGATCGGCACGCCGGCGGCGTTCGTCGCGATGGTGGCGATCACCGCCGTCTGCTGCGCGCTGTCGTGGCGGCACGCGTCGCTCGTCGTCGCGCTGCTCGGCCTCGCCGGCGGCTTCGCCACGCCGTTTCTCCTCTCGTCCGGCGCGGACAACCCGATCGGCCTGTTCGCCTACGTCTTCCTCCTCGACCTCGGTCTGCTCCAGCTCGCGCGGCGGCGCGGCTGGCCGCTGCTCGGCCTGCTGAGCCTGCTGGCGACGGCGGTGTACCTCTTCTCCTGGATCGTCTGGCGGATGACGCCCGAGAGCCTCGGCCTCGGCCTCGCGCTGCTGGCCGTGTCCGCCGCGCTCTTCGCCTTCGCCGGCCGTGCCGCGGGGGACGACGACCGCCGCGAGTGGCCGATGATCCAGGCGGCGGGCGTGCTGATGCCGTTCGCCTTCATCCTCTACATCGCCGCTTCGTCGGCGCTGTCGCCGCGCCTGCTGCCGCTGGCGCTGCTGACGCTGTCGCTGGCGGCGGGCGCGGCGTGGCTGGCCGCGGCGCTGCGTCGCGCCTGGCTCGGTCTGGCGGCGGCGTCGGCGAGCCTCGCCGTCGTCGGGGTGTGGAGCGCGGCGCACATGCCCACGACGCCGCTCGCGTGGGAGGTCGCGGGCGTGAGCGTGGCGCTGGCGCTGGTGTTTCACCTGGCGGTGGAGCTCTGGCGCGGCGGCGCGGCGGAGGCCGGCCAACCGCTCCCTGACGGTCGCGGCTCCGCGGTCCTGCCGGTCGGGGAAGTCGCGCCGGACGCGGGGGAAGTGCGCGGCGCCGGGACGGCGCGGGGGGAGGGGGTCGCGTCGTCCGTTCCCTTGTGGGCGACGCCGACGCCCGCGGCGATCGTCGCCAACCTCGGGTTCTTCTGGCTCGGCCTGGCGCTGAGCAACTCGCCCGGAGAGTCCGGGCCCTGGCCGTGGATCGCCTCGTGGTTCGCCCTCGCCGCGCTGCTGCTGCGGCACGCCGCGTTCCCGTCGCGCGCGTGGTTGCAGATGGCGGCGGCGGTGGCCCTGGCCGTCGGCCTGTCGAACGCGGCCCCGGCGCTGCCGCCGCGCACCGCGTGGGCGCTGATGCTCGCCACCGCCGTCGCGGCGCAACTACTGGCGGTGCGGCGCCGCGAGGACCTGCGCGGCTGGGCGGAGCACTCCGCGGCGGTGCTCGCCGTCATCCTTCTGCTGGGAGTGTCGCGCCAGGCCACGACGGCGAGCGATCTGGCGCCGTTCGGGGTCGCGACCGGCCTGGCCCTCGGCCTGATGATCGCGCTCGCCGGCATGCGTCTCGGCCGGGGCGAATGGCTGCTGGTCGCGGTCGCTCTCGGCGCGTTCAGCCAGTTCGACTGGCTGTTCCGCGCCGAGGGCCCGCAGCAGGCGCCGGGCCTGCTGCTGGCCCTCGAGCTCGCGGCCGTGCTCGCGCACGCGGCGCTGCCGTTCGCCGGCGGCACGCGCTTCGCCCGCGATCCGTGGGCGTGGCCGGCGGCCGCGCTCGCCGGACCGGCGTGGTTCCTCGCCTTGCGCTCCCTGTTCCTCCAGGCCTTCGGCGCCGCGGCGATCGGCGCCCTGCCGATCGCGCTCGGCGCGGTGTCGCTGGCGCAGGGGTGGCGCGCCCGCGATCTCTGGGCCGAGGGGGAGCGCGCACGCGACCGCAATCTGGTGTGGTTCTTCGCCGCGGCGATCGGCTTCGTCACCCTGGCGATCCCGCTGCAGCTCGAGAAGTCGTGGATCACCATCGGCTGGGCGCTCGAGGGTCTCGGCGTGATCCTGCTGTGGCGGCGCTTCGACGTCGCCTGGCTGAAGTACGTCGGCGTCTCGCTGCTCGTCGCCGTCACCGTTCGCCTGATCGCCAACCCGGCGGTCCTCGGCTACTACCCGCGCCCCTCGTGGCGCATCGTCAACTGGCTCTTCTACACCTATCTCGTTCCGGCGGCGGCGATGCTCGCCGGCGCGCGTGTTCTGAGCCCGCTCGAGGTGCCGCGCGCGCGCGCCTGGGAGGGGCTCTGGTATGCGCGCGGCCGGCCGCTGGGCGCGATCGTCCTCGGCTTCGCCGGCATGCTGGCGATCTTCGTCTGGCTCAACCTGGCGATCGCCGACTGGTTCTCCGCCGGCACCAGCCTCGAGGTCAGCCTCGAGCGCATGCCGGCGCGCGA
>JANRJF010000336.1:0-5343 GCA_033764095.1 Deltaproteobacteria bacterium | reverse complement strand
CGCGCGCGCCAGGCGCCGTAGCGGGCCGCCGCGGCCAGGGCGCGCGCGGCGCTCTCGGGCAGATCGTAGGCGGCGAGCCGACCGCGCCCGCCCTCGTGCAGCGCCGCCGGCAGGCGTCCGCCCGGCGCCATGAACACCACCACCACCGGCTTCTCCGCCGGCACCGCGGCCGCGCCGCGTGCGATGGCGGCGGCAAAGGCATCGACGTCGGCGGGCAGCGGCGTGGCGTAGATCACGGCGACGGCGTCGAGCTCGGAGGCCGCACCGAGGCGCGCGATGGCGTCGCGGTAGTCGGTGGGACGGGCGGCGAAGCCGAGGTCGATCCCCCACCCCAACCCTCCCCCGCTGGGCGGGGGAGGGAGCACAGATCCCCACCCCAACCCCTCGCCGCTGGGCGCGGGAGGGAGCGCAGATCCCCACCCCAACCCCTCGCCGCTGGGCGCGGGAGGGAGCGCAGATCCCCACCCCAACCCCTCGCCGCTGGGCGCGGGAGGGAGCGCAGATCCCCACCCCAACCCCTCGCTGCTGGGCGCGGGAGGGAGCACATCCGTTTCTCCCCTGGCGGGCGGGGGAGGCAGTGCAGCCGCTCCTGCCCCGCTGCGCGCGGGAGGGAGAGGAAAGCTGAGGCCACCGGCGGCGGCGGCGTCGGCGAACAGCACGGCCGGGCCGCCGACGTTGGTGACCACGCCGACGCGCGGTCCGCGCGGCACCGGCTGCGTGGCGAGCAGGGCGGCAACCTCGAGCTGCTCGGCGAGCGTATCGGTGCGAATCACGCCGGCCTGGGCGAACAAGGCATCGGCGGCGACGTCGAGCGCCGCCGGCGCGGCCGAGTGGCCGGCGGCGGCGCGCGCGCCGTCGCTCGACCGGCCGGCCTTCACCGCGACGATCGGCACGCGGCGCGCCAGCTCGGGCGCGACGCGCGCGAACTTGCGCGGGTTGCCGAAGCTCTCCAGGTAGAGCAACACGACGCGCGTGCGCTCGTCCTCGCTCCAGTAGGCGAGCAGGTCGTTGCCGGACAGGTCGGCCTTGTTGCCGACCGAGACGAAGCTCGACAGCCCGAGGCCGCGCCGCGCGCAGCGCTCCAGCACCGCCAGGCCGATGGCACCGCTCTGCGACAGCATCGCCACCGGCCCCGGGGTCAGCCGCAGCGGCGCGATGGTGGCGTTGAGCCGCACGGCGGGATCGCTGTTGATGACGCCGAAGCCGTTCGGCCCCACCAGCCGCATCCCGGCGGCGCGCACCGCGGCGGCGACGCGCTGCTGGCGCGCCCGCCCCTCGGCGTCGTGCTCGGCGAAGCCGGCCGAGTAGATCACCACGCCGCGCACCCCGGCGCGCGCACAGTCGTCGACCACCGCCTCCACCGCCGCCGCCGGCACCGCGATCAGCGCCAGGTCGATCGGCTGGCCGATCGCCCCGACGCTGGCATGGGCGCGCCGCCCACCGAGCTCGGCGGCGCGCGGGTGGACCGGATAGACGGCGCCGGCGAAGCCGCCGGCCAGCACCTGCGCCAACAGCAGGCTGCCGAATGCGTCGGGGCGCGGCGAGGCGCCGACCACCGCCACCGCGCGCGGGTTCAGGAAGGCGCGCACGCTCGCCGCGGCGGCGCGACGCTCGCGGCGGTGTTCGGCGACCAGCGACTCCGGCGTCGACTGGGTCGGGAAGCTGAGATGGAAGACGCCGTCCTCCAGCGCGCGCGTGACGCGGTAGCCGCTGGCGCCGAAGACGGCCAGCATCGAATTGTTCTCGCCCAGCACGTCCGCCTCGAACTCCTCGATGCCGGCGGCGCGGGCGATCTCGGCGAGCACCTCCAGCAGCAGGCTGGCGATGCCGCGCCGCTGGTGCGCGTCGGCGACCGCGAACGCCACCTCGGCGCGGCGCGGTTCGCCCGGCCTGGTCTGCATGACCGCGTAGCGCCCCACCCCGATGATCTCCTCGGCGCCGTCGCGCCGCAGCGTCGCCACCACCGCGACGCGGCGGACGAAGTCGAGCTCGGTGAACTCGCGCAGCTCGTCGTCGCTCAACCGCTTCTTGACGCGAAAGAAGCGGAAGTAGACCGAGCGCGCGCTCAGATGGCTGAAGTGATCGACCAGCCGCTGCTTGTCGTCCGGCCGGATGGCGCGCAGGTGGACCGAGCCGCCGTCGCGCAGCACCCGGTCCATCTCGAGTGTCGCGGCCGTCTGCATGCGGCCGGCTTAGCAAAGCCAGCGATGAGCGACGAGCGGCTCGGAAGCGACTGGAAGCGGCTCGGAAGCGATGAGCGACGAGCGACGAGCGATGAGTGAGAGAGCAGGAGCCGTCAGAGGTTCCACCGTCCCCCCTCGTCGCTTCCCTCACTCATCGCTCATCGCTTCCGAGCTCGCTCATCGCTTCCGAGCTCGCTCATCGCTTCCGAGCCGCTTCCGAGTCGCTTCCCCTACGCAGTCGGATGCGCGGCTGCTACAGGACGCCGGCATGACGACCAGCCACGACCTCTACCGGGAAAAGCTGTGCACCGCGCGCGCGGCGGTGGACCGGCTGCGGCGCGACGACCAGATGGTGATTCCGATCGCCACCGGGCAGCCGGCGGCCCTGCTGGCGGCGCTCGGCGAGCGGCAGGACTGGCAGGGCCTGACGCTGTTCGGCGGATTGCTGACCGAGCCGCACCCGGTCCTACTGCACCCCGGCGTGCGCTTCATCAGCGGCTTCCACGGCCCGATCGAGCGCATGCTGCTCGGCGCCGGCGCCAACCTCGACTACCTGCCGTCCGACTTCCTCGGCTACGAGCGCTACGCGCGCCAGGCCAAACCGCGCGTCATCGCCTCGGCGGTGGCGCCCATGGACGAGCGCGGCTTCCTCAGCTTCGGACTGCACAGCGGTGCCTGCTTCGAGTCCTTCGTCGCCGCGGCCCGCGACCCAGAGCGCCTGGCGATCGCCGAGGTCATCGCCGACATGCCGCACGTCTTCGGCCTCGGCCAGTACGGCGGCCATCGCATCCACATCTCCGAGGTCGATCTGGTGATCGAGTCCGATCGCCATGCCTTCGTGCTGCCCGATCAGCCGGTGGGCGACGAAGACCGCGCCATCGGCGCGCTGGTCGAATCGCTGATCCCGGAGGGCGCGACGCTGCAATTCGGCATCGGGGCGATCCCCAACATCGTCGCCGGGCTCCTGGCCGGCGGTGGCAAGGGCGACTTCGGCGTCCATACCGAGATGTTCGTCGAGGGCATCATGCGCCTGCACCAGGCGGGCAAGATCAGCAACCACAAGGGCATCTTCGACGGCTTCTCGATCGCCACCTTCGGCGCCGGCAGCGCCGAGCTCTACCGCTGGCTGCATCGCAACCCGGAGGTGCGCATGCTGCCGGTGATGCAGGTGAACGACCCGGCGATCATCCGCCAGAACCGCCGCATGGTGAGCATCAACGGCGCCATCGCCGTCGACCTGAACGGCCAGGTGATGGCCGACACCATCGGCCCGCGCCAGTACTCCGGCGTCGGCGGCCACGAGCTCTTCGTCATCGGCGCGCACGACAGCGACGGCGGCCACAGCATCATCTGTCTGCACTCCACCGCGACGGTGAACGGCGCGCCGGTCTCCAGCATCGTCCCCGCCCTGCCCGCCGGCACGCCGGTGAGCACGCCGCGCCACCACGTCCAGTACGTCGTCACCGAGCACGGCATCGCCAATCTCGGCATGCTGACCGCGCGTGAGCGACGCGCGGCGCTGATCGCGATTGCGCACCCGGACTTCCGGGCGGAGCTGTCCTGAGAGGAATTCACAACAGAGGCACAGAGGCACGGAGAAGAATCACGAAGAAAATAGAGCAACGCTTTCTTGGTGATCCTTCTCCGTGCCTCCGTGCCTCTGTGGTGAATTCTTCATTCCGCAGCTCCCCGATCAGGTTGAAGCGTGCTAAGTGAAGAGCAGCGTCGCGTCTCATCCGAAAGGAGGATTCGCCATGTCTGCCACGCAGTTGCCTTCGAATGCCGCCGGCGTCACCGGTCGGGCGCGGGCCATCGACGCGCAGGCGCGGGCCCTGCCGATCGATCGCGTGCTGCTGCGCGCGTTCCTGCGGGCCGCCGGGCGACCGCCACTGCGCATCGTGCTGCCGGATGGCGAAGCGGTCTACGAAGGCCGCGGCGAGCCGGTCGGCACCGTGCGGCTCGGCGACCGGGCGACGCTCTACCACTTCCTGCGCTCGCCCGAGCTCGGCTTTGGCGAAGGCTACACCGACGGCCGCATCGAGGTGGAGGGCGACATCGTCGAGGTGGTCGCCGCCGCCTACCAGCCGGTGGCCGCGTGGGTGGAGCGGCTGTTCTTCAGCGCGCGTCGCCCGCGCCGCAATTCGGTCAGCGGTTCGCGCCACAACATCCATCGCCACTACGACCTCGGCAACGACTTCTACCGCCTGTGGCTCGACGAGCGCATGCTCTACACGTGTGCGTACTACCCGACCCCTGACGCCACGCTGGAGGAGGCGCAGCTGGCCAAGATGCACCACGTCTGCCGCAAGGTGGCGTTGCGACCGGGCGAGACGGTGGTCGAGGCCGGCTGCGGCTGGGGTTCGCTTGCCCTGCACATGGCGGAGCACTACGGCGTGCGCGTGCGCGCCTTCAACATCTCGCACGAGCAGATCGCGTATGCCCGCGAACAGGCGGCGCGTCGCCAGCTCGCCGACCGGGTCGAGTTCGTCGAGGACGATTACCGCAACGTCAGCGGGCAGTACGACTGTTTCATGTCGGTCGGCATGTTGGAGCACGTCGGCACCGACCACTACCGCGGGCTCGGCGCGGTCATCGACCGCTGCCTGCCGGCGCACGGCCGCGGCCTCATCCACAGCATCGGCCGCACTCGCCCGGCCCGCCTCAACGCCTGGATCGAGAAGCACATCTTCCCGGGCGGCTACCCGCCGTCGCTGCGCGAGATGATGGCCATCTTCGAGCCCTTCCGCTTCTCGGTCACCGACGTCGAGAACCTGCGCCTGCACTACGAGCGCACCGCCGCCGAATGGCTGGCGCGCTTCGAGCGCCACGCCGACACCGTGCGCGGCATGTTCGACGAGCGCTTCGTGCGCGCCTGGCGCCTCTACCTCGCCGGCACCACCGTCGCCTTCCGCCTCAGCCTGCTGCAACTGTTCCAGGTCGTCTTCTATCGCGATCGCCACAACGGTCTGCCGTGGACGCGGGAGCACGTGTATGCGGCCGACCGCGTGACCGGTGACCAGTGACCGGGCTTTGCCCAAGAATTCAGTTCGGACCCCCATCCTCACCTTCCCCCGCTGACGCGGGGGAAGGGACCGAACCGACACGCTTTGTCGCACATGGCCGGCATGGATCCGATTCCTTCCCCCGCACCGCGGGGGAA
>JANRJF010000335.1:0-28949 GCA_033764095.1 Deltaproteobacteria bacterium | reverse complement strand
CGGCGCAGCGCCGCGCCGTCGGCGGTGCGCAGCGCCTGGCGCAGGCTGAGCGTGAAGCGGTCGCGCGGCCGGCCGGCGTCGCGCAGCGCGGCCGTCAGCCGGGTTGCCGCGGCGGCGATCGCGGCGGCGGGCAGGTCGATGAGATGCCAGCCGTCGCCGCCGGCGACGGCGCGCGCCAGCGCGGCGTCGGAGTTGCCGCCGATCCAGATCGGCGGCCAGGGGCGCTGGCGCGGTTTCGGCCCGCTGCGCACCGGCGGCAGCCGGTAGTGGGCGCCGTCGAACGCGGCGACCTCGTCGCGCCACAGGCGGCGGCAGACTTCCAGGTACTCGTCGGTGACGCGGCCGCGCACGCGCGCGTCGGCGCCGACCGCGGTGAACTCCTCGCGCAGCCAGCCGACGCCGGCGCCGAAGATGACGCGGCCGCCGGAGAGCGCGTCGAGCGTCGCCACCAGCTTCGCGGTCACCACCGGATTGCGGTACGGCACGACGTAGACGCTGACGCCGAGCCGCACGCGCGTCGTCGCCGCGGCGAGATAGGCGAGGGTCAGCAGCGGCTCGTAGAACTCGACCAGGCCGTCGAGCTGCGCCGGCCCGGGCGCGGCGCGGCCGTCGTAGGGGTAGATGCTGGCGGTCGCGACCGGCACCACCAGATGGTCGGCCACCCAGATCGAATCGAAGCCGAGCTGCTCGGCGCGCTGGGCGAGCGCGACCAGCGTCTCGGGCCCGGCGAGCGGGCCGTAATTGGGCAGCGTCACGCCGACCGGCAGCGACATGGCGCGGTGCATCGCACGCGGCGGCGGGCGCTGTCACACCCGCCGCCGCGCCGCGTGGGTCGCCTACTCGATCGGACAGCCGTTCAACGCGTTGTTCACCGCGGTGATCAGCTCGTTGATGGTCACCTCGCCGGTGCCATCGCAGTCGCCGCAGCAGCCGCCGATCGGTACGCCGGTGGCGGTCGGGGTCGGCGAGCTCGGCGCGGTCGCGGTCGGCGTCGGCGCGGCCGGCGAGGCGATCGGTTCGGCTTCGACGATGAGCAGCGTATCGCCGCCGCCCTTCGGCTCCAGCGTGGCGAAGCCGCGCACCTGATCCGGCGGCGCCTGGAAGTGGAAGGTGCAGTAGCCGGAGAAGATCGCGCTCTGCGTGAACGCGCCCTGCCGCACCTGGCCGGCGGGTATGGTGATCGTCGAGCTGTCGACCACGGTGCCGAGCCCGTTCTGGATCTCACTGATCACCTGCACGTCGGCGTCACTGAGGTTGGCGATCTGGCAGCCGAAGTTGTTGCCCTGGCTGCTGCGCACCGCGACGGTGGCGAGGAACTGCTCGACCGCGGCGCCGGTGTCCACCACCGGGCGCGCCTGGACGATCAGCCGCGTATCGCTGCCGCCGAAATCCTCACGGCTGGCGGTGCCGCGCACCGCCGCCGGATCGCCGTCGAAGGTGAAGCGGCAGAAGCCGTCGAAGATGGCGGTGTTGTTGCCGGCGACGCGCAGCGCCTGCCCGGGTGGAATCGACAGCGAGCCGGAATCGACCACCGTGCCGAGGCCGTTGTCCATCTCGGCGGCGACCGTCACCGCGGCGGCGCCGAGGTTCTGCGCGACGCAGTTGAGGTTGTTCCCCTGGCTGCTGCGCAGCGGCGGGGTGATGGCGACCACCGCGTGGACGATGGTCGGTGCAGCGGCGCTGAGCAGCAGAACGGTCAGCAGGCGAAGAGCCGTGTGCATGTTCCCTCCCGGGCGCGTCGAGCGCGTCGTGCGGCGTTGGGAAGACTGATGCGCTGTCGGTCCGCCTTATGGCAGGTGGCGCGCGCGGCGTCGACGAGAATCAGTCGTGGAAGCGGACGATGAGCGACTGGCTGCCGGTCGCCATGAGGTGGCCGCTCTCGCTCCACAGGTGGACGCGGCCGTGGCCGAAGCCGTTGGCGACGCCGTGCACCTGGATGTCGGCCAGCACCCAGTCGGTCGGCACCAGGTCGAGGATGCGGATGGTATTGTCGAGGCTATTGCCGCCGGCCCAGCGGCCGAGCGCCTGGCCGATGCCGGACGGCACCCAGTCGGCGACGATGGCGAGCCCGGCGGCGGAGCGGTCGAGCTCGCGCGGCAGCCGCACCCACAGCGCCGAGCGGCCGTCGTCCGACGGCGTGCCGTCGCGCTGCTGGCCGTAACGCCCGTGCGCGACGCGCAGCTCGACCTGCGTGTGGATGGTGCCGTCGGCGTTCGGCATGAGCGGCGGCGGCGCGCAGTCCTCCGGCCGCGGCACGCTCGGCATGCGCGCCCACTGGCCGGTGGTGTCGAGCGCGCGGCTGCCGAGCGCGGCGTTGACGGTGAAGACCTCCTGGTCGCCGACGTGACCGATGGCGCGCGCCTGCGTGGTGTGGCGCCCGGCGACCGGCACGACGACGTCGAGGTCGAGCACCGCCGGGCGGCGCGCGTAGGAGAGATACTGCGCCGTCGCCCACACCAGCGGCCGGCCGGTGGTCGCCTCCAGCGCCGTCACCGCCGCCGCCAGCCCGCAGCCGCCGAACAGGAAGCCCTCGCGCACGGTGAGCTTGCGCTCCACCGGCAGGTACCAGCGGTGCGGGTTGTGCGTCGCCTGCAGGCCGAGAAATTCGCGCGCGTGCATCTCTCAACGAAAAGTCAGGAAGCGACGAGCGACGAGCGATGAGTGGTGGTCGAAACCCTCATCGCTGTCTTCTGACTCCGAGGTGCTTATCGCTCATCGCTCATCGCTTCCTGGCGTCGCGCATCGCTCCTCACACGACATCGGGTACCGGCCGCTTGGGCGCGGCCTTGGCGGTCGTGGTCGGGCGCGGCTTGCCGCGCAGCCGGCGCGGCGGCAGCAGGTCGGGGGCGGTGGCGACGCGCTGCGCCATGAACATCGCCGCGTCGAGCTTGTAGAAGTTGCGCTTGCGATACCACTTCAGCGCGTCGGTGTTGTTCTCCGCCACCTCGAGGACGAGGTGCGTGCAGCCGCGCAGCCGCGCCAGGTGGTGCAGCTGGTCGAGCATGTAGCCGCCGACGCCCTTGCCCTGGTAGTCCGGGTGCACCGCCAGCTCCTCGACGAACATCGGGCGCATGTCGCGCTTCTCGAAGTAGCGCGGGTTGATCCAGCTGTCCTTGCCGCCGGCGTCGAAGGCGCACTCGGCGTAGCCGACGATGCCGCGGTCGACCTCGAACAGCAGCTGCTCGACGCCCTCCTCGTCGTAGATGTCGCAGAAGCGCGCCTTCGAGCGCGGCCGCTGGTACTCGACGGTCTCGCGGTTGACGTCGCGAAACACCAGCTTGAGGAACTCCCAGGTGCGGTTCAGGTCGCGCCGGTGGATGCGGCGCACCCGCACTTCGAGCGGGGGGTGGTCGGCGGCGGCGGGCATCGGCGGCGCACCATACACCGGAGCCGCGTCGACTCAAGCGTCGCATATGCGTGTGGAACCGATCCCCGCGAACCCATAGAGTCGGACCGTGCGTGTGGTGTTGGCGGCGATCCTGCTCCTGCTCGCCGCGCCGGCGATGGCGCGGCCGTACGATCCAACCTGGAACCGGCTGGTCGAGCGCCTGACCGCCGACGGGCTCGACCCGTACTACGTGCGCGCCACCTTCCGCGATCGCCGCATGGAGCCGTTCAACGGCCTGGCGTTCGCGCTCGCACCGAAGGAGCACAGCTCGCTGTACCGCGGCTTCCTGCGCGGCGACAGCGTCGCACGGGCGCGCGGCTGTCGCGCCGAGCACGCGCGCCACTTTCGCTCCGCCGAGCGCACCTACGACGTGCCGGCGAGCGTCGTCGCGGCGATCCTGCACGTCGAGACGCAGTGCGGCCGCAACACCGGCCGCCGCCTGGTGCTGCCGCAACTCGCCAAGCTGGCGATGGCCGACGATCCGGCCAACGTGGCGTGGAACCTGAGCCGCCACGCCGAGCACGCGCCGCGCGCCCGGCGGCCGGCGATCGAGGCGCAGGTGCGACGGCGGGCGCGCTTCCTGGCCGACACGTTCTACGCCGAGGTGCTCGCCACCTTCCGGCTTGCCGAGCGCAACGACATGGACCCGCTGGCGCTGCGCGGCTCCGGCGCCGGCGCCTTCGGCCTGCCGCAGTTCCTGCCGTCGAGCTACCTGCGCTTCGCCGTCGACGGCAACGGCGACGGTCGCGTCAGCCTCTACGACCCCGCCGACGCCATCGCCTCCGCCGCCAACTACCTGCGCGGGCACGGCTGGCGCCCCGGCATCAGCTACGCGCAGCAACGCCAGGTGATCTGGGCCTACAACCACTCCGACGCGTACATCGATACCGTGCTGACCATCGCCGGGCGCATCGAGGAGGCGTACCCGGCGCGCTGACAACTCGTGTCGTCGCGGGCGAACGCCCCGCTACTCGAAGCGCCGGATGATCTCCCGCGCGTACAGCGCGATCTGCGGCGCCAGCTCCTCGGGTGGGCCGATCGGGAAGAGGACGAACTTGGTGCAGCCGGCCTCGACGAAGCGGGCGAGGCGCTCGGCGCACTCGGCGGGCGGGCCGACGGCGCTGCGCGCCGCCATCGTCTCGGGCGGCAGCTGGGCCACCGCGGCGGTGGCCTGCAGGATCGCGTCGGCGCGGCCGCGGTCGTCGGTGACGTGGCTGAGCAGCAGCACGCCGGCCTCGCGCGGGTCGATGGTGCGGCCGCGCTCGGCGCCGTAGCCGATCAGCCGGCGCATGCCGTCGGCGTACTCCTCCGCGCTGACGAAGGAGGGGAACCAGCCGTCGCCGTAGCGCGCGACGCGCTTCAGCGCGACGTCGGTGCGGCCGCCGATCCAGACGTCGAGCGGCCCGCGCGCCGGGCGCGGCTCGATGGTCAGGTTGTCGAAGCGGTAGTACTTGCCGTGGTGGGTGACGTTGCGCTCGGCCCACAGCTTGCGCAGCACCGCGACGCCTTCCTCCATGCGGCCGCCGCGCTCGGCGGCGGGGATGCCGACCACCTCGCACTGGCGCGGGTCGTTGCCCAGCCCGACCGCCATGATGACGCGACCGCAGCCGCCGGTGAGGTGATCGAGCGTCGCGTAGGCGCGCGCCACGTGCACCGGATGGTGCGCCGGCATGGTCAGCACCGCCGGGCCCATCTTGATCTTGGTGGTACGCGCCGCGATCAGCGCCATCACGGCGGTGATGTCGAGCTGCGTGCCGGTGACGCGGTCCGACAGCCACACCGAGTCGATGCCAAGCCCCTCGGCGCGCTCGGCGTAGTCGACCAGTTGCGCCGGCGTCGGCACGCCGCTGCGCGCGGTGCCGAGCCCGATGCCGATCTTGATGCCGCTCATGCGACCTCCTCACCCGGCGCAGGCCGGGTCCCGAGCGCGCGAGGTGCGCGTGCGCCAGCCCTACTCGCGCGCCGGCGGGGTCGCAATCGGGGCGGGCGCGGCGGGGCGCCGCCGCCGACCTGTCGTTACGGAACCTCCCAGCAGCGCGATCCGGCCGCATCGCTGGCCAGCAGTTGCGCGCGCAGCGGTCCGTTCGCGTCGCCGAGGAACGGCAGGGCGGCGCCGGTGCCTTTGACGAGCAGCGTCGACCGTCCGGATGGCGTCGACTTCAACACCAGCTTGTTCACACCATCCGGCGCGCCGGTCCGGCTCTTGTACGCGAACCCATTTGCCCTGCCCGTCCAGCACGGCGGGCTGCCGCAGCCGCTCGCCGCGGGCGCTTCGGCATCGAGCATGAGCGTCGCACCGGAGAAGACGCAGAGGCGGACGGTGGTCACGGCGGTCGGATCGCCGAGGTCGGCTGGCGTGGTCGATCCGCTGGCGTCCCTCCACACCAGCGTCACGCGCGAGCGTGCCGCGGCGCGCCGGACGTCGAGCCGCGCGCTGCGCGACGCCCTGCGACAACTGCTGCGTGGGGCATGCGTGCAGGCGCCGGCGCCGTCGCAGACGTCCGCCGTGCAGGCGCTGCCGTCGTCCGCGCGCGCGGTGCCGGCAACGCTTGGGCCGCTCACCGTGCAGGCGCCGGCGCCGTCGCACTGATCTGCCGTACAGGGATCGGCATCGGCATCGCAGGTCGTGCCGGCGGCGATCAGCGTGCAGCTCGCCGAGCAGCAGTCGCCGCCGTAGCGATCGCCGTCGTCGCACGCCTCGCCGTCGCCGAGCGTGCCGTCGCCGCAGGTGAACGGCACGCAGCTCGGACAACGCGTGCCGCTGACCGGAAACTGCTGCGGCGGCTGGCAGCCGGAGAAGGTCAGCTGGCGGACGCTCAACGTGGCGGTGAAGCTGTTGCCGTCCGCCGCGGCGACGCCGTCGAGCTCGACGCCGCACAGCTCGTCGGTGAACTGGAGGTCGAAATGAAACACGCCGGTGGCGGGATCGATGGTGCCGTGGTCTGGCGGACCGATCTCCTGGGTCATGGTGAGCGTCGTGCCGCTCTGCAGCAGATCGAGCTGGATCGTCGTGCCGACGTAGATCGTGGAGAGCCAGGATCCGGTGAGGTCAACGGCGGCGGACGCCGCGGCCGGAATGCAGAGGCTGGCCAGGCCGAGCAGCAGGCGGCCGATCATTGCACCTCCCAGCAGTTCGGCGTGCCGACGTCGTCGGCGAGGATCTGCGCGCGCAGCGGCGCGACCGGATCGGCGAGAAAGTGGAGCGAGCCGCCGCGCCCCCTGGCGAGCAGCAGCGCTCTGCCGCTGTCGGTGCGGCGCAGCGTGACGCGACTCAAGCCGCCGGGGGCATCGGTCGCGGCGCGGTAGACGAAGCCATGCGGCTTCGCCGACCAGCCGCTGCCGGCCGGCGCGACGGCGTCGAGCACCAGCGTCGAGCCGGAGAACAGGCAGACCCGTACATCGGTGTCCCTGGTCGGATCGCGGAACGCCCCCGGGCCGGTCGCCCCGCTGCCGTCCTTCCACCGCACGCGGATGCGCGAGCCCGCACCGTCGCGCTTGGCGAGCAGCTGGCCCGGCTGCGAGGCCGGGTAGCAGAGTGGCCGCGGCGCGTGGGTGCAGCGGCCGGCGCCATTGCAGGCGTCCACCGTGCAGTCGCTCCCGTCCGAGGCGCAGGCGGTGCCCGACGATTCGAACCCGCAGATCGGCGAGCAGCAATCGCCGGCCTGCGTGTTGCCGTCGTCGCAGACCTCGCTGATCTCCACCGTCCCGTTGCCACAGACCGAGACGCCGGTGCGCACCGCGGTCACCGGCACGTACTCGAACGGTCCGCAGCTACAGTTGCTCGGCGGAAACAGCTGGCACACCAACGGGGCGGAGCCGAGCGTCCCGCTGAACGTGGTGCCGTCGGGGCCGACCGTCGCGTCGATCGTGCCGCAGGCCATCGCCAGGAACACCGCGTCGTCCGACGCGACGAGCGAGAAGACGCCGGTCGCGACATCGATCGTCCCCTGCCAGGCGTAGCGGCCGTTGTTCGACAGCGCGCCGAGGCTGGTGCCGTTCTGGGAGAAGAGGAACTCCTGCGTGATGCCGTAGGCGGTCACGTCCCACGAGCCCGCCGTGTTGATGTCGGCGCGCGCCGCGTGCGCGGCGAGCGCGAGCGCGATCGTCACCAGTCCGCCACGGATTGCGTACCTCCTCGCCAGTCGCATGGTCCCCCCGGCCGTCACGCCCGACGTGCGCGAGTCGTCGCCGGCTCGTGCTGCCCGGCGCCGTGATGGCGCCGACCTGGGCGGACGCTACGCTTGCGGCGGCCGTGGCGTCAACGAGATTTCCTCGGCGCGGCGCGCCGGATCCCACCCGAACGCGGGAGACGGGGGACTCGTCTCAGCCCAGCGCGTCGGCGACGCGGTCGAGCTCGTCGGCGTCGGCCGTCGTGGGGACCAGCAGCAGCTCGTCGGTGCCGAGCGCGGCGAGATCCCGGGCGACGCGGCGCAGCGCCGCCGGCGAGTCGGTGCGTACGCTCGGCGCGACGGCGCGCGCGACGTCGTCGCCGAGGAAGCCGAGGTAGCGGTGCAGGTAAAGGTCGAGCTGCGCGCGCGCGTCGGCGCCGAGCGCGAACCAGCAGCCGCCGACCAGGCGCGGCGGCGTCGTGCGGCCCGCCTCGCGCCAGGCGGTGCGCGCCGTCTCCCAGGCGAAGGCGACCTCGTCGAGCGAGGGGCCGAAGCTGAAGCCGCAGATGCCGTCCGCCCAGCGCGCCGCGCGCCTGATCGAATCGGCGGCCAGCGCCCCGGCCCACAGCGGCGGGCCGCCGGGCTGCACCGGCAGCGGCTCAATCGGGCGACGCGCGTCGTCGACGACGATCTCGCCGCGCCAGGCGCGCTTCAGCACCTCGACCTGCGCCTCCATGCGGCGCAGCCGGCGCGTGTCGAACGGCGCGCCGGCGGCGCGGTAGTCCTCGGCGCGCGCGCCGACGCCGACGCCGCAGATGACGCGTCCGCCCGAGACGACGTCGAGCGTCGCGATCTGCTTCGCCACCAGCGGCGCCGCGTGCATCGGCAGCACCAGCACCGTGCAGGCGATCTTCACCCGCTCGGTCACCGCCGCGGCGGCGGCCAGGGTGACCATGCACTCCGGGTTGGGAAAGGTGATGCGCTCGCCGGCGGCCAGCGTCGCGAACGGCCCGGCGTCGATGCGCCGCGCCCAGTCGAGGATGGTGCGGCGGTCGAGACCGGGCACCATGACGGGAAGGTTCATGCCGATCTGCATGGCGCCTATCGCTTATCGCCTATCGCGTATCGTCGGAAGGGGCGCGCAGTGCAGGGACTCTCGAACGCGAGCGGCGATGGGCGCGACGCGAATTGTCACCGCCAGCCGCCGATGCTAGCGCCACGGCATGCACACACGATTTGCGCTGCTCGCGTTGCTGCTCGCCGCCGCCTGCGCGCCGACGCGGCAGATCAACGAAGGGGTGACCGACCGCGGCCCGGCGGTGATCGTCGCGCCGCTGCCGCCGGATCAGCGCATGACGGTCGGCATCGCGCGCTTCACCAACGAATCGACCTTCGGCAGCGGCCTGTTCACCGATGCCGACGGCGACCGGCTCGGCAAGCAGGCGTCGGACATGCTCGCCAACCGGCTGATGGAGACGCAGCACTTCAACGTCGTCGAGCGGCAGGACATCGGCCGGCTGCAGGCCGAGGCCAAGCTGATGGGGCTCAGCGAGGCGCAATTCCGCAAGGACCTGCAGGGCGTCGACGCGTTGATCATGGGCTCGGTGGTCGAGCTCGGGCGCGAGACCACCGGCAAGACCTGGCTGATCGGCCGCACCAAGGAGCAGCGCGCCCGCGCCCGCGTCGTGCTGCGCCTGGTCAATCCGCGCACCGGCGCGATCTTCTACACCGCCGAGGGCAGCGGCGACGCGACCATCGAGACCACCTCGACGCTCGGCGTCGGCGGCGTTTCCGGCTGGGACTCGACGCTCGACGGCAAGGCGATCGACGCCGCCATCGTCAACATGATGAACAACGTCGTGCGCTCGCTGGATGCGTACAAGCCGGCGGGCTGACGTGCTGTCGCGAACACTCCGCCACGGATTGCACGGACACGTTTGAAGATTGCACGGATACTGCGATCGAAATCATCTGATCTTTTCATCCGTTGCCTTCGCCGTGAAATCGTCAAACGCATCGTGCAATCGGTGACTCAACGACGCCTGCGCGTGGCCGCGGCGCTTGCGTTCGTGTGCGGGCTCGGCGCGTGTACGACCGCGCCGCGCGGCCTCTACGACTGGGGCGACTACGAGGACGGGATGTCGGCGCAGCTGATCGACAACGATCCGAATGCCGCGCTGGCGATCTACGCGCAGACGCTGAACGAGATCCAGCAGCGCAACGGGCGCGTACCGCCCGGCCTGTTTGCCGACTACGGCTTCCTGCTCTATCTGCGCGGCGACTACGGCGGCGCCGAGGCCAACTTCACGCGCGAGAAGCAGCTCTTCCCGGAAGCCGCGCCGCTGATGGACAAGCTGATCGCGCGCGTCCGCCAGCGCCAGGGCCTCGCCGGCCCGCCGGCCGACGGCGTCCCGGCCCCGACGCCGCCGTACTCCTCGTCCGACAGCCAGCCGCCGCAGCGATGACGAAGATGGCAACGCAGAGACGCGGAGGCGCCGGGGGCGCCGAGCAGAAACCGAATCAGGCCGTCTCCGCGCCCTCGGCGCCTCCGCGGCTCTGCGTTGCGATCTTGCTCTGTACGCTGGCCGGCTGCGCCTACCAGGAGCAGGACTACAGCAAGCTGTTCGCCAGCAATCCGCGCTCGATCCTGGTCGCGCCGGTGCGCAACGACACCACCAACCTGGACTCGCCGGAGGTGGTCGAAGCGGTGGTGACGCGGCCGCTGGCGGAGCGCGGCTACTACGTCTTCCCGCTCATCCTCACCGACGCGCTGTTCAAGGATCTCGGCCTGAGCGAGGCGGGGCACGTGCAGGAGCTCCAGCCGCAGCGCTTCCGCGAGCTGTTCGGCGCCGACGCGGTGCTGTTCGTCGTCATCACCGACTGGGGCTCGAAGTACATGGTCATGGACGCGGCGGTGGTGGTGGAGATGGACTTCACCCTGTACGACACGCGCAGCGGCGAGGAGCTGTGGCGCTCGTCGCAGCGCGTCCAGCAGAGCACCGGGACCGCCGGCAGCGATCCGATCGCGGCGCTGATCGGCGCCGCGATCGGCTACGTGCTGAACGAGACCTTCGAGCCCAACTACCGGCCGCTCGCCGCCCAGGCGGCGCGCCAGGCGTTCGACGCGCCGCGCAGCGGCCTGCCGCTCGGCCCGTACAGCCCGCAGCACGGCGCCGATCGCGCCGCCTACCCGGCGCCTTGACCGCCTTCGGACCGCCCGCGTAGAGCCTGACTCCGCGATGGAGCTCACCGACACCGAACGCCTGCTGCGCGACACGTTCCGCGACTACTTCACCCGCCAGATCGAGCCGCACGTGCCGGCGATGGAGCACGGCGAGCTGCTGCCCTACGACCTGATGCGCGCCATGCATGAGGCACTCGGCCTGGATGCGATGCTCGGATCCGATTCCCTCCCCCGCGAGAGCGGGGGAGGGTCAGGGTGGGGGCCCAACACCGCGCGCTATGCGCGCACCACATTCACCGTCGAGATGGCGCGCGTCAGTCCGTCGTTCGCGCTCAGCTACGGCGCCAGCCTCGGCCTGTTCGGCGCCAACGTAATGGGCAAGGGGACGCCGGAGCAGGTCGAGCGCTTTGCCATGCCGGTGCTGCGCTGCGAGAAGATCGGTTCCTGGGGGCTGACCGAGCCGGGCGCCGGCAGCGACGCGCTCGGCGGCATGAAGACCACGGCGCGGCGCGACGGCGACCACTACGTGCTCGACGGCAGCAAGACGTTCATCACCAACGCGCCCTATGCCGACGTCTTCCTCATCTACGCGCGGGTGCGCGGCGGCGAGCTCGACGGCAGCATCCAGCCGTTCATCGTCGAGCGCGATACGCCCGGCCTCAGCACTGGTCCGCCGATGAAGAAGATGGGCATGCGCGGCTCGCCGACCGGCGAGGTGTTCCTCGACGGCGCGCGGGTGCCGGCCAACCAGCTGCTCGGCGGCGGCGTCACGCAGCGCGATCACGTCAAGTCGAGCCTCGCCAGCGAGCGCGGCGGCCTCTCGGTGCTGTCCTACGGCATCGCCGAGCGCTGCTTCGAGATCGCCCGCGACTACGCCCGCACCCGCACCCAGTTCGGCGAGCCGATCGCCAACTTCCAGCTCGTGCAGCAACGCCTGGCGCGCATGTGGGTGGCGCTCGCCAACGTGCGGCGCATCGTCTACGCCGACTTCCTCGCCGGCCGCGCGCTGCGCGAGTCGGTCGCCGACGTCTGCGCCGGCAAGCTCTACTGCGCCGAGATGGGCACCTTCGTCGCCTTCGAGGCGATCCATATCCTCGCCGGCAACGGCTACATGGAGGAGTACGTCGTCGAGCGCCTGGCGCGCGACGCCAAGCTCATCGAGCTCGGCGGCGGCACCACCGAGATCCAGATCCTCACCATCGCCAAGGAGATTCTGAAAACTGAGTAACCACGGATGAACACGGATAAACACAGATAGACGAAGACGAAACCCAGCGTTTGGGTTGTTCGATTCCCTGTCTGTGTTCATCTGTGTTCATCCGTGGTTCCGTTTTTCTTCAGGTGACTGATGCACGACGCGATTCGCACCGCACTGCTGCACAAGGTCGAGGACCTAGACTTCGGCGGGCCGACGATGGCGCCGGTGTTGGAAGCGATTGCCACGCACGGCGATTGCACCGTGCGCGAGGCGCTGCCGCTCGGCGGCAGTACGGGTCCGGCGGGGGAGGGGCCGTTCGAGGCGTTGGAGCGGCAGGCGGCGAGCGCGGCCGCCGGCGCGACGTTCGAGAGCCTGCTGTGGATCGCGGTGCACACGCTGCGCGTCGGCTTCGTCACGCCGGAGGCAGCGCTGCCGGTTTACGAGCGGCTGGCGAACGGCTGGCTGCGCGGCAAGGCGTCGATCGGGTATCCGCTGCTCGCGCCGCCGGCGCCGCCGCTCGATGCCAGCGTCGAAGCGGATGCGCTGCCGCTGCTGCGACGCCCCGGTCGCGTGCCGGAAGGGCTGCCGGCGCTGCTCTGGCAGGTGGTCGGCCAGCAGGTCGATCCGGCGACCATCACGCCGACCATCGCCGCCTTCGGCGCCACCTACGGCGAGACGCTGAAGGATGCCTGCGCGCGCGCCATCCGCCAGTTTCCCGGCCAGGACGTCGTCGCCGCGCAGCCGTGGCCGCCGCGGGTGGACATCCACAGCCTCGCCGCCTGCCCGCCCGACACGCTCGGGCACGCCTACTATCATCTGATCGTCGACAACGGCTTCGATCCCGAGGTGCTCGATCCCGACACCGTCACCGGCTTCCACCCCGGCGTCGACGGCACCAACCGCCGCATCCTGCAGCAGCACGAGCTCTGGCACCTGGTGGCCGGCTACAGCACCAGCCCGCTGCACGAGAGCGCCATCTCGTCGTTCCAGCTGGCGCAGTTCGGCCACAACTACTCGGCGGCCTTCCTCGGCACGATCATCACGCTGCTGCTGTTCTCGCAGCCGATCTTCCTCGACCCGTTCCTGCAGGTGACCGCCGAGGCCTGGCGCCACGGCCGCGCCACCCCGCCGATGATGCTGATCGACTGGCAGGCGCAGTGGGGCAAGTCGATCGCGGCGATCCGCGCGGAGTTCGGGGTCGGGTCGTTGTGGTGAAGCTACGGCCGGCGGAGGAGTTTCAGCAACGCCCCCACCTGAAGCGGCCGCCCGCGCCCCAGGACGTGCCACCACAGCAGCGCCGTCCAGCCGACGCAGGCGAGCCCGAAGCAGAGCACGAACAGGCCGCTGCGCAGGCTCCAGCTCAGCGCGTCGGGCACCAGCAGCGCGGCGCAGATCGAGATCGCCGCGGCGAAGCCGGTCAGCGACAGGCGGCTGGCGAGCTGGTGGATGCGCAGCGGCAGCTCGTCGAGCGCCGGCGAGACGGCGCGCACCTGCAGGTTGCCGCTCTCGACGTCCTGCAGCAGCTGCTCGAGCTGCGCCGGCAGGCCGCGCAGCAGGCTGCCCATGCCGCTGGCGCCGCTCATCGCCTCGGCCAGCAGGCGGGTCGGCGACCAGCGCGCCGCCATCAGCCGCTCGACCACCGGCTGCGCGATGGCGACCAGGTCGATCTGCGGATGCCAGGTGCGGATGATGCCCTCGAGCGTCGCGGTCGCCTTGGTGAGGATGGCGAATTCCGGCGCCAGCTTGATGCGGAAGCGATTCGCCGCGGCGGCGAACGCCTCGGCGAAGCCGCTGGAATCGACCGCCTCCAGCGAGGTGGTGCTGAGGTACTCGGTGCGCAGGCGGGTGACCTCGGCGCGCAGCTCGGCGAGACTCACACGTTGGGTCGGCGTGCCCATGCGCAGCAGCACGCGCGCGATGCCGGCGTCGTCGCCGAGGATGAGGCCGAGGATCAGCGCCACCAGGTCGTCGCGCTGCGCCTGGTCGAGGCGGCCGGCGAGGCCGAAGTCGATCAGGCAGACGCGGCCGTCATCGTCCGCCAGCACGTTGCCGGGGTGCGGATCGCCGTGGAAGAAGCCGTCGACGAACACCTGCTTCACCGCCGCGTGCACCAGCTCCTCGACGACGTGCTGGGCGGCGTCGCTCTGCGGCGCCAGGGCGCGCAGCGAGCGGCCGGGGAACAGCTCCATCGCCAGCACGGTGCGGCAGCTGTAGGCGCGGTAGGGGCGCGGCACGACGATGGCGCGCGCCGGGTCGAGCAGGCGCAGCGCGGTCTCCAGGTTCTCCAGCTCGGCGGTGAAGTCGAGCTCGCGCAGCAGCCCCTTCTCGAACTCGGCGATCACTTCCGAGACCGCGGCGAGCTGCAGCTCGTCGATGCCGCTCTCCAGCGCGCGCGCCGCCAGGTAGAGCAGGTCGAGGTCGCCGCGCAGCACGCGCTCGATGCCCGGCCGCTGCACCTTCACCACCAGCGCGGTGCCGTCGCGGGCGGTGGCGCGATGCGTCTGCGCGATCGAGGCGGTGCCGAGCGGTTGCGGGTCGAAGCTGGCGAACACGCTCTCGATCGGCTGGCCGAGCCCGGCCTCGATCACCTCCCGGACCGCCTCCGCCGGTACCTCGGGCGCGGTGTCCTGCAGCGTTTCCAGCGCGGCGATGTACTCGGCCGGCAGCAGGTCGCGGCGGATCGACAGCACCTGGCCGAGCTTGATGAAGGTCGGCCCGAGGTCGGCGAGCAGGCGGGCGAAGCGCACCGCCTGCGGCGTGGTGGTGTCGGGGATGGCGCCGGGGTCCTGGGCGCGGCCGACCAGCGCGCCGAAGCCGTGCCGCGCCAGCGTCGCGGTGACCTGGGTGAGGCGCTCCAGGTCGCGCGCCGCGATGCCGAGCAGCGAATCGCGGCCGTCAACCTCGGGCGCGCTCATCGAGTGGGGGAAGCGGCGCGCCGCGCCGGCGATTCAGCGCGGGCGCAGCAGCACGACCGGAATGTCGCGCGACGTGCCCGACTGGTACTTGTCGTAGTCGGGCCACTGCTTGGTCATGATCGGCCAGGCGCGCGCCTTCTCTTCGGCGTTCGCCGTCCGCGCGGTGACCGGGATGACCTTGTCCCACACCTGGATCTCGACGTCCGGGTGCGCGAGCAGGTTCTTGTACCACCCCGGGTGATCGGGCGCGCCGCCCTTCGAGGCGATGAGGATGTAGTCCTGGCCGTCCTTGCCGTAGATCAGCGGGTGCTTGTGCACCTCGCCGCTGGTGCGGCCGCGATCGTGCAGGATGAGGCACGAGGTGCCGTTCCAGTCGTGGCCGACCTTGCCGCCGGTTTCCTCGTACTTGCGGACGTGCGCGTCGCCGAAAAGGCTGAAGTCAGGCATGGGCGGAGCCTGCCACGTCACCCCCCTTTGCAAAAGGGGGGCAGGGGGGATTTCCAACCCGGCGCAGGACCTGGACGCCGCGCGAGAACTCGGTCGCCTGCACCAGCGTGACGGTCGCGCCGTCGGCGCTCAGCGCGCCGCTCTGGTGCATCTCGCCGCCGAACCACGGGATGCGGTAGTCGGCACGACGGGCGCTGGCGTCGATGGTCGCCGCCGCCGACGGGAAGCGCTCGGCGCGCCACAGCAACGGGAAGAAGGACATGGCGACGCGCATGGTCGCGTCGCGGCCGTTGGCGTCGAGCGTGATGCGGTCGATGCTGCGCATCAGTGTCAGTCCCCACTTGCTCACCCGCGTGGTGTGCACGACCTCGCCGCGCGCCGCGTCGTTGACGTCGACACTCGTGTCGAGCCGCAGCCGGGCGATCCGCACCGCCGCGGCGAGCGCCAGCAGGTTGAGGCGGCCGACCAGTGCCATGCGACTGCCGCGCCAGGCACGCCAGTCGGTGATGGCGAAATCCAGCTGGCAGGCCCAGCGGCCGGCGCAGGCTTCGTAGTAGGCGCGATTGGGCGGGTGGGCCATTCTGCGGCCCTTTCTTCACCACAACGACACCACGACACAACGACACCACCGTTGCGTCTGGTGGTGACGTGGCGCCGTTGTGGTGAAGTCGTGGCGCGACGATTGCTCAGACACGTCCACGTGCCCACGCAGCAAAGCGCACATCGCCGCCACCCTACTTCTCCGATGCGGGCTCGCGTGCGTCTTGCGCTGCTGCTGTTGCTCTGCGCCGCGCCGGTGCGTGCCGACGTGGTCGTGTACGCCGACGCGTTGGCCAGCGGCTGGCAGGACTGGAGCTGGGGCGGGGTGACGCGCGACTTCGCCCGCGCCGCGCCGGTGCACGGCGGCACCGCGTCGGTCGGCGTCATCTACACCGGCGGCTGGAGCGGCCTGCAGCTGGGGCGCAATGACGCCGTCGACATCACCGGGCTCGACACCTTGCGCTGCTGGATCCACGGCGGCAGCGCCGGCGGTCAGGCGGTGCAGGTCATCGTCGGCAACCACCTGACCGGCGCCGAGGTGACCAAGGACGTCGTGCCGGCGGCCAACGCCTGGACCCAGGTCGACGTGTCGCTCACCGCGCTCGGTACGACGCTGGTGACCAAGATTGCATGGTTCAACAACAGCGCCGGCGCGCAGGCGACGTTCAGCGTCGACGACGTCCGTTTCGTCGCCAGCGGCCTGCCGACCCCGACGCCGGTCGGCCCGGTGGCCGGTCCGGCGCTGCAGGTGAACGCCGCCGCCGGTCGGCACGCGATCAGCCCGTTCATCTACGGCATGAACTTCGCCGACGAGACGCTCGCCGCCGAGCTGCGCGTCCCGCTGCGGCGCTGGGGCGGTAACGCGACGACGCGCTACAACTGGCGCACCGACACCTCGAACCGTGCCGCCGACTGGTACTTCGAGAACATTCCCAACGACAACGCCAATCCCGGCGCGCTGCCGGACGGCTCGAGCAGCGACCAGTTCGTCGAGTCGAATCTGGGCATCGGCGCCGACACGCTGCTCACCATTCCGCTGATCGGCTGGACGCCGCGCGGCCGCGCCTACGGCTGCGGTTTCAGCGTCGCCAAGTACGGCACCCAGCAGTCGGTCGACCCCTGGCGCCCCGATTGCGGCAACGGCGTGCGCGGCAACGGCAGCGCGATCACCGGCAACGACGCGTCCGACATCAGCGACGCGATCGCGCCGAGCTTCGTGCAGGAGTGGATGCAGCACCTGATCGGCCGCTACGGCACGGCGGCGCAGGGCGGGGTGCGTTTCTACAACCTCGACAACGAGCCGATGCTGTGGAGCCACACCCACCGCGACGTCCACCCGGCGCCGCTGTCGTACGACGAGCTGCGCGACCGCACCGTCGCCTACGCGGCGGCGATCAAGGCCACCGATCCGAGCGCCGCGACCCTCGGCCCGGCCGAGTGGGGCTGGACGAACTACCTCTATTCGGCGCTCGACGCGGCCCCCGGCGGTGCCTGGTGGAACAACCCGCAGGATCGCCTGGCGCACGGCAACGTCGAGCTCACCGCCTGGTACCTGCAGCAGTTGCGCGCCTACGACCAGCAGCACGGCGTGCGACTGCTCGACTCCCTCGACCTGCACTACTACCCGCAGGCCTCCGGCGTCTCGCTCGCCGGCGCCGGGGATGCGGCGACGCAGGCGCGCCGGCTGCGCTCGACGCGCGCGCTGTGGGACGCGAACTACACCGACGAGAGCTGGATCAACGAGCCGGTGCGGCTGCTGCCGCGCATGCGCGACTGGGTGAACGCCAACTACCCCGGCACCAAGCTGGCGATCGGCGAGTACAACTGGGGCGCGCCGGAGCACGTCAACGGCGCGCTGGCGCAGGCCGACGTGCTCGGCATCTTCGGCCGCGAGGGCCTCGACCTGGCGACGCTGTGGGATCCGCCCACCGCGACGCAGCCGCTCGCCTTCGCCTTCCGCATGTATCGCAACTACGACGGCGCCGGCGGCAGCTTCGGCGACACTGGAGTGGCGGCGAGCTCGGCCGACCAGGCGACGCTGGCGGTGTATGCCGCCGAGCGCGGCGCCGACGGCGCGCTGACCATCATCGCGATCAACAAGACGGCGACGCCGCAGACCAGCGCCTTGCAACTCGCCGGCTTCACGCCCGGCGGCGCGGCGCGCGTCTATCGCTACGGCGCCGCCAACCCGGCGGCGATCGAGCGCCTGGCGGACGTGGCGATGCCTGCCGCCGGCACGAGCCTCACCTTCGCCGCCAACGCCATCACGCTGCTGGTCGTGCCGGGCAGCGCCGTGGCCGGCACGCCGACGCCGACCCCGACGCCGTCGCCGGTGCCGCCGAGCGCCACCCGAACGGCGACCCCGAGCGCGACGCGTTCCGCCTCGCCGACCCCGACCGCGACGCGCTCTCCGAGCGCGACACCTTCCGTCACGACGAGCCCGACGCGCACCGGCAGTGCGACCGCGACGCGCAGCGCCAGCGCGACCGCGACGCCGGCCGCGACCGTGTCGGTCAGCGGCGCGCTGCGCTACTACCGCGGCGCCGCCCCGGTGCCGTCGGTCGCGGTCGGCGCGCGGCTCACCGACGCGAGCGGCGCATACACGGTCGCCGCCGTCGCCGGCGCGCCGTTGGCGATCGCACCGCAACGCACCGGCGGTCAGGGGGCGGCGCTCAGCTCGCTCGACGCCGCCTGGATCCTGCAGGCGATCGCCGGCACCCGCACGCTCGATGGCGACCAGCGCCTGGCCGGCGACGTCACCGGCGACGGCACGCTCAGCACGCTCGACGCCGCGACCATCCTCAGCCACGTCGTCGGCTCGGTGCAGCGTCTGCCCGCCGCCGAACGCTGCGGATCGGAGTGGCTGTTCGTCCCGTCGCCAAGCGCCGCGCCGAATCAATCGCTGACCGCCCCAGCGCTCGCGTCAGCGACCTGCACCATGGGCGCGATCGCCTACACGCCCCTGAGCGCCGCGGCCAACGGGCAGGACTTCCGCGCCGTCCTGCTCGGCGACGTTACCGGCAACTGGTCGCCGTAAACCTCTCCCCGCCGGAGGCGGTCATTGCGGCCGCCGCCTCCCCCCGTACGGGCGCGCCTTGGCGCGCCGGTGCAGGAGGCAACGCGCGTCGGCGCAATCGCGGGCCGGCCTCTACGCCTCGTACGCCGACCGCACCGCCGGCAGGCGGTGCTCCCACAGCCAGCGCGCGCGCACCTCGGCAGCCGCGGCGGCGGCGAGTCGAGCGGCGTGGGTGGGATCCTCGACCAGCGCGACGACGTGCTCGGTGAGGCGGGCGACGTCGCCGACCGGCGACAGCAGGCCGGTGACGTCGTGCGTGATCAGCTCGGGCAGGGCGCCGGCGTCGGTGGCGGCCACTGCGGCGCCATGCAGCATCGCCTCCAACGGCACCAGGCCGAAGGTCTCGAAGCGGCTCGGCACGATCACCACCGCGGCGCGCGCGTACTGCGCGGCAAGCGCAGCCGGCGCGAGCCAACCGGCGAAGTGCACCCGCGCGCGCAGCGCCGCGGAAGTGTCGCGCTCCCAGCGGGCGCGCCAGCGCTCGGCCGCCCGCGGGTTGGCTGGCAGATCGCCGGCGATCACCGCGTTGGCATCGGGCAGGCGTCGCAGTGCGGCGCGCAGCACCGCGAAGAGCTCCGGGGTGCCCTTCACGTCGTCGAAGCGCCCGACCGCCAGCAGCAGCCGCGCGCGCTCCCCGACCCGTGCGGCGCGCGCCGCGTCGCTGTCGTCGACGCCGAGCGGCGCCTCGACGGCGCGGTGCGCGCTGGACGGCTGCGCGACCGCGGCGCGTGCCGCGGCGGAGGGAAAGAGCACCGCGTCGGCGTCCGCCAGCGCCAGCTCCTGCGCTGCCAGGCTGGCGGTGTGTGGCACGCCGCGCAGCGCGTTCATGGCGCGATGCGCGACGTGCACGGTGAACACCGCCGGTGCACGCAGTGCGCTGCGCAGATCGGCAGCGAACGGCCACAGCATGCCGTCGTGCACGTGCAGCACGTCCGGACGCCACGCGGCGGCGAAGGCGCGGGCGTCGGGCAGGTCGTCGGGCGTGGTGAGGCGCAGCACCGGCAGCGCCTCGCCGGCGGCGGCGGCCTGGCGCGCAACCGCGGCGCGCGCCGCGCCCGGCAGCGACGGTCGCCAGGCGTCGAACGACAGCACCGCCACCGCCAGGCCGGCGCGCAGCGAGGCGTGCGCCAGGCCGGCGACAGCGGTGGAGATGCCGCCGCAGTGATGCGGAGGAAAGTCGCGCGTCAGGTGCAGGACGCGCATCAGAGTCCAGCGAACGGGTCGCTGGTCGCGGCCGGCAGCGGCGGTCCGGCGGCGACGACGAACCACTCCTCTTCGAGCAGCGGCTCGAGCACGCGGCGGAAGAAGCTGCCGGGCGCGACATCGAGCTGCGAGTCGTGCGCCAGGCAGCTCGCCAGCTTGGCGTCGCGCAGCGGCCGCACGTCGAGGCGCAGCGCCACCGCTTCGCGCGCGACGCCGACGCCGTCGGCGTCGAAATCGTCCGCCACCGCGCCGACCCGCTTGCCGAGCTGTGCGACGCGCGTGAACAGCCCGCGCGGAAAGGCGGCGTGCAGCAGACGCGGCCGTTCGGCGTCGGGCAGCAGTGCCACCGCTGCCTCGACGATCGCCGTCCAGGCGAGATGATCGCGATGCCCGTAGGCGCCGTCGCGGCCGAGCGTGACGATCAGGTCGGGACGCAGGGCGCGCAGATGGGTGCCGACGCCGGCCGCGGCGGCGGCGCGGTCGATGTCGCTGACGCCGCCGTCGGGCAGATCGAAGCACACCGGCGGCGCGACGCCGAGCGCGGCGCAGGCGGCGGCGAGCTCGCCGGAACGGTGCGCCGCCAGGTGCGCTCCGCTGGCGATGCGCTTGTGGCGGTCCCAGCCGCGCTCGCCGCGCGTCGCCGAAGCGAGGTGCACCGCCGCGCCCCGCGCCGCGCACCAGGCGAGCAGCCCCGCGGCCGAGTAGGTCTCGTCGTCCGGATGCGGGAACAATCCGAGGACGGTTCGTTTCCCCTGTTGAACACGGTCCTCCGATTCCCCCCTTTGAGAAAGGGGGGTGAGGGGGGATCTATCCGACGCACGCTTCGACATCTCTGAGGAATCGATTTGAAAATCCCCCTCACCCCCCTTCTTCGAAGGGGGGATTGCTTCAGCGGGGGAGCAACTAATGCACCGCGGCGCGCACCGGCAGCTCGGCGATGATCACCTGCTCGGCATCGAGCAGCGCGTCGAGCCGCGCGTTGACCTCGGCGCGCGGCGCGATGCTGTAGGCGAGGCGGACGAAGAGCCCGTGGTGGCGCGCCTCGGAACGGGTCAGCTCGGCGTAGAAGGCGCGCAGCTCGGCGTCGGGCAACGCCTCGGCGAGGATGCCGAAGCGCTCGCAGCCGCGTGCTTCGACGATGCCGAAGACCAGCAGGCGGTCGAGCAGGAAGTGCAGCGCGTGCCCCTTGCGCATCAGGCGGGTCAGCGCGCCCATGTAGGGATCGGGGGAATCGATGCCGAGCGTCAGACCGCGGCGCGCCAGCACGGCGTAGACCTGAGCGAAATGTTCCAGCTCCTCGCGCGCCAGCTCGACCATCGCGTCGACCAGCGCGCGGCGCTCCGGGTAGTGCACCGCCAGCAGCACCGCGCTGGCCGACGCCTTGCGCTCGTTGGCGCCGTGGTCCTGCAGGAAGCCGTCGAGGTCGGCCAGCACGGTGCGGAGCCATTCGGCGCCGGTCTCGGTGCGCAGGCGGAGCATCGCCGTCCTGCATAACCACAACGGCACTGCGACACCAAGACACGACGTCGGGTCGCGCTGTCGTGGTCCGCAGCGGCCGTTGCGGCGCAAGGAATGACGTGCACAATGCCGAGCATGGACGCGATGACCACCTCGATCGGTGCGGGGGCGCCCGAGCTGTTCCGCACCCTCGACCGCGCCCGCTACCGCGCCCGCCAGTACGGACTGGTCGCGTCGCTGGCGGTGCCGGGCCGGCTGTGGAGCATGATCCTTTCGCCGCGTCAGCCGCGCATCGCGCCGGAGATGGTCGGGCTACTGCGCCAGCGCTACGAGGCCTTGCTGGAGCGCGACCTCGCCAACGCCGATGCCGGGATCTACCCGCGCGAGCTGCTGCACCAGTTGCCGCTGCTCGACTACCTGCGGCGGCTGCCCGAGGCGCTCGCCGACCTGCCGCGATTCCTGTGGCGCAGCTACACCGGCGGCCATGACGACCTGCCCGCCGGCGTCGATCGCAGTCGCTACCCGCGCTACTACCTGCGCACCTTCCACTGGCAGACCGACGGCTGGTTGAGCGACCGCTCGGCGCGCCTCTACGACGCCGGCGTCGAGTTCCTCTTCGCCGGCACCGCCGACATCATGCGCCGTATGGCCATCCCGCCGGTGGTCGAGGCGGTACGCGGCGTCGCGCGGCCGCGCATCCTCGACGTCGCCTGCGGCACCGGTCGGTTCCTCTCGCAGCTGCGCCGTGCCGTGCCGCAGGCGAAGCTGTTCGGCCTCGATCTCAGCGCGCCGTACCTCAAACAGGCGGCGGCCTGGCTCGACGGAGCCGACGTCAGCCTGGTGAACGACAACGCCGAGGCGATGCCGTGGTCGGACGGTCACTTCGATGCGGTGACCTCGATCTTCTTGTTCCACGAGCTGCCCGGCGACGCGCGCCGCCGCGTCGTGCGCGAGGCGTGGCGGGTGCTCAAGCCGGGCGGCCGCCTGGTGATCAACGACTCGGCGCAGATCAGCGACAGCGGCGCGCTGGAGCCGGTGCTGCTCGGCTTTCCGGCCGCCTACCATGAGCCGTACTACAAGGGGTATCTGCGCGACGACCTCGCGGCGATCCTGCAGGAGTGCGGCTTCGCAGTGGAGTCGAGCGAGCCGCATCTGGTATCGAAGGTGGTGGTCGGCCGGAAGCCGGCCCGTGCGCCGCGGCGGCGCGCGACGCGCGCCTGAGGCGCGGGAGGAGCGAGTGATGCGACGACTGCTGTTGATCGTGCTGGCGGTGACCTGCCTGGCGGCCCCGCTGCTGGCTGCCGAGGAAGAGCTCGATCCCACCGTGAAGCACCGCGACCGCAGCCCGGGCACCGCGCTCGGCGCCATGGCGATCAACGTCGTCTACCTGCCGCTGCGTCTCGCCACGACCTTCATGGGTGCCGAGCTCGCCGGCATCACCGGCTTCTTCACCGCCGGTAACATCGACGCCGCCAACGACGTCTTCGACCTCGTCAACGGCTCGCAGGTCATCACGCCGAAGATGCTGGAAGGCAAGGACGAGTTCCGCATCTCGGCATATTGAGGAAGCGATGAGCGATGAGCGACGAGCGATGAGGAGATCGGTGGTCCTCATCGCTCATCGCTCAGCACTCATCGCTTCCCAAGTCGTGCGGCGTAGATGGGCAGATCGAGCCATGACTTCAGGCCCGGCGACGCGGCGCACACCGCCGGGATGGCGTTGACGACGCGCATGGCGCTGGCGACGCAGCCGTCGATGTTGTGGTCGGGGCTGTTGAAGCCGATCTGCAGATCGCACTTCATCGCCGGCATGCCCTCGATCGTGACCCGATAATTGCCCGGCCCGATGCCCTGCGGCCAGTGCGGCGCGATGTCGTCGCGCAGCCGGGTGACGTGCTCGACGGTGATCATCGGCTTGCCGCCGACGATGCCCGACACCTCGAAGCGCAGGCCGGCGACGGTGCCTTTCTCGATGCGCCCGCACGGGATGTCGAAGCTCTCGGTCGCCACTTCCTGTTCGTAGTGCTGCTCGATCGACTCGAGCTCGACGCCGAGCGCCGCTGCCACCATGCGCACCGATGGGCCCCAGGCCATGCTCAGCGCGCCGGGAAAGAGCAGCGGCACCATCGTGCCGGGCGGCTTGCCGAAGCCCATCACCTCGAACAGCGTCGTCGGCTGGTCGTAGGTGGCGTAGTTGAAGATCTCCTGCGCGCGCACCGACTCGACGCGCTCGGAGAGCATCGACAGCACGATCGGCAGCGCGTCGGGCGAGAAGCCGGGGTCGATGCCGGAGCAGAAGAACGAGGTGCCGCCCTGCTGGCAGGCCGCCTCGATCTGCTCGGCGAAGGCGGGGATGGTCTGCCACGGGTAGATCAACGGCACGAACGAGGTGGTGACCAGGTTCTTGCCCGAGGCGAGGATGCGGCACATGTCCTCGATCGCCTCACCCGGGCGGTAGTCGGTGGCGCCCATGTAGGAGACGCAGTCGGCGTCCATGGCCAGCAGCGCCTCGGCGTCGCGGGTCGCCGTCACGCCGGTGCGGCCGATGCCGCACAGCTCGCCGGCGTCCTTGCCCGCCTTGGCCTCGCTGCTCACCCACAGCCCGACCAGCTCGAGGTCGGGATGCTGCGCGATGCCGCGCAGCGCGTGTACGCCGACATGGCCGGTGGCCCACTGGATCACTCGTAGCGACATGAGGTCCTCGTTGGTTGAGGTTGTTGGTTGTCAGGTTGTTGAGTTGCTAGGCAGAACGGCGCCAGCCCCGAGAGAAGCGCTCCGATTTCCGACCTAACAACAAACAACCAGACAACCAACAACCAGAGCCGATGCCGACCGAGTGGAATGCCGCCGCCTATCGCCAGGTCTCGGCGCTGCAGGAATGGCTGGCGGGCAAGAGCCTCGCGGCGGTCGCGCTGCGCGGCGACGAGCACGTGCTCGATGTCGGCTGCGGTGACGGCCGGCTGACGGCGGCGCTCGCGGCGCGGCTGCCGCGCGGACGCGCGGTCGGCTGCGATGTCTCGCATCGGATGGTCGAGTACGCGGCGCGCGCGTTTCCGCCCGCGACGCATGCGAATCTCGCCTACGCCGTCGCCGATGCGGCGCGCCTGCCGTGGCGCGCGGCGTTCGACCTGGTGGTCTCTTTCAACGCGCTGCACTGGGTGCTCGACCTCGACGCGCCGCTCGCCGGCATCGCCGCGGCGCTGCGGCCCGGCGGGCGCGCGGTCCTGCGCTTCGTGCCGGCGGCGGCGCGGCGCTCGCTGGAGGACGTGATCGAAGACACCTGCGCGGCGCCGGCCTGGTCGGCGGCCTTCGCCGCGCATCGCGCGCCGTTCGTGCATCCGGCGGCGGACGACTACGCGATGCGCGCCGAACGTGCCGGCCTGCACGTGGTCCGTTGCGACGTCGTGCAGGAGGCATGGGACTTCGAATCACACGCGGCGTTCGTCGCCTTTGCCGACGCCACCTTCGTCGCCTGGACCGGCCAGCTTGCCGCCGAGCGCCGCCCCGCCTTCATCGCCGACGTACTGGAGCGCTACGCCGCGGTGACGCCCCCACCGCCGGCGCCGCACGCCTTCGTCTTCAGTCAGCTCGAGCTGGAGCTGCGCCGTTGAGGGCAGGTTAGGGTCTCGTGGGGGACCGGGGTGGCCACGGAGTACACGGATTTCACAGAGAGAAGAAAATTAGTTTCCTCCCTCTGTCCCTCGTCTCCGCGCCTCCGCGGTGAAGACTCAAGATACCATCGCCCTATCCGTGTAATGTTGATCTGAACGTATCCGTGTAATCCGTGGCCCCCGTTGGGCGACGAGCCGCGCCGCCTCACTCGTTGCCACCCGACTCGACGTAGTGGATGCCGCGCGCGATCTGGGCGGCGCCGCGCGGGCCGTCGCCGTACGGCGGCGCGCCCGACCAGACGCCCCATTCCTCGCGGTAGAGGCCGGAGGACTGTTGGCTCCAGCCCGCGATGCGCTCCAGCATCTCGACCGGCATGCCGGCGGCACGCCCGCGCGCGCCGTACTCGAAGCTGGCGGTGTCGAGCGCGGCGGCTTCGGTGCGCATGCTGACCGCGTCGAGATCCGGTCCGCCGAGCTCGTCGCTGTAGACGATGGTCACATCGCCGGAGCTGCGCAGCCGCGTGTAGACGTCGTCGTCCTTGATCGGCACGTGGTGGACGCGCAGCGCGTTGGGGCCGGTCCATTCGACGCGCACCGTCTGCGGTCCGGCGACCACCAGCACGATCGCGTCGTCGGCCGCGCCGGAGATCAGCACGCGCGTCGCCAGGTCGACGGTGGCGCCGCAGAAGCGGTACTCGACGCGGGCCGTGCGCCCGCCCGGTCCGACCGACTGCTGCACCAGCTCGTCGCGGCACGCCCCGCACGGCACCTGCGAGCCGTCCGGCCGCAGCAGTACCAGCGCCGGCGGTTCGGCGGTGCTGCGCAACATCCCCAGCACCTGCCCATCGTCGCCCTTCAACTGCACCTGGCCGGTGGCCAGCGTCGCGGTCACCTTCGGGTCGACCGCCCGATGGCTCGCACACCCGGCGAGCAGCACGGCCAGCCCCAGCGCACCCCAACGCGACAGTCGATTTCTCGCGCCACCGATCACCTCACCCCGACCTCCGCCGCGGGCCATAGCACAGTCCGCGGCCGCCGGCGCGCCCGAATTTGGGACGGCGCGTCTTCGAGCGGGCGCGCTGGGCCACGGAGTACACGGATAACTGATCGGATTTCACGGAAGGAAAAGAGTCCATTCCGATGGCTCCGTGAAACATTCCGAAGACTCCGTGAAATCCGATCAGTTGTCCGTGTACTCCGTGGCCCGGGTCGCTGGTGCGACGACGAACGCTCGCGCTCACAGCGCGCGGCCGGCGAGGTGGCCTTCGAAGATGGCGCGATCGGCCCAGCGCGGGGCGACGGCGTCGCCGACCCGCACGACTTCGGGGACGCGGCCCTGCAGCGCGAAGTAGAGGGCGTCGTCGGCGACGCCGTGCGTGCGGATGACGACGTGATCGACGTCGTCGAGCGGCTCCGGCTGCCGCGCGTACACGTCGATCAGCGTCACCGCGTGGTCGCCGATCGCCACCAGGCCGGTGTTCGGACGCCAGCGCATGCCGGCCTGGCAGGCGCGCGGCAGGGCGTAGCCGGCGGTCTCGCGGTCGAGGCAGACCGGCATGGCGAACGGCGTGGCGACGGTGGTCGCGACGCCGCGCGCCGCCAGCAGCTCGCCGAGCCCGATCGCTTCGATGTGGCCGACGACGTCGAAGATGACGACGCACGGGCCGAGCTGGTCGAGCCGTTCCAGCGCCACCTCGTGGTCGAGCACGAAGTCCTGCTGCGAGCCCGGCACTGGCATGGACGGCCAGCCCTTGGCCGGTGCGTTGACGGTGGCGCGCCCGCCGGTGGCGACGACCACCGCGTCGGGGTGCAGCGCCAGCACCGCATCGGCGTCGGCGTCGACGCCGAGCCGCACCTCGACGCCGTGCCGCGCGCACTCGGCGGCGCGCCACTGCGCGAAGTCGGCCAGCTCGCCGCGGCCTGGCAGGCGGGCGGCGAGGCGGATCTTGCCGCCCAGGGCGTTGCCGCGCTCCAGTAGCGTGACCTGGTGCCCGCGCGCCGCCGCCACCCAGGCGGCCTCGAGGCCGGCGGGGCCGCCGCCGATCACGACGACGCGCTTGCGCCGCGGCGCCGGCTGCAGCGAATCGAGCCCGAGTTCGGCGTCGCGGCCGACCGCCGGGTTGGTGACGCAGGTGACCGGCACGCCGAGCGTCAGGTTGCCGTAGCAGCCCTGGTTGCAGCCGGTGCAGCGGCGGATCTCGTCGCTGGCGCCGCGCGCCGCCTTGGCCGGCCATTCCGGATCGGCGATCAGCGCGCGCACGACGGTCACCGCGTCGGCGTCGCCGCGCGCCAGGATCTCCTCGCCCTCCTCGGGGGTGAGGATGCGATGCACGGTGAACACCGGCGTGCGCGCCACCGCCTGCTTGACGGCGCGCGCCGCGTAGCTGCCGAAGCCGTGCGGCACGTAGAGCGGCCGCACCATGCCGATGCCGGAGATGCCGACGCTGACGTTGAGGAAGTCGACCAGCCGGTGCGCTTCGAGCTGCGCGGCGACCGCCGCCGCGTCGGCGGCGCCGAGCCCGCCCGGCGTCTCCTCGTCGCCGACCAGGCGCACGCCGACCGCCGCGCCGCCGCCGACCGCCGCGCGCACGGCCCGCAGCACCTCGACGGTCAGCCGCAGTCGGTTTTCCAGCGTGCCGCCGTAGGCGTCGCTGCGCCGGTTGCTGCGCGGCGAGAGGAACTCGTGCAGCAGATAGCCGTGCGCGGCGTGCAGCTCGACGCCGTCGAAGCCGCCGGCGACCGCGTGCCGCGCCGCCAGCGCGAAGTGCGCGATGACGTCGGCGATGTCGGCCGCCTCCATGGCCTTCGGCGGCTCCAGCGAGTTGGCCACCGCCGACGCCGCCCAGGCGGGCAACTTCGACCACGGCCCCATGTTCACGCCGCCGTTGTGCGCCAACTGCAGGACGATGCGCGCGCCGTGCGCATGCACCTGCTCGGTCAGGGCGCGGAAGTGCGGCACCGCCTCCGGCCGCCAGGCGCAGGCGTTGTTCGGCATCTGGTAGGCGGTGGTCGGGTGCACCTGCGCCTGCCCGGCGATGATCAGCCCGACCCCACCGCGCGCCCGCTCGGCCAGATAGCGCCCGTAGCGCGCGCCGAAGTACCCCGGCTCGCCGAACACCGCCGCCGGCTCCGAGAACATGGTGAAGTGCGCGCCGAAGACGATGCGATTGCGCACCTCGAGCGGGCCGAGGCGGAGCGGCGAGAAGAGTCGGTCGAACATGACCGCGCAAACATAGGGGAGAAGCGTGACCGGTGACCAGTGACCGGTGACCGGTCGAAGACGCTGGCCCTCGGGCGTCCGTGCTCGGTCCAATCGGGAGGCGGCCACGGAGGGCCGCGCTACTACGCACCGGCGCTTCACCGGTCACCGGTCACTGGTCACCGGTCACGCTTCTGTTCTAGTGAAGCGCATGGACTACCGCCGACTCGGCTCGACCGGAATGAAGGTCTCGCGCATCTGCCTGGGCACGATGATGTTCGGGCGCTGGGGCAACAGCGATGCGCAGGACTGCACGAAGATCATCCACCGCGCCCTCGACGAGGGGGTGAACTTCATCGACACCGCCAACCGCTACAACTGGGGCGAGTCGGAGGAGATCACCGGCCAGGCGGTGAAGGGGCGGCGCGAGCACGTCGTGCTCGCCACCAAGGTGTTCATGCCGGGGCCGCACGGGGTGCTCGACCGCGGCACCTCGCGGCGCGCGATCATGCTGCAGGTGGAGGAGAGCCTGCGCCGCCTCGGCACCGACTGGATCGACCTCTACCAGCTGCACCGCCACGACAAGGACACGCCGATCGAGGAAGTGCTCGGCGCGCTCGA
>JANRJF010000334.1:0-9810 GCA_033764095.1 Deltaproteobacteria bacterium | reverse complement strand
CCGCCGACACCCAGCGCCGCGTCGGCGGCGAGCGGCGGCGCGTCGACCAGGCGCAACGCCGCGCCGCCCAGCCTCGCCGCGTCGGCGCGCGGCGGCAGCGCGAACGGCATCTGTCGTCCCAGCGACGGAATCGCCAGCGTGCTGCGCTGGCCGTCGCGGCGCTGATCCTTCAGCCGCGCCTGCACCGCCTGCGCCAGCAGCTCGTGCACCGCGCCGGCGCGCCGGAAGCGCACCTCCGACTTGGCCGGGTGCACGTTGACGTCGACGTCCTCCGGCGCCACCTCCAGGAAGATCGCCGCCGCCGGGTAGCGCCCATGCATCAGCAGCGTCGAGTAGCCGGCCATCAGCGCGTGGGTGACCAGTTTGTCGCGCACGTAGCGCCGGTTGACGTAGGTGTAGACCTGGCGCGGGCTGGGTAGCGTCAGGTGCGAATCGCTGAGCCAGCCGTGCACCAGCCCGCCGCCGGCGCGGCTGGCGAACGGCAGCATCGCCGCGGCGCGCTCGGGACCGAATACCTGCCGCACCCGCTCCGCCGCCTCCTCGACGCCGGCCAGCTCGACCAACGCGCGGCCGCCGTGGCGCAGCGTGAAGCCGACCTGCGGCCAGGCCAGCGCAGTGCGCGTCACCAGCTCGCTGACGTGCCCGACCTCGGTCGCCGCCGCCTTGAGGAACTTGCGCCGTGCCGGCACGTTGCCGAACAGGTCGGCGACCTCGACGCGGGTGCCGACCGGCGTGCCGACCTCGCGCACCGACTCGATCTGCCCATGCGCGATGCTCACCCGCGTGCCGCCCAGGTCGCCCGGCCGGCGCGTGGTCAGCGTGGTGCGCGACACCGCCGCGATCGAGGCCAGCGCCTCGCCGCGGAAGCCGAGCGTGTGGATGGCGCCGAGGTCGTCGACGCTCGCCAGCTTGCTGGTGGCATGGCGCGCGAAGGCGGTCACCGCGTCCTCGGTGTGCATGCCCTCGCCGTCGTCGATCACCGCGATCAGCCCGACGCCGGCCTGCTCGAGCTCGACCGCGATGCGCCGCGCACCGGCGTCGAGCGCGTTCTCGATCAGCTCCTTCACCACCGATGCCGGCCGCTCGACCACCTCGCCGGCGGCGATCTGGTCGGCGATCTCGGGCGGCAGCACGCGCACCCGCGGCGTGCCGCTGGCGGCCGGCGCCTCGCTCACGGCTGCTCGCGCGTCGGCTTCGCGGCCAGCCACGCCTCCACCTCGGCGACGCGGTCCTCGCGCCCCGCCAACCCGAAGGTCAGCCGCCGCCCCTCCTCCGCCGCCGCCGGCTGGTCCCAACCGGCGACGCGGTGCAGCGCCGCGGCGAACAGCGTCGCCGCCTCGAACAGCTGGAACAGCTGGCCGAGCGTGAAGGCGTTCAGCTGCGGCACCGACAGCGTCAGCCCCAGCCGGCCGCGCTGCTGCAGCGCCCGCTCGGTGGCGCGCTGCTCCAGGTTGAGCAGCGCCCCGAGGCCCTTGCCGCGCAGGTAGCCGACGCCCTCGAGGTCCTTGTAGGCGTTGGGGATCTCGATCTCGCGCCCGTGGTCCTCGACGCGCACGAAGATCACCACCTGGTCGCCCGGCCCGTCGAGCCACAGCTGCAGCTGCGAGTGCTGGTCGGTCGCGCCGACGGCGGGCTGCGGCGTCGAGCCGGCGCGCGACGGATGGCCGTCGACGTCCACCGATTTGCCGAGGCTCTCCGCCCACAGCTGCGCGAACCAGCGCCCGAGGGCGCGTAGCCGGTCGCTGTACGGCATCAGCACCACGACGTTGGTCTTGCGCCGCGTCTCCGCCAGGTAGAGCAGCATGCCGAGCAGCAGCGCCGGGTTCTCGTCGGGCTCCGGCGACTGCACGCGCGCGTCCATCCAGGCCGCGCCGGCGAGCAGATCCTCGACCCGCACGCCGCCCACCGCTGCCGGAAAGAGGCCGGCCGCGGTGAGCACCGAAAAGCGCCCGCCGACGCCGGCCGGCAGCGCGAGATCGCGAAAGCCCTCGTCGTTGACGATCTGCCGCAGGCTGCCGCGCGTCGCGTCGGTGGTGACGATGACGCGCGGCTTGTAGTCGATGGCGCCGAGCGCGCGCAGCAGGCGGTCGCGCACGATGAGGAACTGCGCCATCGTCGCCGCCGTTTCGCCCGACTTGCTGACCACGTTGAACGCGGTGCGCGTCCAGTCGAGCTGGTCGAGCAACACGCCGAAGCTCCAGGGATCGACGTTGGCGGCGACGATCACCCGCTGCGGCCCCTCCGCCAGCGCGTCGAGGATGGCGCGGCTGCCGAGCGCCGAGCCGCCGATGCCGAGCACCACCAGCGTGTCGATCTCGTCGCGCACCTCGCGCGCCAGCGCGGTGATGCGCCCGAGCGCCTCGGGATGCTGCGCCAGGTCGAACATCGGCAGCTCGCCGGCGGCGCGCTTGGCGGCCAGCGAGCGCACCGCCTCGGCGGCGCGCTCGCGCAGCCCATCCAGGTCGGCCGGCGTCAGCCCCTCGGCCCCCACCGCCTCGCTCAGCATGCCGCTCGCGTCGAGGCGCACCGTCATGCGCTCCCGCACCGCCTTGCGGCGGAAATCTGGCATGCCGGCGTAGTACCACGGCGCGCGGCGGGACGAGAAGACCGGTGGCCTGCAGCCCTCGGGCTCGCGGATGCGTCGGGACCTGGGCGGCGCCGGCGACGGCGTCTCGCGGATCGGTTGCACCGTTCTGCCGCCGCGGATATGCGGCGCCGGGAGGGTGCAGATGCGCGGGGCATGGTCGAGGAGCGTCCTGGCAGCGCTGCTGCTCGGACTCGCATGGTCGGCGGCGCCGGCGCGGGCGGTCGAGTGCATCGCCGGCGTCGCGGTGGGTGGCTCGTGCTGGTTTCTCGGTGGCACCGGACAGAGCTGCACCGCGGTCTGCGCAGCGGTCGGCTTCCCCTACGATGAAGCGACGCGCACGTTCGCCGGCAGCGACGGGACCGACGCGCACTGCGCGCAGGTGCTCGCCGCCCTCGGCGCGCTGGGCTTTCCGCCGTTCCCGATCGATTGCAGCCCGGACGGCCTCGGCTGCGTGAGGGAGTCGGGTTCACAGGACAGCGTCCGCTGCACCGATCCCACCACCGCCGATGCCGGCGAAAGCGGCATGCGTGCCTGCGCCTGCCAGGCCGGCGGCGTATCGGCGCCGGCGCTCGGCCGCGGCGGGTCCGCCGCCGCGCTCGGCGCGATCCTCGCCGTCGCCGCCTGGCGCCTGCGCCGCCGGGCGCGGGCATAGCCGGCGCGGGCGCTCAGCCACGCGACGGCCGCCGATGCCCGCCGACTCGCCGGTGCTGCCGCTCGCCGCGCTGCGGCGCCGACTCGCCGTCCACCGCCGGCGCGGCGAGCGCCTCGTGTTCACCAACGGCGTCTTCGACCTCATCCACCCCGGCCACGTGCGCTACCTGCGCGCGGCCAGGCGGCTCGGCGACGTGCTGGTGGTAGCGATCAACAGCGACGCCTCGGTGCGCCGTCTGGGCAAGGGACCCGGCCGACCGCTCAACCGCGCGCGCGATCGCGCCGAGGTGCTCGCGGCGCTGGAGATGGTCGACTACGTCACCGTGTTCAGCGCCGACACACCGTACGCGACGATCAAGGCGTTGCGGCCCGACGTGCTGGTCAAGGGCGGCGACTGGAGTATCGACCGCATCGTCGGTGCCGACCTCGTCCTGGCGCGCGGCGGGACGGTGAAGTCACTGCCGTTCGCGAAGGGCCACTCGACGACGCGGGTCGTGGAGCGCATGCGCGGACGGCGGCGCCGACCGCGGCCCGCCTAGCCGCGCGCGTTGGCGCGCGCCTCATCCGCCGGCAAGCGCCGCGCCGCCATCCACAGCAGCAGCGCGGCGATCGGGTTGACCACCAGTCCCCACAACATGGCCGAGCGCAGATCGCCGAGCGCGACGCTGAGGCGGCCGATGACATAGGGGCCGAGCGCCAGGCCGATGAAGGTGACCACCAGCAGGTAGGCGGCGGCGGCCGAGGCGCGCAGCCGCGGCGGCACCAGATCCTGCACGGTGGTCGCGCCGGGCCCGATCCACATCGAGGTGGTGAGGCTCACCAGGATGTTGATGGCGAAGGCGGCGGCGTGCGTCTCGGTGGAGAGCATCCAGTACACCAGCGGCAGCGGCGCCAGCGTCGCGACGATGCCGACGTAGAAGCGCGCCTCGACGGCGCGGTGCCGCCAGCGATCCGCCCACAGGCCGCCGAGCGTGACGCCGAGCCAGCCGGCGGCGGCGGCGGTGCCGCCGAGCATCAGACCGGCCTCCGCCTCGCTGACGCCGCGCACGCGCAGAAAATACGGCGGCACCCAGAAGCCGATGCCGTAGCCGGTGAAGGCGAGCAGCGCGAAGCCGAACGCCGCTGGACGCAGCGTCGGGGTGTGGAAGATGATCGCGAAGCCCTCCGGGTCGCGCTGCGCCAGCCCCTGCGCCCACGACACCGCGGCGTAGAGGCCGATGCTGAGCGCGATCCACTGTGCCGGCGTGCCCAACCAGCCGATCAGGCCCCCGGCGGCGGCGGCGATGGCGAGCGCCGCCGCAAGATTGAGCAGCACCGCCCGACGCCCGGCATTGGCGGCGAGGCTGACGAGGGTGAGCGGCGGCAGCACCGCGGCGAGCTCACGGCCGAAGGCGCGCCACGGGTGCGGCTCGGCTGGCGGCTCCGGGCGCCCCTCGCTGGCGCCGCGGCGCGGCTCGCGCAGCGTCGCTACCCAGGCGGCGAGCAACAGACCGGGCGTGCCGACGGCGAGGAACGCCACCTGCCAGCCGCGCAGGCCGAATGGCGCGGCGGCTCCGGCGAAGGCGGCGTCCCAGCGCTCGACGATCAGCCCGCCGATGCCCAGCCCGAGCCCGGCGCCGAGGTAGATGCCGCTGGAGTAGAGCGCCAGGACGGTGGTCCGCCGCTCGGGCGGGAAGTAGTCGGAGAGCAGCGAGTAGGCGGCCGGGTTGGCACTCGCCTCGCCGATGCCGACGCCGATGCGCGCCAGGCCGAGCTGCAGGAAGTCGCGCGCGAAGGCCGAGGCGGCGGTCATCAGGCTCCACACCGCCAGGCCGACGGCGATCAGCCGTGTGCGCACCCAGACATCCGCCAGCCGCCCGAGCGGGATGCCAAAGAGGGCGTAGAACACGGCGAAGGCGGTGCCGTAGAGGAAGCCGATCTGCGCGTCGCTCAGCCCCAGGTCGGCCTTGATGCGCTCGGCCAGTATGGAGAGGATCTGGCGGTCGAGGAAGTTGAGGACATACACCACCACCAGTACGCCGAGGGCGTAGCGCGCATACCCGGGTGAGGGGCGGTCGGCTGTCATGCGTCGGGGCGTGTGCCACGAAACCGGGGCCCCGGGCCAGTCCGCCGGCGGCGGGCGCGGGCGACGTTGAATCGCGGCGAGCGGGCGTGCTAGCCAAGACCGTTCAGCACCCTGCGAAGGAGCAGTCGCCAATGCGCCAGTGCCATATCTGTCACAAGGGCCCCTCGGTCGGGAACAGCGTCAGCCACGCCAACAACAAGACCAAGCGGCGTTGGACCCCCAACCTGCAGCGCGTCAAGGCCAACCTCGACGGCACCGTGAAGTACATCAAGGTCTGCACGCGCTGCCTGCGTTCGGGCAAGGTGCTGAAGGCCGCGTAAGAACACTGCGTGACGGGTGACCAGTGACCGGTGAGCGGTAGGATTCGCTACCGCAGCTGGTCACTGGTCACCGGTCACTGGTCACGCCGTTGAATCCGATCGCCACCGACCGCGCCCCCGCCGCCATCGGGCCGTACAGCCAGGCGGTCGAACACCACGGCGTCGTCTACTGCTCGGGGCAGATCGGGCTCGACCCGGCCAGCGGCCAGTTGGTGTCCGGCGGCACCGCCGCCGAGGCCGAGCGCGTACTGGAGAACCTGAGCGCCGTCCTGGCCGCCGCCGGGCTCGACTTCACCGATGTCGTGAAGACGACCATCTATCTGGTCGATCTGGGCGATTTCGCCACCGTCAACGACATCTACGCCCGCTTCGTGCGCGCCCCTTTTCCGGCCCGCGCCACCGTCGGCGTCGCCGCCCTGCCGCGCGGCGCGCGCGTCGAGATCGACGCCATCGCGCACCGGCCGCGCGGCGCCTGAACACGGCCGGCGGTGCAGCCCGACCTGCTGCGGCGGTTGGCCGAGCCGCTCCTCGCGCCGCTCGACGCCGCCGTCGCCGCCGCCGCGCTGCCGGGTCCGCTGCGCGACGCGCTGACGCAACTGCTCGACGTCAGCGGCCTGCTCGTCCTTGCCGCCCTGCTCTATGTCCTGCGCCCCGCCGCCACGGCGGCGTGGCGGGTCCCCGCCGCCGCGGTGGCGGCGGGACTCGGCGCCTGGCTGCTCACCCATCCGGCGGCACGCTTCGACGATCTGTTCCTGCGCTGGGACCAGTTCGCCTTTGCCGCCGCCGCCGGCCTCGCCGCCGCCGGCCTCGCCGCGACGCCGCGCAAGCTGGTGCTGGCGGGGCTCAGCACCGCCCTGCTGCTGCTCTACTGCGGCCCGTTGGCGGTCGCCGTCGTGGCGGCGGTCACCGCCAGTGGACTCGCCCTGCATCGCTCCCCGCTCGGGCGCGGCGAGCGCGCCTGGCTCGCGCACACCGCGCTGCTGCTCGCCGTCTATGCCTTCGCCTTCTGGCTGCGGCGCCGCAATCTCTTCGAGGCGGCACGGCTGCAGGGCCTGCTCGCCTTCGGCCTGCTGCGCTACGTCAGCCTGATGGTCGCCGCGCACGGCGCGCCGCGGCCGGCGCTCGCCGACTGCGCGCTCTACATGACCTGTTACCCCGGCATCACCGGCCTGCGCGGCGCGCCGGAGGTCTACGCGGAGTTCGCGCGCCGCAACCTGGCCCGCCCGCCGCGGTTGGAGCCGCGCGCCGCCGCCGCCTCCCTGGCCAAGGGGCTGGCGATGCTGGTCGCCTCGGCGGCGGTGCCGATGTCGCTGCCGCGCCTGCTCGCCAGCGCCAGCGCGCCCGAGGCGTGGGCCTGCGCGGCGCTCTTCTTCGTCAAGATCGCCCTCGCCGCGATGGGCGCCTGGCGCACGGTGGATGCCACCGCGCTCTGCCTCGGCATCCGGCTGCGCATGAACTTTGCCGGCTTGCTCACCTGCCGCAACCCGTCGGAGCTGTGGTGGGCGTGGCGCGGCACCCTGACCAATTGGCTGGTGCAGCACGTCTACGCGCCGCTCGGCGCCGCCCGCCATCATCAGATCCGCAACATCCTCGCCGCCTTCGCGGTGAGCTTCGCCTGGCATGCGCTCGGCGTGCCGTTCCTGACGCCGGCCTTCCATTGGTCCTTCGTCGCGGCCATCGCGCTGTGGGCGGCGCTCAACGCGCTCGGGGTCGTGCTGCACGTCGCCGCCGGCCGCCGCCGCGGCACGGCACGCCCGCCCGGTCGCCTGCGCCTGGCGAGCGAGATCGTCGCCATGTGGGGGTTCGGCGCCCTGACGCCGATCCTGCTGAGCTACCAGGGGCCGGCGGCAGCGGGGTTGCCGGACCTGTTGCGGCTGCTGCTCGGCGTGCGCTAGCCGCAGGCCATGACCGATGCGCGTGCCGCCGCGCTGCTCGACTTCGTGCAGCGCAACTTCGCCGCCGACGACCGCCCACCGCCGACGCTCGACTCGCCGCTCCTCAGCGAGCAGTGGATCGACTCGATGGGCCTGACGCTGCTCGCCACCTTCATCGAGGAAGAGTTCGACGTCCCCTTCGACGGCAGCGAGCTGCGCGCCGGGCGGCTGGAGAGTGTGCGCGACATCGTCGTGTTGCTGCAGAGCAAAGCGTGACCACCGATGCCGACGGAGCACCACGCATCCCCCCGCAGGGCGGGCGGCGGCCCCGCTGGGGATTCGCCTGCGAACGCATGCGTGGTTCTGCGTCGAGTCCGTCGCGAGGTCGTCACGGACGCAGCACGCGCTCGGCGGCAGCCACCGCGATCAGGCGATCGTCGCTGACGCGGTGGACGCGCGCGCCGATGTGCAGGCGGCGACGCTCGCCGTCGAGCGCGTGCGCCTCGACTGCGACGCGCAGCTGATCGGAGGCGAGCGCGTTACCGTAGTAGGCGATGCGACGCCGCACGCTGACGCGCCCCGCCAGCTGGGCCGCGCTGAGGCCGGCGGCGAGCAGCGCCTGGCGCTCGGCGGCATCGAGGAAGGCGACGTAGTTGGCGAAGTACAGCAGGCCGACGCCGTTCAGATCGCGGTCGGGATCGATCGCCAGCGTCACTGTCTGCGCCCCCGACCACAGCGGGGCGGCGTGCGCCGGCGCGGCGCCGAAGCCGCCGGCGGCGCGCGCGGCGCGCGACAGGCGGTAGGCGTCGGGCTCGGCGGCGAGCGGCGCAATCGCCTCCATGCGCGCGTTGGCCGGCGCGGCGACGCGCAGGTCGTCGTTGCCGCCGCCCATCGCCACCAGGACGAACGCCATGCGCACCTGCGCCAGCGGTGGCGGCAGGTCCGCCGGCAGCGCCGCCGGCAGCGCGCCGGCGCGGTACACACCGTGCCAGCCATCGAGCATGCTGGCGCCGTAGCGGCCGAGCCGCCCCACCAGCTCCAACTCGTCGTCGGGCTGGAAGGCGGCCAGGCCGCGCGCCGCATCGGCGGCGAGATCGACGAAGAACACGCTCGCGTAGACGTCGCGCCCGGCGGCGTCGGCGAGCCGGGAGGCGGCCCGGCCGCTCAGCCGTCCGAGCTCGCGCCAGTGCAGATCCTGGCACCGCGCGATCAACGCCACCTCGCCGAGCGCCCCGGCGATGGTGTGTGGCATCCCCAGATGCCAGGCCGACCGCACCGCGAGCGTCATCGCGCGACGGCGCGGCTCACGGCTCGGCAGGCCTCGCGCATCGCGGTCCGTCACGCCCTGGGGCGCGAGACACGGATCACGCCGCGCAGCTTGCCGATGGCGCGGATGACCTTGTTGAGCTGGTCGGCGGTGCCGACCACCACCTCGAAGCTGTTGATCGCCTGCTTCTCCGGCGTGCTCTGCACCTGGGCGCGGCTGATGTTGACGCCGACCCCGGAGATCGACTTGGTGATCGCCGCCAGCATGCCGGGCTGATCGACGCACACCACCTCGAGGTTGACCGGACGCAGGCCGTTGGCGCCGCTCTCCCACTGCACGTCGACGCGGCGCTGCGGATCGCTCTCCAGCACGCGCGCGCAGTCCATGGCGTGCACGGTGACGCCGCGGCCGCGGGTGATGAAGCCGAGGATGCGCTCGCCGGGCAGCGGATCGCAGCACTTGCCGAAGCGCACCAGCACGTCCTCGACGCCGCTCACCTGCACGCCCTCGCCGGTGCCGGAGACGCGGCGCAGGAACTTGCGCAGCATGCCCTCGTCGCGCCCGGAGCGGCGCGCCAGCTCTTCCTCCGGCAGGAGCTTCGACAGCACCTGCGCGGTGGTGACCTTGCCGTAGCCGATCGAGGCGATCAGCCCTTCCTCGTCCTTGAGGCCGAGGCCGTGCGCCGCCTCGGCGAGGCGGCCGTCGCGCTGCAGCTTCTTCAGCTCCAGCTGATGGCGGGTGAGGTCGCGCTCGAGGATCTCGCGCCCCACCGCCAGGCTGCGGGTGCGCTGCTGGTGGCGCAGCCAGGCGCGGATGCGCGCCTTGGCGCGGCTGGTCTTGACGGTGGTGAGCCAGTCCTTGCTCGGCGTCTGGTTGGCGGTGGTGACGATCTCGATGGTGTCGCCGTTGCGCAGCCGGTAGCGCAACGGCACCAGGCGGCCGTTGACGCGCGCGCCGGCGCAGTGATGCCCGACCTCGGAGTGGATCCGATAGGCGAAGTCGATCACCGAGGAGCCCTCGGGGAAGTTCAGCACGTCGCCCTTGGG